>NZ_NBOB01000006.1:0-386346 GCF_002213185.1 Thioclava sp. JM3
GGCAAACGGCTCTGCGTCATCGATCCGAAGCAACACTCGATGTCGGACGCCGTCGCCTTCATGACAGGCGCCAAAACCCCCGACGGCGCGACAGAGGCGGCCTGAGCGATGAGCACTACCGAGGCGCCCGGTCGGAATGGCCGGGCGTTTTCATTTGGGGTTGCGTCCTTGGCTTGGGGCGACCATCCCGGGCCTCGCCCGCCCCTTCCCCGGGAGGGCGCATTGGCGAGGACAGAGCGGACACGAGTGACCAACGGGCTTGCAAGATAAAGCGCCCGGGCACCGGCCGGACAAAGCGCCCACCCAAGGCTCTGACGCACCCGGAAGCCCCCACACCAGAACACCCGCGCCCGTCGCGAGCGCGGGTTTCTCGTGAAACATAAATGGGTCGTCAGTCGCGGCGGCCCGCTTCCAGCGCATCCTCGAAGGTGCGCAAACCGGTTCTCGGAGCCTGAACCAGCACCGCCATATTGCCCGGCTTATGCTCGTTGCGCAGCATCTTGGTATGGGCCTGCGGGATCTGATCCCACGGGAAGACTTCGGACATGCAGGGGTCCAGACGCCGCTCTACCATCAGCTTGTTGGCCGAGGCCGCCTGCTTGAGGTTAGCGAAGTGCGAGCCCTGCAGACGCTTCTGGTGCATCCACATGTAACGCACGTCGAAGGTGCAGTTGAAGCCGGAGGTGCCGGCGCAGATCACGACCATGCCGCCCTTCTTCACCACCAGCGTCGAGACCGGGAAGGTCGCCTCGCCAGGGTGTTCGAAGACCATGTCCACGTTCACGCCCTTGCCGGTGATGTCCCAGATCGCCTTCCCGAACTTGCGAGCCTCTTTCAGCCATTCGTTATATTCCGGCGTGTTGACCGTGGGCAGCTGCCCCCAGCAATTGAACTCCTTGCGGTTGATCACGCCCTTGGCGCCCTGATCCATCACGAACTGGCGCTTGCTCTCGTCCGAGATCACGCCGATCGCATTTGCGCCCGCGGTGTTCGCGAGCTGGATCGCATAGGAGCCGAGACCGCCAGAGGCACCCCAGACCAACACGTTCTGGCCGGGCTTGAGCTCATGCGGGTGGTGACCGAACAGCATCCGGTAGGCGGTGGCCAGCGTCAGCGTGTAGCAGGCGGCCTCTTCCCAGGTCAGGTGTTTCGGGCGCGGCATCAGCTGTTGCGCCTGCACGCGGGTGAATTGCGAGAACGAGCCGTCATGCGTCTCGTAGCCCCAGATCCGCTGGCTGGGCGAGAACATCGGATCGCCACCGTTGCATTCCTCGTCGTCGCCGTCGTCCTGGTTGCAGTGGATCACGACCTCGTCGCCGACCTTCCAGCGTTTGACCTTGTCGCCCACCTTCCAGACGATGCCCGAAGCGTCCGAGCCCGCGATGTGATAGGGCTGCTTGTGCCCGTCGAAGGGCGAGATCGGCACGCCGAGGCCTGCCCAGACGCCGTTATAGTTCACGCCAGCGGCCATCACGAGCACCAGCACTTCGTGGCTGTCGATCTCCCAGGTGTCGACGACTTCCTGCTGGAACGACTGCTCGGGCTCGCCATGGCGTTCGCGGCGGATCGCCCACGCGTACATTTTCGGGGGGACGTAGCCGAGGGGCGGCATCTCGCCGATCTCGTAAAGGTCCTTCTCCGGCGCGTCGTAGGGCGCGATCCCGGTTTCCTGATCAAGGGCCATGGCTCTCTCCTGTCAAAATCTCGCCGCGCCGCAGAATCGGGGCGGGTTGAGTAGGAGAGTTACGCATGGCCGAGTAACTTTGCAATAGTTGTAATGTATAGTTTTGAAATAATATGTCCCTGCTGTTTCGCGCGGCGCGGATCATAGATCAAAGTTCGGGGCAGCTGTAACTCCCGTCCTTGGCTCTTTTCGCTTTGACGAAACTGCCATCGCCGACGCTGCAGAGAAGCGCCCCGTCGGGGAAAGCTTCGCCTTCCTGGTTGCGCGCGTTCCTCACTGCGCCATAGGCTGCCTTGCCCCCTTCATAGCCAAGGTTTGTTGCTCCAACGGCGGTATTGACCACCACCCGACCGCCGAGCTTGGCAGCATCCACGGAGTTGTCGGTGACCTGCTCTCGGGTGCAGGCGGGCAGAGTGGCAGCAAGGGCGAGGGCGGGAACGATCAGCAGTTTCAAAGGGCTCTCCTAAGGTGGTCTCCCCGTCAAAACCCCGCCCTGCTACGATGCGTTCCCTTGAGGCTGCCGCCTCGCCGCGACGCAGCGAATTGACAGGATCACAAAATTGAATTTAAACCATCCAAACGCGCAACAATATTGCGCAGACAAGATTCGCACCCCGATGGAGGCCGCAATGACCGACACGATGCCCGCCAAAGACCGCCCCTGGCTGTTTCGCACCTATGCGGGCCATTCCACGGCTGCCGCCTCGAACGCGCTCTATCGCAACAACCTCGCCAAAGGACAGACGGGGCTCTCCGTGGCTTTCGATCTGCCGACCCAGACCGGCTATGACAGCGACCATGTCCTGTCGCGCGGCGAGGTGGGCAAGGTCGGCGTGCCGATTTGCCATCTGGGCGACATGCGCGCGCTGTTCGATGAGATCCCTCTCGAGCAGATGAACACCTCGATGACGATCAACGCGACCGCGCCGTGGCTCTTGTCGCTCTACATCGCGGTGGCCGAGGAGCAGGGCGCGGATGTCTCGAAGCTGCAGGGCACGGTGCAGAACGATCTGGTGAAGGAATACCTGTCGCGCGGCACCTATATCTGCCCGCCGAAGCCGAGCCTCGCGATGATCACCGATGTCGCGGCCTATACCCGCGAGCACTTGCCGAAATGGAACCCGATGAATGTGTGTTCCTACCACCTGCAGGAAGCCGGGGCGACGCCGCAGCAGGAACTGGCCTTCGCGCTGGCGACGGCGATTGCAGTGCTCGACGATCTGAAAACCAAAGTACCGGAAGAGGCCTTCCCGGCGATGGTCGGCCGCATCTCCTTCTTCGTGAATGCGGGCATCCGCTTTGTCACCGAGATGTGCAAAATGCGCGCATTCACGGAGCTTTGGGACGAAATCTGCCGTGACCGCTACGGCGTCGAGGATGAGAAATTCCGCCGTTTCCGCTATGGTGTGCAGGTGAACTCCCTGGGCCTGACCGAGCAGCAGCCGGAGAACAACGTCTACCGTATCCTGATCGAGATGCTGGCCGTGACGCTGTCGAAGAACGCGCGCGCACGCGCGGTGCAGCTGCCTGCGTGGAATGAGGCGCTGGGTCTACCGCGCCCGTGGGATCAGCAATGGTCGCTCAGGATGCAGCAGATCATGGCCTATGAGACCGACCTGCTGGAATATGGCGACCTCTTCGACGGTAATCCGGCGGTGACCGCCAAGGTCGAGGCACTGAAAGATGGCGCCCGCGCCGAACTCGAAACGCTCGACGGGATGGGCGGGGCGATCGCCGCGATCGACTACATGAAGTCGCGTCTGGTGGAATCGAACGCCGCCCGGATCAACCGCATCGAGGCCGAGCAGACCATCGTCGTCGGCGTGAACCGCTGGCAGCAGGGCGAGCCCTCTCCGCTGACCGCAGGCGATGGCGGGATCATGGTCGTCGACCCGGCGGTGGAACAGGAGCAGATCGACCGGCTGAACACATGGCGGGCCGAGCGCGACGAGGCCGCCGTGCAGGCTGCGCTGGCCCAGCTCAAGGCGGACGCGAAAGCCGGCAAGAACGTCATGGAAGCCTCGATTGCTGCCGCGAAAGCGGGCGCGACTACCGGCGAATGGGCGGGCGTGATGCGTTCGGTTCACGGCGAGTATCGCGGTCCGACGGGCGTCTCGCGTTCGCCCTCGAACCAGACCGAAGGGCTCGACGATATCCGCGAAGCCGTGGACGCGGTCAGCTCGCAGCTGGGCCGCCGCCTGAAATTCCTCGTCGGCAAGCCGGGCCTCGACGGCCACTCGAACGGCGCCGAGCAGATCGCCTTCCGTGCCCGCGATTGCGGCATGGACATCACCTATGACGGCATCCGCCTGACGCCGGAACAGATCGTCGCGAAAGCCATCGAGGACGAGGCGCATGTGGTGGGGCTGTCGATCCTGTCCGGCTCGCATATGCCGCTGATCGAGGAACTGATGGAGCGGATGCGCGCGGCGGGCCTCGACCATGTCCCGGTCGTCGTGGGCGGGATCATCCCGGATGAGGACGCGAAGAAGCTTCTCAGCTTCGGCGTCGCCCGCGTCTACACGCCCAAAGATTTCGAGCTGAACCGGATCATGATGGATATCGTGACGCTCGCGACCCCGGCCGAGAAGGCGGCCTGAACGCGCAAGCCAATTGGGATCGGGAAGGGGCAGGCGTCTTCTTCTCGACCCAAATATCCCCGCCGGAGGCTCCCGGTGGCGGACCCCGCGAAAACCGCGCCCTTTCTCCCTTCCGCCCGCCAATGTGCGCGGGTAAGGTCGCGCCATGACGACCCCCATGATCCAGTTTTCCGAGGACCAGGCCGAGGCTTGGGATGCCGTTGCTTCCGCGCTCGAGGCGGCGGGGGTCGATATTCTCGAAGGCGCGATGACGCCTGAAAGCGGCAGCAAACGCGTGCTGTCGGTGATCGGCAAGGCGGGGTCGGGCAAGACGCTGCTTCTGGCGGAACTCTACAAGGCGCTGGAGGCGGCAGGGGTCGATCTGGTCTCGGGCGATTTCGAGGGCAAGCGGCGCAAGGAGAAGCGGACGCTGGCAATCCTCGCGCCGACGAACAAGGCCGCGAGCGTGTTGCGCTCGCGCGGGGTGCCCGCGACGACGATCCACCGCATTCTCTACACCCCCGTCTACGACCCGGAATACGAACGGATCGCGGAATGGCTCACCGGTCAGGGCGAGCGTCCGAAGCCTGAATTGCTGATCGAGATGGGGCTCACCGAAGAGACGCTCGACCGGGCGAAGGCCTTCTACGATCTGCACAAATCGATCCCGGCGGCGCTGGCTTCGGCGGGGTTGCGCGGCTCGGATTTCATCAATGGCTGGAAACGGCGCGAAGACCCGCTCGATATCGGTTTTGTCGACGAAGCCTCGATGCTCGACGAGCGGCAGTTCGACGATCTGCGCGAGATTTTCCCGACGCTGGTTCTGTTCGGCGACCCGGCGCAGCTCGCTCCGGTGAACCAGTCGGGCGAGATGGTGTTCGAACGGCTGCCCGACGAGCGCAAACACATTCTGCACCGCATCCACCGGCAGGCCGAAGATAACCCGATCCTCGATCTGGCGCATATGCTGGGCGACGACAGCCTGACCTTCGAGCAGTTCGAGCGCGAGATCGAGAAGGCGGCGGCGAAGGATGACCGCGTCGTCTGGGCCGAGCGGGTGGAGAGCGATCTGATGGCGCGCTCGCCGGTGCTTGTCTGGCGCAACGCGACGCGCATCCGGTTGATCCATGCCTTCCGCGCGGCCCATTCCGCGCCCGCCGACATGATGCTGCCGGGCGAGCCCTTGATCTGCGACGGGATCGAACTGCCGGTAAAGCACCGCAAGAAGCGGATTGATCTGGAAGCGCGCGGGCTGATCAAGGGCGCGCAGGTGATCTATCTCGGCCCCGGCAAGAAGCCCGGTTTCTCGCGGCTACATGTGATGGGGGCGGAAGATCCGCGGCTTTCGGCGGCCTCGATCGTGAAGATCGAGATGCCGGACGAGGAAGAGCCGTTCATTCCGTTCGCGGCCCGGATGGGTGCCACCTTCCTGCATGGGGCGGCAGTGACCATCCACAAGGCGCAAGGCTCGCAATGGGAGGATGTGCAGGTTTTCGCGCCGGATATCTACGCGGCTTACAGGGCAGGGCGCATCGAGGCGGGTATCCCGCTGTGGAAGCGGCTGGCCTATGTCGCGATCACCCGGGCGCAGCATCGCCTGCTCTGGGTGGTGCGGGCGCGGCTGGCACGGCCCTCGGCGCCGCTGACCATTGACGACCTGCCGAAAGGCGGCGGTAAGCTGGAACTGAAAGCCGAACCGCAGGACGGATAGGGCAGGAGGCTCCGGCGGGGATATTTAAGCCAAGGCGAAGGAGGGGTGACATGGGCGTTATGGTGGTGACCGGGGCGAGCGCCGGGATCGGGCGCGCGGTGGCAGAGGCCGCGCTGGCCGAGGGCTGGCAGGTCGCCTGTCTGGCACGTTCGGAAGACAAGCTGGCGGAGGTCGCCGCGAAGGGCGACGGGCTGGCGGTGGCCTGCGACGTGAGCGATGCGCAAGCGGTGGAGCGTGCCTTTGCCGAGGTGGTCGCCAGGTTCGGCCGGATCGACGTGCTGTTCAACAATGCTGGGATGTTCCCGCCTGCCGCCTTGCCCGACGAGGTTACGCTCGAGGATTGGGATGCCTGTATCGCGGTGAACCTGACGGGGATGTTTCTTTGCGCCCGGGCCGCTTTCGCGCAGATGCGCAGGCAGGCCCCGCGCGGCGGACGGATCATCAATAACGGCTCGATCTCGGGGCAGGTGCCGCGCGCGAAATCGCTCGCCTATACGACCACGAAACACGCGATCAACGGCATGACCAAGCAGATCGCGCTGGACGGGCGCGATTTCGACATCGCCTGCGGGCAGATCGACGTGGGCAACGCGCGCACCGGGCTTCTGGCGAATATGGATCAGGCGGCGGCGAAGACGGCGGAGCCTACGATGGATGTGGCGAATGTCGCGCGCTCGGTGCTGCACATGGCGTCGCTGCCGCTGGATGCGAATGTGCTCAACATGACGGTGATGGCGAGCGGAATGCCCTTCGTCGGGCGTGGTTAACGCACGAAGCGGAAGATCGCAGCGGCGGCCCAGCCAGCGAAGACCGCAAGCGCCAGTGACAAAAGCCCGTAGAGCGGCGCGTTCTCATGGGCGAGCGAGTAGAGCCACCGCTCAAGCCCGACTTTGCGCACTTCGATCGCGGATTGGTATTTGTCCACCAGCTTGCCGCCGCGCAGTAGGAAGATGCGGGTCTTGTAATCGCCCTCGATGAGGTTCGCCGGCAGCGCGAAGTCGGCGCGGAACAGTGTGTCGTCGACGATATGCACGCCGCCCGACTCCATCTTGTAGAGGCCTTGCTGCTTGCGGATATCGACCATCGCCTCGGTGAAGGGGATCGAATCCTCGACCGTGATCGGCCCGGAGAAGGCCCGCATCGCGAGCGGGATCGAGATGCGCTGCTGGATATCGGTGCGCCGCGAGAGGATGTCCTCCATCGGACCGGAGGTGGCGACGGCGTAATAACTGGGCGCGGCGGCCACGCCGACGGAGGCCGTGTTCACCCAGATGCCGAATTCGCGCGATTTCCGGCGGATCGTGACCGGGCCGAGCGGACCTTCCAGCGTCACGATCACCGCGAGTTTCTGCCCGTCGGGCTGCGGGGCCTCGCGCTTGATGGCGCCGTAGATCAGGATTTGTGACCCGTCGAAGGACGTTGTGATGCCGATATTGTCACGGCTCAGCCCCGCGACGATCTGCTCGTCTGGCTCGGGGCGATTGGTGATCGGCATCCCGGGGCGCGCGGGGAGTACTTGCCGGGTCTGCGCCAAAGCGGGCAGGGCGGCTGCGCAAAGGCCGAGGACGAGAAGAGCGGCACGGATCATCATTCGCCCCCCGATGCGATGGAGTAGAGATTGGCCGGATGCAGCACGAGGTCGAGGCCGAGCTTGCCTGCGACGATGATCACGAGAAGCGCAAGCAAAATACGAAGCTGTTCCGCCTTCAGCCGCGCGCCCAGACGCGAGCCGATCTGTGCGCCGATCACGCCGCCGACGATCAGCAGCAGCGCCAGCATCACGTCGACCGTCTGGTTGGTGATCGCGTGCATCAGCGTCGTGAAGGCCGAGACGAATAGAATCTGGAACAGCGAGGTGCCGATCACGACCTTGGTCGGCATGTTCAGCAGGTAGATCATCGCCGGAACCATGATGAAACCGCCGCCGACGCCCATGATCGCCGCGAGAATCCCGACCAAGGTGCCGACCAGCAGCGGCGGGATCACCGAGATATACAGGCCCGAGGCCCGGAACTTGAACTTGAAGGGCAGCTTGTGGACCCAGGTGTGCTGCACGCGTTTCTTGCGCGCGCCACCGCCCTTGCGCTGCTTTTGCAGAGTGCGGATGCCCTCCTGCAGCATAAGTAGTCCGATCAGGCCGAGAAAGACGACGTAGCAAAGCTGCACCGCGAGGTCGATCTGGCCGAGCGCGGTGAGCAGGTTGAAGACGTAGATACCGCTTGCCGAGCCAAGAAGGCCGCCCACCAGCAGCACGAGCCCCATCGGGATGTCGACCGCCTTGCGTTTGAGCTGCGCAAGAACCCCTGAGACCGAGGAGGCGACGACCTGGTTGGCGCCGGTCGCCACCGCGACGGAAGGCGGGATGCCGATGAAGAACAGAAGCGGCGTGATCAGGAAGCCGCCGCCCACGCCGAACAGGCCTGAGAGCAGCCCCACGATGCCGCCGAGCCCCAGCAGGGTGAAGATATTGACCGAGACTTCGGCGATGGGCAGGTAGATCTGCATGGACTGCACCCGCTGAGGAGGTTGCATCGTTAGTGTCCCCGAAGGACAGGCGAAGTCAAACCCCGCCGTGCCGCAGGGTTACAACTGTTGCAGATATCGTCGCAAAACCTGCTCGAGCTTGGCTGCGCCCATGGGGGCGATCGCCTTGGTCTGCTCGTGGCTGATATTCTCCTGCGCCATGCCCGCCCCCATATTGGTGATGACGGAGACGGCGGCGACGCGCAGCCCGAGGAAACGCGCAAGGATCACTTCCGGCACGGTCGACATGCCCACCGCATCGGCGCCGAAGATCTTGGCGGCGCGGATTTCGGCGGGGGTCTCGAAGGTCGGGCCGGAAAACCAGCAATAGACGCCTTCGGGCAGTTCGATCCCTTCGGCCCGGGCCGCGGCTTTGAGCTCGGCACGGATTTCAGGGTCGTGCGCCTCGGTCAGCGGCACGAAACGCGCATCCGAAGGCTCGCCGATCAGGGGGTTGTTGCCCGAGAAGTTGATATGATCGTTCAGCATCATCAGCCCGCCGGGCTGGATGTCCTCACGCAGGCTTCCGGCCGCATTGGTCAGCAGCAGGCTTTCGCAACCGAGCTCCTTGAGGATCTCCAGCGGCAGGCGCATCTCGGCGGGGTTGCCGTGTTCATAATAGTGAACCCGACCGCCGAAGACCGCGACGCGGACGCCTTCGAGCGTGCCGATCACCAGCTTCGGATTGTGGCCCGAGACGCCCGCATGGGGAAAGCCCGGAAGCTCCGAATAGGGGATCGCGACACCCTCGACCTCCTCGGCCAGATGGCCGAGGCCGGAGCCGAGGATCAGGCCGAGGCGCGGGGCCTCGTCGCCCGCGCGTTCGCGGATCAGTTGCGCGAGTTCAGCGCTCTTTGACATAGGGCTGCCCCCCTGCACGCGGCGGGATCGCCTTGCCGATGAAGCCGGCGAGGATGATCACGGTGAGGATGTAGGGCACCGCCTGCATGAACTGGATCGGCAGCGTGATTACGCCCAGATCGATGTTCGGATAGCGGTTCGAGATCGCTTCCAGCAGGCCGAAGAGCATCGTCGCGCCAAGCGCCGGAACCGGCCGCCATTTCGCGAAAATCAGAGCGGCCAGAGCGATATAGCCGCGCCCGGCGGTCATTTCCTTCACGAAGCCAGCCGCCAGACCGGTTGCCAGATAGACGCCACCCAGCCCCGCCAGAACGCCGGTGATGGCGACGGCGGTGTAGCGCATCCGGATGACCGAGATGCCCGCGGTGTCGACCGATTCCGGGTTCTCGCCCACCGCGCGCAGGCGCAGGCCGAAGCGGGTGCGGAACAGCACCCACCAGGTGATCGGCACCATCGCAAAGGCGACATAGACGAGGATCGAGTGGCCCGAGATCAGGTTCGAGTAGATCGGCCCGAAGAAGGGAACATCCTTTATCGCGTCCGCACCGGGCAGCGTGATCGGATCGAAGCGCCCGTTGCCCGAAAGCTGCGGTGTGCGACCGCCCTGCTGGAACCAGCTTTGTGCGATCAGCACGGTAAAGCCCGAGGCAAGGAAGTTTACCGCGACGCCAGAGATCAGCTGATTGCCGCGGAAGGTGATCGAGGCGAGGCCGTGCACGAAGGCGAGGCTCATCGAGCCCGCGACACCCGCCAGAAGACCGAGCCACGCATTGCCCGTCACCGCCGCGACCGCGCCGGAGAAGAAGGCGGCCATCAGCATCTTGCCTTCAAGGCCGATGTCGAAAATGCCTGCGCGTTCCGAGAACAGGCCCGCGAGGCAGGCCAGCAGCAGCGGCGTGCCGAGACGAACGGCGCTATCGAGAATTTCGATGATCGTTCCGAAATCCATCTCAGGCCTCCTTCCGGGCGTTGGCGCGCGCGACGAAGAAGCTCTCGATCGGTGCGCGCAGCATGTTGTCGAAGGCCCCGGTGAACAGGATCACCAGCGCCTGGATCACGGTGATCAGCTCGCGCGGGATCGTGGTTTCCAGCGCCAGCTCGCCGCCGCCTTGGTAGAGAAAGCCGAAGAGAAGTGCTGCAAGGAACACGCCGAACGGGTGGTTGCGGCCCATCAGCGCGACGGCGATCCCGATGAAGCCTGCGCCCTCGACCGAATTCAGCACGAGACGATGCGCTTCGCCCATCACGTTGTTGATCGCCATCAGCCCGGCGAGAGCGCCAGAGATCAGCATCGCGGCCATCACGATCTTCACCGGCGAAATGCCTGCATAGCGCGCCGCGCTTTCCGACCGCCCGAAGGCGCGGATCTCGAAGCCCAGCTTGGTGCGCCAGATCAGTACCCAGACGAGGTAGCAGGCGAGGATCGCCACGAAGAACGACACGTTCGCCGGGACCGATTTCGAGAAGAACTGTCCGACCAACGGGAAATCATGGAAGGTCGGCAGATGGGTTGCGGGCCCGAAGCGAGCGGTGGCCGGGTCCATCGAGCCGCGCGGACGCAGCACGTTGACCAGCATGTAGTTCAGCACCGCCGCGCCGATGAAGTTGAACATGATCGTGGTGATCACGATATGGCTGCCGCGCTTCGCTTGCAGATAGGCTGGGATCGCCGCCCAGGCCGCGCCGAAGATCGCGCCGCCCGCCATCGCCGCGATCAGCGCGATGCTCCAATGTGGCCACGGGAAGGCCAGCAGTACCAGCGCCACGCCAAGCCCGCCCAGCGTCGCCTGACCCTCGCCGCCGATATTGAACTGGCTGGCGTGATAGGCGACGGCGACGGCGAGGCCGGTGAA
Organism: Thioclava sp. JM3; assembly: GCF_002213185.1. Lineage (NCBI taxonomy): Bacteria > Pseudomonadati > Pseudomonadota > Alphaproteobacteria > Rhodobacterales > Paracoccaceae > Thioclava > Thioclava sp. JM3. The sequence continues at coordinate 11,212 of NZ_NBOB01000006.1, forward strand.
GATGAAGTTGGTCGCGTAATATAGCGTGTAGCCCCAGCCATAGGGCGAGCCGAGCGCGCCCGAGACCATGACCTTGATCGCCTTGATCGGGTCTTCACCGATCAGCAGCACCACGATCCCCGAGATCACGAAGGCGATCAGCAGGTTGAGGAGCGGGATCAGGGCCACGTCGACCCATTTCGGTGTCTTTTCCATTATTGGCTCTCCTCGGGCGCGGCGATGGTCCAGCCGTCCATGCCGCGCACGTCCTCGCCGCCCATGCCCGCCATCAGGCAGCCCATGCCGGTCTGCGTGGCGGTCTCGACGGGGCCGATGCCCATGATCTGCCCGTCGAACATGACCGCGACCCGGTCCGAGAGCGCCCGGATCTCGTCAAGCTCGACCGAGACCAGCAGGATCGCAGCGCCTTGGTCGCGCAGTTCGATGATGCGTTTGTGGATGAATTCGATCGCGCCGATATCGACGCCGCGGGTCGGTTGCCCCACCAGCAGCAGGGCCGGATCTCTTTCGATCTCTCGCGCCAGCACGATTTTCTGCTGGTTGCCGCCCGAGAAGCTTTTTGCCGGCAGGGTCGGGATCGGCGGGCGCACGTCGAAACGCTCCATCGCCTCGGCGGTGTGGGCGACGATCCCCGTATTGTCCATCACGAAGCGGTTCTTCTGATAGGCCGGATCCGAGTGATAGCCGAAGATCATGTTCTCCCAAGCGGCGAAATCGAGGATCAGCCCGAGACTGTGGCGATCTTCGGGAACGTGCGAGATGCCCCGACGCCGCCGCGACTGGCCGTCGCTATGCTTGCCGGTAAGGTCGATCTCTTCGCCGTTGATGCGGATGTTGCCGGTGCCCTTGGCGAAACCGCCGAGGATTTCCAGCAGTTCGGATTGGCCGTTGCCCGCCACGCCCGCAATGCCGAGGATTTCGCCCGCGCGGATTTCGAGATTGATGCCCTTGAGGCGTTCGATCCCGTCTTCGTCCTTCACGCGGAGGTTCTCGATCTCCAGTACGGTCTTGCCGGGCTGGGCTGCTGTCTTGTCGACGTTCAGCAGAACCTTGCGGCCCACCATCAGCTCGGCGAGTTGCTCGGGCGAGGTCTCGGCGGTCTTCACGGTCGCCGTCATCTCGCCGCGGCGCATCACAGAAACAGTGTCGGTGATCTCCATGATCTCGCGCAGCTTGTGCGTGATCAGAATGATCGTCTTTCCTTCCTTGCGCAGGAAATCGAGGATGCGGAACAGGTGGTCGGCCTCTGCAGGTGTCAGCACCCCGGTCGGCTCGTCGAGGATCAGGATATCTGCTTGACGATACAGCGCCTTGAGGATTTCCACGCGCTGCTGGTGGCCGACGGAAAGCTCTTCGATCTTCTCGTCGGGATCGACGTTGAGCTCGTATTCCTCGGCGAGGCGCTTGAGTTCCTTGCGCGCCTTCGACAGCGAGGGGCGCAGAAGTGCGCCATCCTCGGCGCCAAGGATGATGTTCTCGAGCACGGTGAAATTCTGCACCAGCTTGAAATGCTGGAAGACCATGCCGATGCCGGCGCTGATCGCAGCCTGGCTGTCGGGGATATGAGTGTGCTTGCCCTTGATCCAGATCTCGCCCGCATCCGCCTTGTAGAAGCCGTAGAGGATCGACATCAGCGTGGATTTCCCCGCGCCGTTCTCGCCGATGATGCCGTGGATCGTGCCGGGCATGACCCGGATCGAAATGTCCTTGTTGGCCTGCACCGTGCCGAAGGCTTTCGAGATGCCTTTAAGCTCGATCGCGGGCGCGCCCGTGGGCGTTGCGGCAGCATGGGCCGCCTCGGCCGCATCGCTGGCGTTTTCAGTGGCAAGGGCGGCAGTTGCCTGCCGCCCCGCGTTGTTCGACTCTGTTCCGTTCATCACTCGACCGGGCAGCTGTCATCCGACATGTAGTCATGCACTTCGATCTTGCCGTCGATGATTTCCTGTTTGGCTTGTTCGACAGCCTTTTGCATTTCGGGGGTAACTAGCGACTTGTTGTTGTCGTCCATTGCGACTGCAACGCCGTCATCGGAAAGACCCATCGTTCTTGTACCGGTCTTCAAATCCGGACCGGCGGAAAACGCGTCAAAGACTGCGTTGTCGACGCGCTTCTGCATCGACGTGAGTACTTGGCCCGGGTGCAGATAGTTCTGGTTGCTGTCCACGCCGATCGACAGAATGTTTGCGTCGGCCGCCGCTTGCAGAACACCGATGCCGGTGCCACCGGCAGCGGCGTAGATCACGTCGGCACCTTGGCTGATCTGGGCCTTGGCGATCTCGCCGCCCTTCACTGGGTCGTTCCAGGCCGCCGGGGTGGTGCCCGTCATGTTCTGGATGACTTTCGCGTCGGGATTGGTCGCTTTCACACCCTGAACATAGCCGCAGGCAAATTGCCGAATAAGGGGAACATCCATGCCGCCCACGAAGCCGACAGTGCCGGTTTTCGAGGCCATCGCAGCCATCATGCCGACGAGGTATGAACCCTGTTCGGATTTAAACATTATCGACTGCACATTGGGCTGGTCGACGATCATGTCGATGATCGCGAATTTCGTGTCGGGATAGTCGGGGGCGACGGTGTTGAGCGTGTCGCCGAAGGCGAAGCCGGTCATCACGATCGGATTGGCACCCGACTCGGCGAGTTTGCGCAGGGCCTGCTCACGCTGAGCTTCCGACTGCATCTCCAGTTCCTTGTAGGAGCCGCCGGTCTCTTCCGCCCAACGCTTCGCGCCGTTGAAGGCGGCTTCGTTGAAGCTCTTGTCGAACTTGCCGCCCAGATCATAAATGATCGCGGGATCGGCCAGCGCGGCCCCGGCGCTCAGCGCGAGCGCGGTCGCGGCGCCGAGGAACTTGGTGAAATAGGTCATGGATTACTCCCGAGTCGTTATGGCCCTGTTGGAAAAGCCTGTTGGCGCGCTCTGTTCGGCGCGCGGACACAGCGATTTGGGCAGAGCTTGCCGAGGGGGTCAAGCGTCAAGTTGCGGATGACGCGAGGTCGCGAGACAAATTTGATTGAACGGTCAGCTTCCCGCTCTAGAGAGTGGCAGCGTAAGAACCAGCGCGTCGATGCGTTCGCCCTCCGGACCGCGGTAATAGCCCTTGCGACGGCCTGATTCCTTCCAGCCGGTCGCTGCGTAAAGCGCGCGTGCGGCATCATTCTCGGCGGAGACTTCTAGGAAGGCGCTCTCGGCCCCCAGCTCTGCGGCTTCTTGCGCGAAACGCTCGACCAACGCGCGTCCCGTGCCGTTGCGGCGCGCTTTCGGGTCGACGGCGAGGGTCAGAAGCTCGGCTTCGCCCGCGATGACGCGTCCCAGCAGGAAGCCTCGGTTCTCGTTCAGCAGAAAGGTGCCGGGACCGCGCATCAGATCCCGGAACTCGGCTTCGTTCCAAGGGCGTGGCGTGGTGAAACAGGCGGCGTGCAGTTCGGCGAGAGCTTCGGCGCGCATCAGTCGAGGATCCTTGGCGGCGGATCGGAGGGCGGGGCGGCATCTGCGGCACGCAGGTAGAGCGGCGCGGGCCGTTCGCCGGCAACCACTTCGCGCTTCGCCGCGATGCGTGCGATCGCTTCGGCCGGCGAAAAAGCCGCAGGCGCGGCAGCGGCGCCGATCCGTTGGGCGACCGCTTCGGCTGCGGAGCCGATGCACGTCAGCGCGGGTTCGGTCAGCCCTTCGGGAAGCGCATCGAGATCGTGCAGATCGAGCGAAACGGGCCGGGCCATGCGAAATCCTTCGAGATAGACACGCTCGCGCGGGGCTGCGACCGCCGCAAGCACCGGGCCCTTACTACCGAACTGTGTGGCCTCGGTGATCGAGACGCCCAGAGCCGGGGCCCTCAGGCTCAGTGAAAGCCCGCGTGCGGCGGATACGGCGATACGGACGCCGGTGAAATTTCCCGGTCCGATCCCGACGCCGATTCGCGTCACGTCGCGCCAGCAAACGCCCACCTCGGCGAGGAGTTCTTCCAGAAGCGGCACAAGCCGTTCCGCCTGACCACGTCCCATCTCTTCGTGGCGGGAAGCGAGGCAGTCTTCACCCGACAGCAAAGCGGCCGCGCAATGCGCGGCCGATGTGTCGAAGCCTAACGTCAGATCAGGCATTGACCGGACGCACCTCTGAAACCTCGGGGATGTAATGTCTGAGCAGGTTCTCGATCCCCATCTTGAGCGTCAGCGTCGACGACGGGCAGCCTGCGCAGGCGCCCTGCATGTGCAGGTAGACCACGCCTCGCTCGAAGCCGTGGAAGGTGATGTCGCCACCGTCCTGCGCCACGGCCGGGCGCACGCGGGTGTCGAGCAACTCCTTGATCTGCGAGACGATCGCACCGTCCTCGCCGTCATGCTCGGCATGGCCCGAGGGCGCAGCTTCGCCTTCGATCACCGGGGCGCCGGACTGGAAATGCTCCATGATCGCGCCGAGGATCGCCGGTTTCGCATGATCCCAGCTGGTCGTGTCATCCTTCGTCACGGTCACGAAATCCGAACCAAAGAACACTCCGGTCACGCCGGGTACTGCGAAAACGCGCTTGGCCAGCGGCGATTTGGCCGCCGTCTCGGCGGAGGGGAAATCAGCGGTGCCGGTCTCCAGCACGGTCTGGCCGGGCAGGAATTTTAGCGTCGCGGGGTTCGGGGTCGTCTCGGTCTGAATAAACATCGCGTGCCTCCTTGGCTTGCCGCTGATATGCGCCTTCCGACTGAATTAATCAAGTAATCGCGGCTATGCGCTAGATGATGCGCGGCGCGATCTCGGCAGGATCGGCCACCTCCGGGCGCCAAAATGCTTCCGCTTCCGGCCCGATCCGCTTGAGAGCGGCCCCGAAGTCACGATGATTGACATGGCGCCAGAGCGCAAAGGCGGTGGCCTCGATGGCGTTATCGGGGGTCAGGTTGTGATGTGGGCGCAACGCCTGCGCTTCGCGCGTCATCTCGGTCCGGCTGCCGAACGGGCGCGGCGCTGCCATCACATCCCAGTGATACAGGAAAACCGCACGTACCACCGCAGGCAGGCAATCGGCGAAGGCGATGGCCTCGACAGGGCGCAGCCGCGCGCGGAAGGTCACGAAAACCCCCTCGATCGCCGTGTAGGTCATGTTGTCGGAATCGAGGCCCATCCGATCGCGCGCATCTGCGAGGAAAGAGGCGAACTCCTTCTGCGCATGGCGATAGGTCCAGGGCATCGGCATCGGTCAGGTGATCTGTTCGAGCTTTTCCTTCGACATCTCGCCCGGCACGATCGTCAACGGGCAGGGCAGCGTCCCCGCCTGCTTGACCATCTGCGTCACTAGCGGACCCGCGCCGCCCTTGCCTGAGCCCGCGCCGAGTACCAGAACGCCGATCTCGGGATGCTCGTCCATCACGGCGATGATCTCGGGCACCGGCTCGCCTTCGCGGATCACCAGTTCCGGCTCTACGCCCTGCCGGTCGCGCATCCATTTCGCGAAAACCTCGAAATGCGCCTCGATCCGCTCGCGGGCTTCGTCGCGCATGATCTCGGCTACGCCGATCCAATGCTGATACTCGTCGGGTGGAATCACCGAAAGGATGATCACGCCGCCGCCGGTATGGTTCGCGCGCATCGCCGCGAACCGCATCGCGTTGAGGCATTCGCGGGTATCGTCGAGCACAACCAGAAACTTGCGCATGGCTCCTCCGGGACGGGGTGTCTGCGGATCATCGCCCGGCGAGGGGCCTTTGGCAACCGCAGGGGTGTCGAGGCTCAAAGCGGCGAGCCTTGCGCCCAGTCCATATAGGCTTCGCGCGCCCGCTGTGTGCCCTTGCGGGGCGTGTAGCTGACATCGTCGAAGCCCGCGACCGGGGTGACCTTGGCGAAGTTGCCGGTCAGGAAGACCTCGTCGGCATTGCGGAAATCGTCGAGCGTCAGCACCGCTTCATGCACCGTCTCGCCGCCCTCGCGCAGAAGGCCCATGATCCGCTTGCGTGTGAGGCCTGCGAGGAAGGTGCCGTTCGGCATCGGCGTGAAATACTCGCCATCCTTTACCATCCAGACATTCGCGGTCGCGCTTTCGGCGACGTTACCCATGGCGTCCTGCACCAGCGCGTTGCCGAAGCCCTTGCGCTGCGCCTCGACCAGCATTCGGGCGTTGTTCGGATAGAGGCAGCCCGCCTTCGCGTCGGTGACGTTGTCGGCAAGAACGGGACGGCGGAACTGCGTCGTGGTCAGCGTCGTCGACTTGCCCGGGTCGGGCATTGCCACCTCTTCGAGGCACAGCGCGAATCCGGTTTCGCCGGGCTTCGGTGCGACGCCCAGATCCGAGCCCGCGATCGCCCAGTACATAGGGCGCACGTAGACAGCGGCACCCTTGTCATATTTCCGCAGCCCCTCGCGCGCGATTTCGACCATCTCCTCGGGTGCGATGGTCGGCGTGATCATCAGCGCCTCGGCGGAGCGGTTGGTGCGTGCGCAATGCAGGTCTAGATCGGGCACGACCCCGTCGAAAAGTCGCGCCCCGTCAAAGACCGAGCTGCCCTGCCAAAGCCCGTGATCGGCGGCGCGCATCACGGCGATATCGCCCTCGTGCCATGCGCCTTCGAACCATGTGCGGATGTTTTTGCCGAATGCCATCGGTGCCTCCTTCGTATCGGGCGCGATCCAACCACTGGCGTCCGGCGAAGTCCATACAGCCGATTGTATCGGTGTCAGGTGCCGTGAGGTCCGGTCACATCTCATGACGGTTTGGCGTTAACCACATCGCAACTGGAAGAGGCATAGGCTCGCGAAGGTTTCGTTTCTTCGGTGATGATCCACAGCAGGAGAATTGGCATGATCCAGGTCCGGCGCAGGCGTAAACGTCTCTTCGATCTGACACTGGCGATGCTCGCGCTACCCATGGTGGTGCCGCTGATCGCGCTGGTCTGGCTGGTCATCGCGATGGTGCAGGGGCGACCGTGGTTCCACGGGGGTGAGCGGATGCACAGTCCCACGCGTAGCTTCCGCATGTGGAAGTTTCGCACGATGGCGGCGGATCCCGGCGATTACGGCGTCTCCGGCGGCCATAAAGCCAGACGGATTACGCCGCTTGGCCGGCTGTTGCGCCGCTGCCACGCGGATGAATTGCCGCAAATATGGAACGTGCTGCGCGGCGACATGAGCTTCGTCGGACCGCGCCCGCCGCTGCGCGAGGTGGTGGAGCGATTTCCCGAGCTTTACGCACAGGTGCTTACAAGTCCGCCGGGTATCACCGGGCTTGCGAGCGTCCAGTTCGCCGCGAAAGAGGCGCGGCTGATGGCATCGTGTCGTTCCGCGGAGGAGGCGCGGCGGATCTATGACCGCGTCTGCGTTCCACAGAAAGCGCGGCTTGATCTGCTGTACCAACGTCGGGCCTCGTGCTGGCTCGATCTCGCGCTGATCTGGCAAACCCTGCGCAGAGCGCGCGCATGAGTTCGGTGCTCACCGACAAGATCGCGACGCGGCTGATCGCAATGTCGCGCCCGCGCAAGGCGGCTGTCATCGCGGCGCTCGATGCGCTTCTGGCGATAGGATGCCTTGCCGCAGCAATGCATTTCGCAACCACGTCGCCGGGATGGAGCCTTGGGCTCCCTTCGCCAGTCTTTCTGACGGTGGGGGGTATCGTCGCCGCATCAGTGAGCCTCGGCACCGGTCTTGCCCGCTTGCCCCTGAAGGACTTCGCAAGGGATGGGGCGGGGAAGGCATTGGGTGTCTCCTGCCTTCTGGTATTTGCCCTCTGGATCAGTCCTGGATGGCGAGGTGGCGCGATCGCATTCTTCTTCGGGGGCGCGTTCCTGTCTGGCCTCGTGGCTCAACGCTGGGTTCTTCTGGGGCTGACCGCAGTGCTGTATCGCCGCTCGTACGTCGTCTCGCGCATCGCAATCTACGGCGCGACCCCGGAGGGGCTCGCGCTGGCGCGGGCGTTGCGCGATCGATCCGGTTTCCTGACCTGCGCGTTTCTCGATGACAGCCCGGTTCTGCGCGGTGCGACCTTGGACGGGGTTCCGGTTCTCGGCCACGTGACGCGCGAGGCACTGATCCGCAAGTTCAACGTCGATCGCGTCGTTCTCGCCGACCCGCTCCTGCCCACGCCGCGCAAGGCCGCGCTGGCGCGAGACCTCTCGGCCCTCGGACTGCGCTGCGAGGCATTGCCGGATTTCGCGCTTCTGGTCGGTGGCGCCGATCTCGCCGCGCGGCTGCAGCCGGTGCGCTCCGAACGGTGGCTTGGTCGCTCCGAGATCACGGAAGACGATCCACCCGACACGGAGTTCTACCGCGGCAAAACCATGCTCATCTCGGGGGCGGGCGGTTCCATCGGGGCGGAGCTTTGCCACCAGATACTCGCCTGTCGTCCGGCGAAACTGGTCCTTCTCGAGCTATCGGAAACGGCGCTCTTCACAATCCTCTCCGACCTGAGCCCGCTGGCGGAGCGCGCGGGCACCGAACTTGTCACGCGGCTCGGCTCTGCAGCGGATGCGGCGCTGGTGCATGAGATATTCTCGCGCGAAACGATCGACGTCGTATTCCACGCCGCCGCCTACAAACATGTCGTTCTGGTCGAGCAGAATCCCTTCTCGGGATGCGCGAATAACGTCGCCGCCACGGTCTGTCTCGCGCGCGCCGCCCGCGCCGCGAAAGTTGCGCGTTTCGTGCTGATTTCGAGTGACAAGGCGATCGCGCCCCGCTCGGTCATGGGGGCGTCTAAACGAATGGCCGAATTGGTCGTGCAGGATCTTGCGCGCCGTGCGGGCGCGACCGTCTTCTCCATCGTGCGCTTCGGGAATGTGCTCGGCTCATCCGGGTCGGTCGTGCCGATATTCGAGCGACAGATCGCGCAGGGCGGGCCGATCACGCTCACCGATCCCGAGGCCACGCGCTACTTCATGACGATCGCCGAGGCCGCGCGGCTTGTGCTGATCGCAGGGCGTTGGGACGGCGCAGGACGGGTCTATGCACTCGACATGGGCGCGCCGATCCGGATCGGCGATCTCGCCCGGCAGATGGTCGAAGCGCGCGGGTTGCGCCTTCGCGGACCGGACTGTCCAGAAGGCGATATCGAGCTTTTGCCTATCGGCCTGCGTCCGGGCGAGAAATTGCATGAAGCTCCGGTGACCGGCGCGCGTAGCCAAGCGACCGCACATCCGAAGATTCGAGATGTCCCCGTCCCCCATCTCTCGAGACGCGAGACCGCCATGTTTCTGCGCTATCTCGACGCTGCCTTGGGGCAGCGTTGCGCGGCGCGGCTGGATGAGATCATCTCGCGTCTGCAACGGTTGGAGGGCGACGACCCTGCTTCGCCTGTCGTTCAGGTGCCCGGAGGGCCTGACGCTGATATTCAAAAAGCGCAGAATTTCGAGATCACGCCGCGCAGGCGAAGCGGAGCAATGGCAAGCCAGGTCACGCGCGCGATGAAGGAAAGTCGGAGCTTCGCCCCGATGGAAAAGCGCAAGACCTCGCTTCCAACTCAGCTGCCGATACCGCGCGCCCCGGCCGGGGGCCAGACCGTGTCAGCCGAAGGGATCGCTGGGATAGCCGACGGCGCTTAGATAGAGGCCCTGCGGCGGACAGACCGGACCGCATGCGGCGCGGTCGCGGGCGGCGAGCGCTTCGGCGACGCGCTCGGCCGGCCAGGAGCCAGCACCGACCCGCTCCAGCGTGCCGACGATCGAACGGACCTGATTGTGCAGGAAGCTGCGAGCGCGCAAATGAAACCGCACCTCGCGCCCATGTAGAATGTCATGTTCTTCGATCCGGATCTCGTCGAGCGTTTTGACCGGCGATTTCGATTGGCACATGGTCGAACGAAACGTCGTGAAATCATGGTGCCCGATCAGATGCGACGCGCCTTCGCGCATCGCCTCCACGTCCAGCGGGTTCTGCACGCGCCAGACCAGACCGCGGTCATGGGTCGTCGGCGCACGACGTTGCACGAGCCGGAACAGGTAGCGCCGCTCCTGCGCCGAGAACCGGGCGTGGAATTCGTCGTCGACCCGGGCACAGGCGAGTATCGCCACCGGCGCGGGGCGGAGATGATAATTCAGCGCTTCCGAAAGTCGGAACGGGTCCCAGTCCTTCTTCAGATCGGCATGGGCCACCTGCCCGGTCGCATGAACGCCCGCATCGGTGCGTCCCGCCGCGGCGATCGTGTGGGGGCCGGGTTCGAGCTTCGCCAAAGCGTCCTCGACCGCGCCTTGCACCGAAGGCTGATCGGCCTGACGTTGCCACCCGGCAAAGGGGCCCCCGTCATATTCGATTTTCAAGGCATATCTGGGCATGGATCGCCCATAGCCCGAGTGCGCTGCGTTCCGCAATCCCTTCGCGCGCCCCTTCTTGCAACCTGGGAGTTCGGCGGACGGCACCGTTTTCCAGACGCGCGGGGGGTTGCCGGCTTGGGACGAAGTTTCCGATTCACTGTATCATTCGGTCGCATTCCTCGCATGTCGGTTGACTCGAGAGCGCCGTAGCCCCTTCCCCAGTTTCTTCGTGCGCCCCGCGCGGAGAGAAGCCGTTGCGGCGAGGCCAGACATCTCAGCACGGTGCGAGGCCGCTTGCCCTTGTCGTGGCCCGGAGCTACCGATTGTCGGTCGGGCAGGGAAGGGCGCGGAAATGAGTTTGACGATCATGGCGGCGGTGCTGGGCGCGGCCTTTCTGCACGCCCTGTGGAACGCGCTGATCCGGCTTGGTGGCTCGAAAATCCGTGCGATGGTGATGCTGTCGATTGCCGAGGCGGTGATCGGCCTGGCGGTCGCCCTGTCGCGACCGCTGCCGGACATTGCCGCGCTGGGCTGGATCCTCGCCGCGGGCGTCATCCATTTTGGCTACAAGTTCTTCCTCGCCCATGCCTATGAGCAGGGCGACCTGAGCCGGGTCTATCCGATCGCGCGTGGAACCGCGCCGATGATGGTGGCGGTCGTCTCCGCCGCCTTGGCGATCGACGCGATGAGCGGGCTCGAATATGCCGGGATCGCGGTGCTGGGCCTCGGCATCGCCTTGATGGCGCGCGGCGTGTTCACCGATGGCGAGAGTCGCCGTCTGCTGCCCTACGCGATGGGCTCGGCACTCGCGACTGCGACCTACACGCTGGTCGACGGGATGGGCGCGCGCATATCGGGCGAGCCGGTGGGCTACGTCGGGTGGATCATGGTGTTGGGTGGCGTGCTCTTCGCCTCAGGTATGCTGGCTCAGCGCGGCACCGCGATGCTGCGCGCCGTGCCGCGCGAATGGGGAATCGCGACGCTCGGGGCTGCGGCGTCTTACGGGGCTTACGCGATCTCGATCTGGGCGATGACCCGCGCGCCGATCGCGCTGGTCGCGACGCTGCGCGAGACCTCGATCCTGTTCGCGGTGCTCATCGGTTGGCTCGTTTTCGGCGAGAAGATGCGGGTTACGAAGGCGCTTGCCGCGCTGCTGATCGTCTCGGGCGTGGTGCTGACGCGGGTCTGAGTGCTCAGAACCGCGGCCGACCGTCGGCGTCGCAGCTTGCGGGCATGGCCTCGTCCGAAGATCGCGCCATGAGGTGCCCGTCCGTGATCTGCAGCGGCGTGAAGGGCGGTTCCTGGATCGCGGGTTGAATCTGGCGCACCACGTAACAGCCCCCGAAGCTCTCGGTCTTTCCGTCACGCGTCCGGGCGGTCACCGTCACCGCGAGAGTCGTGTAGATAGAGCCGGCCGCGCCTTCCGACGTCATGGGGCCGACCGTGACCGAGGCCTCCGCCGTGTCGGCATAGCCTCTCGCGAAATCCGCATAATCGCCATCCTCTTCCGGATCGGCGTAATAGCTCCAGGCGCGGGCGTATTGATGCAGCGAGATCGCGTTATAGAGCGAGCGGACCAGCGCAGCGGGGGTGGAGCGGTCGTCGAGATAGCGCGGCGCGGCGATGGCCGACTGCGCCGAGAACACGACGGCAATGAGCGCGAAAGTGTGACGCATGAGGCCTCCTGAAAACTGTTGCCGCGGACCGCCGGAGCGGCCGTCGCAGGTCAACGCCGTTCAGGGACGATTTGTTGCACGATGCCGACGAGCAGCAGGTAGAACGAGGTCACGACCAGCCCCCAATGCGCCCAGCTCGCCGGGTCGAAATCGACCCATGCGGCCCAGCCCGCGAAGAAGGTCCACAGAAGCGCCACAGGCAGAGAGACCACGCGCCAGCGCTTCGTGCGCACGGGGTGGATGAATTTCAGCGGCAGGAACATCGCGATGGCAAGCGCCACGACCACCACGAGGATCGTCCAATAGCCGGGCTTCAGCGCGAACAGCACCAGCACCAGCATGTTCCACGCGCCCGGAAAACCCTGAAACGAGTTGTCCTTCGTCTTCATCCGGGTGTCGGAGAAATAGACCACGCTGCCATAGGTGATCGCGATGATTGCGAGCCAGCCCGTCCATCCCGGCAGCAGGCTCGACTGGAACAGCGCGAAGGCAGGGATGAAGACATAGGTCAGGTAGTCGATGATCAGGTCCATCAGGACACCGTCATAGAGCGGAAAATTCGCCTTCACATCGTAGCGCCGCGCGAGCGGACCATCGATCCCGTCAACGAAGAACGCGGTGACGAGCCAAAGGAACATCATCGACCATTGGCCTTCCGCGGCCGCGAGGAGCGCGAGCATCGACAACACCGCGCCGGTGGCGGTCAGAAGGTGGACGAAAAGGGCTTTGATGCGGATATCCATTTGTCCGTGATGCCGGATTTGCGACGCAGGGGCAAGCGAACTTCAGGCGCGCGGATGGCTCTTGTCGTAGATTTCCATAAGTCGCGCCGCGTCGACGGCAGTGTAGATCTGGGTGGTGCCGAGGCTCGCATGGCCCAGCAGTTCCTGAATGGCGCGCAGATCGCCGCCCGCGGCCAGCAAATGCGTGGCAAAGCTGTGGCGCATCGCATGCGGCGTCGCGGTCGAAGGCAGGCCAAGCGACATGCGCGCCCGCTCCATCGCCTTGGAAATCATCCGCGGATTGAGCGGCTTTCCGCGTGCGCCGTAGAACAAGGGGGCGTCCGGCTCGGCCGGGTAGGGGCACAGGCGTATGTATTCGGCCACCGCCTCGCGGGCGGCGGGGACGACCGGGACCAGCCGTTCTTTGTCGCCCTTGCCCCGGATGCGCAGCACCTCTGGCAGCGGATGGGCGTCGGCGCGCAGCGCGAGCGCCTCGGATATCCGCAGCCCGCAGCCATAAAGCAGCGTCAGCACGGCGGCATCGCGCGCGGCGACCCACGGCTCCATCGCTTGCGTGTCGACCTGTTCGATCATCTCGGCGGCGGCGTCTTCGTTCAGCGGTCGCGGCAGCTTGCGTTGATATTTCGGGCTGCGGGTCGAGAGGATATGGCTCGCGTCGAACCCGTCGCGATCGGCGAGCCAGCGGATGAAGCTTTTGACCGAGGACAGGGCGCGGGCGAGCGAGCGCGACGAGACCTCGCGCGACCGCTCATGCGCCATCCATGCCCGCATGTCGGAAGGGCCGAGCTGCGCGATCCGGGCGGTGCCGAGGCTCTCGCCATGATGATTTTGCAGAAATCCCAGGAAGCCCGCCACGTCGCGCCGATAGGCGGTGATCGTATGCTCGGACGCGTCGCGTAAACCGCGCAGATGGCTCAGCCACTCGGCGAGCGCGTCTTGCAGCCCTGCGGACGGCTCCGCCATCAATCCAGCCAGCGGCGCATCGTGCGTTCGAATACGCCTGCGAAGAAGGCCAGAAGATCGGTGCCCTGCGAGGGTTTGAACTGATGCGGATCCTCGGCGGCCATGACCAGCATGCCCGGCAGCCGGCCCTCGCCCAGATCGAGCTGCATCAGCGCCTCGGAGCGCACCCAGTTCGCGGCCTCGCCGAAGATCGCCTCGGAGCCGGGAACGGTCTGGCGCAGCACGACTTGTCGCGGCTGCCCGCCGCGCCCGCCGCGCATGTATTCGGTGATGAAGCCGGGTTCGGCCACGCAAAGCACCTCGCCCAGCTGGCGAAGCGCCGGGTCGTCCTCGTTCTGGTGGCTCTCGAGCACCAGACGCACCGCATCGACGCGCAGGATCTCGGCCACTTCGGAAGCCAAATTCGACAGGAAGGACTGAAAGTCATGCGGGTCGAGCATCCGCAGAACCGCGCGGTGAATCTGGTTGGTACCTGCGAGGTTCTCATAGGCGGCGGCGATGACCGACCGGTGGGTGTCTTCCAGCCGGTCGAGCCGCGCCTCCAGCCGGGACATGGCCGCGCCGCGCAGATCGACGATATTGCCGCCCATCGCCGCTTCGTTCGCGGCGATCAGCGCCCGCATCAGGTCGCGGTCCTCGAGAATCACGTCAGGGTCGGAAATGATCTTGTCGCGGAGTTGCTCCACGAGGGCCGGTTCGGTCATGCCTGTCTCGTCGCTCATCGATGCGTCATTTTTTCCGAGCATACACGATGCGCATCGCGACGCAGTCCAAAAATCGGCCCCCGCGACGAAAAAGGCCCGCCGGATAGGCGGGCCTGTGCCGTTTCGGACTCACGCCGGAAGATCAGATCTTCTGGCCGGTCGCTTCCCAATCCTTGAGGAACTGGGCCAGACCCTTGTCGGTCAGCGGATGGTTCGCCATCGACTTGATAACCGCCGGCGGGGCGGTGATCACGTCGGCGCCGATGCGCGCGGCGTCGCTGATGTGGTTCACCGAGCGGATCGAGGCGGCGAGGATCTGGGTCGAGAAATCGTAGTTGTCATAGACCGTGCGGATGTCTTCGATCAGATCCATCCCGTCGAGGTTGATGTCGTCGAGGCGGCCGATGAAGGGCGAGATGAAGGTCGCGCCCGCCTTCGCGGCGAGGATCGCCTGCGCGGTCGAGAAGCACAGCGTGACATTGACCATGTGGCCTTCGGATGCGAAAGCCTTGCAAGCGGTCAGGCCGTCCCAGGTCAGCGGCACCTTGATCGCGATATTGGGGGCGATCTTGGCGAGCTTCATACCTTCTTCGATCATGTCCTTGGCTTCGGTGGCCACGACTTCGGCCGAGACCGGCCCGTGGACCATGTCGCAGATTTCCTTGGTGACTTCGAGAATGTTGCGGCCCGATTTCAGGATCAGCGACGGGTTGGTGGTCACGCCATCGACCATACCCAGATCGTTGAGTTCCTTGATCGCGGCGGTGTCAGCGGTATCGACGAAGAATTTCATGGCAGCTCTCCTTGGCGGCAGTCGCGAGCGTGTTAGCGCAAAAGCGGCGAGGGTGAAAGAGGTCGCAACGCCAGAGGGGCTCAGCCCCGCGGCTTCGCCGCTTACGGGAATATTTAGTGCAGTTGGAAGGCATGGCGATGTCTGAACCCGGTTGGTTCGAAGAGGGCGCGCGGGTCGCGGTGCTGTCAGCGGAGCCGATCGGGCGGCCGCTCGATTACCGCGCGCCGGAGGGCGGCTGCCACAACGGCGCTTTCGTCGAGGTGCCGCTGGGGCCGCGAAAGGTGCTGGGTGTGGTCTGGGGGCCAGGAGAGGGTGGCTTCGACGCGGCCAAGCTGCGCGCGGTGAACCGGGTCTTCGACGTGCCGCCGATGCGCGACGAACTGCGCGTCTTTCTGGAGCGGATGGCGGAGTACACGATGACGCCCCTGCCGCAGGTTTTGCGCCTCGCGACGCGGGCGCCGGGCTTGGGCGATCCGCCGGGGATGCGCAAGATCTACCGCTTGGGCGATCGTGAGCCGTCGCGGATGACCGATGCGCGGGCGCGGGTGCTCGAGGTGCTGGAAGAGCATGGCGGCGCGGGGTTTTACCTGAGCGAGTTGGCGCATCTGGCGGGGGTGACGACGCAGGTGGTGAAAGGGCTGGTGAAGACCGGTGCGCTGATCGAGGCGGAGGTCCCGCGCGATCAGCCCTTCCCGCGGCTCGATCCGGCGCGGCCCGGCAAGGCGCTGTCGGAGGCGCAGACCGCCGCGGCGGCGGCGTTGCGGACAGGCTCCGGCGCGTATTCGACGACGCTGCTTAAGGGCGTGACCGGATCGGGCAAGACGGAGGTCTATCTCGAGGCCGTCGCGGAATGTCTGCGCAAGGGGCGGCAGGCCTTGGTGCTGTTGCCCGAGATCGCTCTGAGTTCCGAGTTCCTTTCGCGGGTCGAGGCGCGGTTCGGCGCGCGCCCCGGCGAGTGGCATTCCGGCGTCACGCAGAGCGAGCGGCGCAGGCTGTGGAAGGCCTGCGGTGCGGGCGAGGTGCAGCTTGTCGTCGGCGCACGCTCGGCGCTGTTCCTGCCGTTTCGCGATCTGGGGCTGATCGTCGTCGATGAGGAGCATGACAGCTCCTACAAGCAGGAGGAGGGCGTTCTCTATAATGCGCGCGACATGGCGGTGCTGCGCGCCTCGGGTTGTTCGGCGCAGGTGGTGCTGGCCTCGGCGACGCCCAGTCTCGAGACATGGGCGAACGCGGAGGCGGGGAAGTATCAGCGGCTTGATCTGGGCGCACGGTTCGGCACGGCGGAACTGCCCGAGATGGGCACGATCGACATGCGCGACGAGGCGATCGAGAGCGCGCATTGGATCGGGCCGACGCTGGTGAAAGAGGTGCTGGCGCGGGTGGCCGAGGGGCAGCAGGCGATGCTGTTTCTCAACCGTCGCGGCTATGCGCCGGTCACGATCTGTCGGGCCTGCGGGCATCAGATCGGCTGCGATCATTGCGACGCGCGGATGGTCGAGCACCGTTTCCTGAAGCGCCTCGTCTGCCACCAATGCGGCGAGACGAAGCCGATCCCGGTGAAATGCCCGAGCTGCGAAGTGGAAGGGAAGCTCGCGCCGGTCGGGCCGGGGGTCGAGCGGCTGGCCGAGGAGGTTGCGGAGCGCTTCCCCGACGCGCGCCTGGCGGTGCTGTCTTCTGACCTGTTCGGTTCAGCCCGCGCGCTGAAGGAGAAGATCGCCGAGATCGCACAGGGCGAGGCGGATATCATCATCGGCACCCAGATCGTGGCGAAGGGGCATAACTTCCCACGGCTGACCTTGGTGGGCGTGATCGACGCCGATCTGGGCCTGCAGGGCTCGGACCTGCGCGCGGCGGAGAAGACATTCCAACTGATGCGGCAGGTGGCGGGCCGGGCGGGCCGCGCCGAGGAGAAGGGCGCGGCGCTGTTGCAGACCTATCAGCCCGAGCACCCGGTGATCCGGGCGATTCTGGGCGGCGACGAGGAGGCGTTCTGGGCGCAGGAGGCGGCCGCGCGGCAGGCCCAGGGCGTACCGCCTTACGGGCGGATGGCCGGGATCATCCTGTCGGGGCCGGATCTGCAGCCGCTTTTCGAGATCGGCAATCACCTGGCGCGCAACGACGCCGCGCTGCGCCGGATCGGCGCGCAGGTCTTCGGGCCCGCGCCTGCGCCGATCGCGCGGGTGCGCGGGCGGCATCGGGTGCGGATGCTGGTGAAGGCAGAGAAAAGCGCGCCGCTGCAGGGCGCGCTCAAGGCTTGGCTCAAGGGGCTGAAGCTGCCGACGAATGCGCGGCTCGCAGTCGATATCGATCCGCAGAGCTTTCTTTGAGGGCGCCTAGCGGCTGCCTCTTCCCTTCGCCGGTGGTTTCTGGAAGCTCCGCCACTGCCTTCGTTAGCGGTTCGCTCCGGGTACCCATAACACATCATCCTTGCCATCGTCATTCGCGATCCGGGCTGCGACGAAGAACCAGTCGGACAGGCGGTTTAGATATTTCACTGCCCATTCGTTGACGCCTTCGATCGCGGCGAGGGACACGGCTTCGCGCTCGGCACGACGCGCGACGGTGCGCGACATGTGAAGGTGCGCCGCGAGCGCTGTGCCGCCCGGCAGGATGAAGCTGCGCAGCGGCTCGAGCTTCTTGTTCATCGCGTCGATCTCGGTCTCGAGCCGGGTCACTTGGGACTCGACCATGCGCAGGACCGGGTAGCCCGCCTCGTCGTCATGTTCCATGTCCGGGCGCGCCAGATCTGCGCCCAGATCGAAGAGGTCGTTCTGGATCACGGAGAGCTGCTTTTGCAGCGCCTCGTCGGCATGCAGGCGTGCGATGCCCACGGTCGCGTTCAGCTCGTCCACGGTGCCATAAGCGGTCACGCGCGCGGAATGTTTGGCGACGCGCACCCCGTTCGAGAGCGCGGTTTCCCCGGCGTCGCCGGTTCGCGTGTAGATGCGATTGAGAACGACCATCAGCCACCCTTTCTGAGATAAACGAACAACAGGATCAGCGCGATCGCGACCGCCTGGGCGGCAATGCGCAACCGCATCAGCTTGTTGGCATGTTTCTTGTTGAAATCGCCCCCGCGTCCGAAGCCCGCGATGCCGATCATCAAGATCACCAGAACCGCCAGACTTGCCACGGCGACGATGTAGAATAACGGGTCGTTGCGCATGTAGTCTCTCTCCCTCTGGGCTCAAGACATAGCTGGAGATCACGAAAATGCGAAAGGATTTTCAGCCCTTGGCCAGCACCCAGTCGAGCATCCGGTCCGGCAGGAAGCGGCGCACGACACTGATCGTCTTCGTGGGCGTGGTGATCTTGTAGCGCGGCTTCGGGTTCGGGGCCTCGAGCGCCTTGAGGATCGCCTTCGTCACCTCGGAGGGCGGCAGTTCGAACGTGTCGGGCTTGCCGCGGCCTTGGTAGAGACGCTTTAGCAAGCTGCCCTCGTATTGCGCGCGGCGGGCGGAGTTCTCCCAATCCACCCATTTCTCGAAAGGCGGGATCGAATTGACCCGGATTTTCGAGGTGATAGGGCCCGGCTGGATCAGCACGATCTTGATATCCGTATCTGCCATCTCGAGCCGCATCACGTCGGTCAGCCCTTCCAGCGCGAATTTCGTCGAGGCATAGGCTGCGCGCCATTTCAGACCGACGAAGCCCAGCACCGAGGAGCATTGCAGGATGCGTCCTTCGCCGTTGTCGCCCTGTGCGCGCATCACCTTGATCGCGCGGGTCGTCAGGTCGTGCAGGCCAAACAGGTTGGTCTCGAAAATCTCGCGCAGCGCGCCGGCCGGAATGTCCTCGGCAGCGCCGGGGCAGGCGAAGGCGGCGTTGTTGTAGAGCGCATCAAGCCGGCCATGCCCGCGCGCGAGCGCCTCGTTGAAGCCAGCCTCGATGCTTTCGGGATCGGCCACGTCGAGTTGGAACGAGACTAAGCCCTCGGAGCGCAGACGTTCGCAATCCTCTTCGCGGCGGCAGGTGGCGAAGACTTTCCAGCCCGCGGCCTTCAGCCCGTGGGCCGCGTCGTAGCCGATGCCCGAGGAGCATCCGGTGATCAGAATCGTCTTGGCCATGCGCGCGCCTTCCCTCTGATCCGGCGAGGCAAAGAAAAACCCGCCGGAGATATGCCTCCGGCGGGAATATTTTGACCCGGGTGGAAAAACAAGAATTTAGCGGTGCACCGCCTGTGAAAGCTCAGTTCGCCGGGCGCAGATATTTCTTCGAGACCCAGCCTTCGGTGCCGCTGCCTTCGATCTTCACATGCGCCCAACCGCCGCTCTCGGCCACAACGAGCACTTGATCGCCTTTGCGGACGCTGTCGATCGCGGCATTGCTGGTCGAGGGGCCCGAGCGCACGTTGAGGGCATTGGCCGAGACGCTCCAGAGCGTGCCGCCGTCGACTTCCGGCGCAGCGTTCTTGCGATGTTCGGGCGAGGGTTTGAGCTCAGGGCCCGGCATCCGCGTGTTCGGCGTGATGCGCGTGATCAGCGACGCCTTCTCGATTTTCGGCGTATCGGTCGGCGATGTGGCGGCCGCCTTCGCGACAATTTGAGGCGCTTCGCTGGCCGAAAGTTCTTGACTGTCGGTCGCGGCGCGTGACACCTGTACCGTGTCATTTGACGTAGCCGCAGAGGCCTGTTCGACGTCCCCGGGGACGTCGCGACCGGCGATGGCCATAACGGCGTAAATACCCGCCAAAGTGGTCAGCAACAACTTACCCATGTTCAACCCCCTGATTCCGAATTGGCAGCTGGGGAATCATTGAAATGTTAACACGATTCCGCCTGCTCTACGTCGGTGAAATTCCGCCGACGGGGGAAAAGTTCCTTGGAAATTCTTATTCCTGCTTTTCCCGCTGGACCGGGATCGGGCTCGGCTTTAGTAAATCGGCATGAGCAGTGACGAAGAAAATCCCCTCTCCACCAGTTCCGAACCGCTGAGCCGCGCGATTGGCGAGCGCTATCTGACCTATGCGCTCTCGACGATCATGCACCGGGCGCTGCCCGATGCGCGCGACGGGTTGAAGCCGGTGCATCGGCGCATCCTCTTCGCGATGCGCGAACTGAAGCTGTCGCCCACCGGCGGCTTTCGGAAATCCGCGAAGATCTCGGGTGACGTGATGGGGAACTACCACCCCCATGGCGACGCCGCGATCTACGACGCGATGGCGCGTCTCGCGCAGGATTTCGCGATGCGCTACAAGCTCGTCGACGGGCAGGGCAACTTCGGCAATATCGACGGCGATAACCCGGCAGCCTCGCGTTACACCGAGGCACGTCTGGCCTCACCGTCCGAGTCGCTTCTGGAAGGTCTGGCCGAGAACGCGGTCGATTACCGCCCGAACTACGACGGTACGCTGACCGAGCCGGTCGTGCTGCCCGCCGCCTTTCCGAACCTGCTGGCCAATGGCGCGAGCGGCATCGCGGTCGGCATGGCGACGAACATCCCCCCGCATAACCTCGGCGAGTTGGTCGAGGCGCTCTTGGAGATGATCAAGCGCCCCGCCATCACTGATGACGAGCTGGTCGAGCATATCCCCGGCCCCGACTTCCCGACCGGCGGCGTGCTGGTCGAGCCGCCCGAGAATATCCGCGACGCCTATCGCACCGGGCGCGGTGCATTCCGTCTGCGGGCGCGCTGGGAGAAAGAGGATCTCGGCCGCGGTCAGTGGCAGATCGTCGTCACCGAGATTCCGTATCAGGTGCAGAAATCGAAGCTGATCGAGCGTCTGGCCGAGGTCATCCAGACCCGCAAAGTGCCCGCGCTGGCCGATGTGCGCGACGAGAGTGCCGACGATATCCGCATCGTGCTGGAGCCGAAATCGCGCACCGTCGAGCCCGAGATGCTGATGGGGATGCTGTTCAAGAACTCCGATCTGGAGGTCCGCTTCTCGCTCAACATGAACGTGCTGATCGACGGGCGGGTGCCGAAGGTCTGCTCGCTCAAGGAGGTGCTGCGCGCCTTCCTCGATCACCGGCGCGAGGTGCTGCTGCGCCGTTCGCAGCATCGGATGGACAAGATCGACGCGCGTCTGGAAGTGCTCGAAGGCTACATTATCGCCTTCCTGAACCTCGACCGGGTGATCGAGATCATTCGCTACGAGGACGAACCCAAAGCGATGCTGATGGCCGAGTTCGAACTGTCGGACGTGCAGGCCGAAGCGATCCTAAACATGCGCCTGCGCAGTCTGCGCAAGCTTGAGGAGATGGAACTCAAGCGCGAGCGTGATGCACTGATCGAAGAGCGCTCGGGACTGGAAGACCTTCTCGCCTCCGAAAAGCTGCAATGGAAGACGATCGGCGGTGAGCTGAAAGAGATCGACAAGAAATTCGGCCGCAACGCCGAGGGCGGCGCGCGACGCACCGGCTTTGCCGAGGCCGGTGAGGTCGAGGAAGTGCCGATCGAGGCGATGATCGAACGCGAACCGATTACCGTGATCCTGTCGAAGATGGGCTGGATCCGGGCGATGAAGGGCCACAACGCGCTCGACGCCGAGGTGAAGTTCAAGGATGGCGACGGGCCGATGTTCGCCATGCATGCCGAGACCACGGACCGGATCGTCGCGATGGGCTCCAACGGGCGCGCCTATACGGTGCTGGGGGCGAATCTGCCCGGCGGGCGCGGCATGGGCGAGCCGCTGCGGCTGATGGTCGACCTGCCCAACGAGGCGGAGGTGACGCATCTGCTACTGCCGAAGGCGGGCGAGAAATACCTTCTGGCCTCCTCGGATGGCGACGGGTTCGTCTGCCCGGGCGAAGAGCTCGTGGCGCAGACCAAATCGGGCAAGCAGGTTCTGAACATGAAGGGGGCGGCGAAAACCACCGTCTGCTCGAAGATCGACGGCGACACGGTCGCTTGCGTCGGTCAGAACCGCAAGCTGCTGGTCTTCCCGCTGGAAGAGCTGCCCGAAATGGCGCGCGGCAAGGGCGTCCGTTTGCAGAAATACAAGGACGGGGGGCTGAGCGACGCCAAGACCTTCACCCTGGCCGATGGTCTGAGCTGGAAGGATCCGGCGGGCCGCACGCGGACCGAGACCGATCTCGCCGAATGGACCGGCAAGCGCGCCTCGGCGGGCCGCATGGCCCCGCGTGGCTTCCCGCGGGACAACAGGTTCACCTGAGGCTTTACCTGAGGGATCGTCCGGACAGGCCCGGGCGATCCGGCAGGGGGCGCTGCCCCCTCTTGCCCTGCCGGGCAATTCACCCCCGGGATATTTTCGCCAAGGCGACGCATGAGTGTTCGCTCTCGCCTGTCACGCGCGCTTTACCGTCAGCCAGATGCCGCCCTTTGGGCGTGTGGTCAGGATCATCTCCGGCACAGGCTCGCGCCCCGGAACGGCGGTGAAGCGGAACCGGGCGAGGAGCGTGGCGAGGATGATCTGCGCCTCCTGCATCGCGAAGCCTGCGCCGATGCAGATCCGCGGCCCGGCCCCGAAGGGCAGGAAGGCGAAGCGGTCATGCGTCGGATCGGCGAAACGATCCGGGCGGAAGGCATGCGGGTCGTCCCACAGCGCGTGGTGACGGTGGAGCGCGTAGATCGGCAGCATCACCGTGTCGCCTGCGCGCACCTCGCGGCCCAGAAGCGTGTCGGGTTTGCGCGCCGTGCGCGACAGGAAACCCGCAGGCGGGTAGAGCCGCAGGCTTTCGTTCACGATCTGCGCGACGAGGGGCATCTGTGGCAGGTCATCGACGGTCGCCGCATGCGCGCCGAGCGTGGCCTGCGCCTCGCTGCGAGCGGCCTCCTGCACCTGCGGATCGAAGGCGCAGAGGTAGAGCGCCCAGGCGAGCGTCAGCGCGGTGGTCTCATGGCCTGCGACGATGAAGGTCAGCAGGTTGTCGCGTAGCTCGGCCGGGCTCATCTCGCGGCCGGTTTCGGGGTCCTGCGCGCCGTCGAGCAGGTCCAGAAGGTCGGGCACCGCCTTCGCCTCGCTCGCGCGCCGGGCCTCGATCGCGCGGTCCGCATGGCGCTTGAGGTCGCGCACGACGCCCGAGGAGATCACCCGATGCGGGCGCGGCACCCAGGCGGGCAGGGCGAAAAGATCCAGAAGCGAGACCTTTGCCGTCTGCGCGATATAGGCGTCGATCGCCCGATGGATCGCGGCGCGGTCGAAACCCTCGTCGCCCGAGAAGGTCACGTCCGAGATCACCTCGAAGGTCGCGGCCACCATTTCCTGATGCAGATCCACGGCGCGACCGGTATCGGCGGCGGTGCCGATGCGCGCGGCGGAGGCCTCTGCTGCGGCGCCCATGACGGGGGCGAGCGCCTCCATGTTGCGCGCGGCGAAAACCGGCGAGGCGGCGCGACGCTGCCAGCGCCATTCGGCTCCTTCGGCGACGAATAGCCCTTCCCCTACGGCAGGGCCGAGAATGAGCTTGGTCACCACCGATTTCGGATAATCCTCGACGCGCGTCTTGAGGATGTGACGCAGGCTGTCAGGGTCCATCACCATATGCCAGCGCGCGCCTGTATTGCCCGAGATGATCGGTGCATGCGTGGCCAGTTCCGGTATTATTTCCAACAGGTTGCGCCGCGCAGCCCGGAAGCTCGCGAGGATCCCCAGCGGGTGCTCGGCAAGCGGTGCGCGGGCGGGAAGGCGTTGGGTGTCGTCTGTCGCAGCGTAATCCATGACGGGATGGTAGTGCGGAGAGGGTCGCTGCCCAAGCGAAACCGCGAACACAGACAGGGGAAACCCTACATTCCGGGCTTGATTTTTCCCCGCCAGGGCAATAGGTAGCGCGCGATATTGACTCGGGCTCGCTGCTAGCGGCCCCCTAACCAGAGGCGCCCCGCGAGATGGCAAAGGAAAAGTTTGAACGTAACAAACCGCACGTCAACATCGGCACGATTGGCCACGTTGACCACGGCAAGACGACGCTGACGGCTGCGATCACGAAGTATTTCGGTGATTTCCGCGCGTATGACCAGATCGACGGCGCGCCGGAAGAGAAAGCCCGCGGCATCACGATCTCGACCGCGCACGTGGAGTACGAGACCGAGTCGCGTCACTACGCGCACGTCGACTGCCCCGGCCACGCCGACTACGTGAAGAACATGATCACGGGTGCAGCGCAGATGGACGGCGCGATCCTGGTCGTGAACGCAGCTGACGGCCCGATGCCGCAGACGCGCGAGCACATCCTGCTCGGCCGTCAGGTCGGCATCCCGGCGATGGTCGTGTACCTGAACAAGGTTGACCAGGTCGACGACGAGGAGCTGCTCGAGCTCGTGGAAATGGAAGTTCGCGAACTTCTGTCGTCCTACGACTTCCCCGGCGACGATATCCCGATCATCAAGGGTTCGGCTCTGGCCGCGATGGAAGGCCGTGATCCGGAAATCGGCGAGAACTCGATCCGTGCGCTGATGGAAGCTGTCGACAGCTACATCCCGACGCCGGAGCGCGCCGTGGACCAGCCCTTCCTGATGCCGATCGAAGACGTGTTCTCGATCTCGGGCCGTGGTACGGTTGTGACCGGCCGCGTCGAGCGTGGCGTGATCAACGTCGGCGACGAACTGGAAATCGTGGGTATCCGCGACACCTCGAAGACGACCTGCACGGGCGTCGAGATGTTCCGCAAGCTGCTGGACCGTGGTGAAGCTGGCGACAACATCGGCGCGCTGCTGCGCGGCATCGACCGTGACGGCGTCGAGCGTGGTCAGGTTCTGTGCAAGCCGGGTTCGGTGAAGCCGCACACAAAGTTCGAAGCTGAAGCCTACATCCTCACCAAAGAGGAAGGTGGCCGTCACACCCCGTTCTTCGCGAACTACCGTCCGCAGTTCTACTTCCGCACGACGGACGTGACCGGCACCGTGACGCTGCCCGAGGGCACCGAGATGGTGATGCCGGGCGACAACCTGAAGTTCGAAGTCGAACTGATCGCTCCGATCGCGATGGAAGACGGTCTGCGCTTCGCAATCCGCGAAGGCGGCCGCACCGTCGGCGCCGGCGTGGTGTCGAAAATCATCGAGTGATCTTCGGATCATTTGGACTTGCGAAGGGCCGCCCGCTTGGGCGGCCCTTTTGCTTTGCGTGAAAGGCGCGGTGCCGGTGGTCGCAATCGCGGGTGTCTCGCGCTAGATCTTCTGCGGATCGGGTGGTGCGGGAGGACAAGACATGGTGGAGACGAACGGTGCGCGTGAGCGGCACTGGGACGTGGACGGGCTACGGATCGCCGGGCTCGAATGGGGCCCCGAGGAGGGGCTGCCGGTCTTGGCGCTGCATGGTTGGATGGATCATGCAGCAAGCTTTGCCGAGCTCGCGCCGCGGCTGAATGGCTGCCATGTCGTCGCGCTCGATTTGAGCGGGCAGGGGCTGAGCGGGCATCGCGCGGCCCATGCGAGCTACAATATCTGGGACGACTTGCCGCAGATCCTGCGGGTGCTCGATGCCCTGGGCTGGGAGGACTGCGTGCTGCTGGGCCATTCGCGCGGCGCCAATATCTCGGCGTTGCTGGCGGCGGCGATGCCGGAGCAGGTGCGGGGTTTCATCGCGCTCGATTCGCTTGCCCCCGAGCCGGTGGCGCAGGATTTCGTCACAACTCTGCGCGCCTACCTGACCGAGGTGCCAACGCAGGCGGCGCGGCCTCCGCGCCGTTTCCCGACGCGCGAGGCCTATATCGCGCGCCGCGCGGGGCAGGGCAATGCGCGCGCGGTGGCCGAGGCGCTGGCGGAACGTGCGCTGAAAGACGGCCCGGAGAGCTGGCATCTGCGCGGCGACCGGCGGCTGTTCGCGAGCTCTGCAGCGAAACTCGATCGCGACGATGTGGAGGCGGTGCTGCGGGCGATCCGGGCACCGGTGCTCAATATCTGGGCTGCGGACGGGATCCGGGCGCGGCGCGAGGGCACGGCGGAGTTGGCGCGATGGGGGGCCGAGCTGATCGCCGATTATGAGAGCGTGGAGATCGCAGGCGACCACCATTTCCACCTCGACCCTGACGCGGCGGAGCAGATCGCGAAGGCGATGACGGAGTGGCGCGCGCGCAAGCTGTGACCGGACGGCTGGCGCGGACCCGTCGCTTGCGCTAGACTGGGCGAGCACGCAATGGAGGCGCCGATGGACAAGACCCTTTTCTGATCCCGTTTCCCTGAAACTCTGATCGAGAGAGGTCTCTCCATGTCTGCCCATCCGCTGCCGCGGCGCTTTCCTGCGCCCGATACCCGCAATCCTGTCCTGCTGCCCGATGGCATGCCGCATGAACCCACCGTGTTCCTGCAGGCGGTGATCGATCATCCCAATATCGAGGTCGGGCGCTATGCTTATTACAGCCCTCTCGTTCCCGTGCCGGACGCGGCGGCGGAGCTGGCGCCGTATCTGTTTCCCGGCTGCCCCGAGCGGCTGGTGATCGGCCCCTTCGCGCAGATCGCGCATGGGGTGCGCTTCATCACCGCCTCCGCAAATCACCCGATGGGCGGGATTACGACCTATCCGTTCCGGATTTTCGACATGGAGACGGCGGGGAAATATCTCGAGGAGAATGCCGCGATCGGCGATACGGTAATCGGGCCGGATGTCTGGCTAGGCTTCAATGCAATGGTGGTGCCCGGGGTGCGCATCAGCGCGGGGGCGATCGTGGCGGCTGGCTCGGTGGTCGCGCAGGACGTGCCGCCCTTTGCCATCGTTGCTGGCAATCCGGCGCGGGTGGTGCGGTTCCGGTTCAGCCCCGATGAGATTGCACAATTGCTCGAACTGGCGTGGTGGGACTGGCCGGTGGAGGCCATACAGGCCGCGCTTCCGGCACTGGAAGCAGGCGATGTCGCCGCACTGGCCAGACACGCACCCTAAGCGAGAGGCTTGCCGCTGCGCGCAACGACGCTAGGCTCTGGGCAACGCTACGATTTCGCCCGGAGCCCGGATGACCAACAGCCCGATCCTCTTCTCGCATATCCTCTCGGGCGCGCCCGATCCTGACGGGCCTGCCGATATCGTCGAGGCGCTACGGGACGAACGGCTCGCCTGGGCGCATCTGGACGGGACGCACCCGCAGGCGCAGCGCTGGATTCGCGAGGAGCTGGATTACCTCGACCCGCAGGCGGTGGAGGCGTTGCTCGATGTCGATACGCGCCCGCGCATGAGCCAGATCGGCGAGGGGCTTCTGGTGATCCTGCGCGCGATCAACTTCAACGAGGGCGAAGACCCCGAGGATATGGTCTCGCTGCGGATGTATCTCGACCGGCAGCGCATCCTGACGATCTCGCGCAAGCGCGTGCGCGCGATCGAGCACATGAACGTAGCGATCCGCGACGGCCAAGGGCCCAGCGACGCGGGCAGCTTCCTCGTGCAACTCACCGAGGATATCGTCGGCAATATCGGAGTGTTCCAGAGCGAATTGGACGAACGCGCCGAAACGCTAGAGGATCAGGTCTATGGCGGGCACGCCGATCACATGCGCCGCGACGTTCTCGACCTGCGGCTGCAGGTGATCGCGGCGCGGCGTTACCTCGCGCCGCAACGCGAAGCCCTGATCCGTCTGACGCAGGCGGAGAGCCCGATCATCGACGAGGTCACGCGGCGCGAGATCGAGGAAGAAGCGTTGAAGATGACGCGGATTTCGGAAGATATGGACGAGCTGCGCGATCAGGCACAGGTGCTCCGCGAGGAACTCTCGAGCCAGCTGTCGGATCGGGTGAACCGCAACACCTTCGTGCTGTCGGTGGTCTCCACGATCTTCCTGCCGCTCGGGTTTCTTACAGGCCTCTTCGGAGTCAACATCGGCGGGATGCCGGGGCTGAATTCCGACAATGCGTTCAATTATCTGGTGATCGTCTGCGTGGTGATCGTCGCCGTGCAGTTGATGGTCATGGGCCTCCTGCGCCTCTATTCGAAGCGCAGGAAGCGGTAATTCACGCGATCAGGCGGCGTCGCGCATGTGGCGACCTTCCTGCACCTCCTCGATGATCTTTGCGACGAAATCGTCGAGATCCTTCGGGTTGCGCGAGGTGACGACGCCATTGTCGGAAACCACGGATTCGTTGATCCATTCGCCACCGGCGTTTTCGACATCGGTGCGCACCGAGTGATACGAGGTCATCTTGCGCCCCTTGGCGATCCCGGTTTCGATCAGAAGCCAAGGTGCGTGGCAGACCGCGGCTACAACCTTCCCCTGGTCATAGAAATTGCGCAGCAGGTCCAGCGCGCTTTTCTCGACACGAAGAAGGTCGGGGTTGATCTGACCGCCGGGTAGAACGATCGCATCGTAATTTGACGCATCGACATCGGAGATCTTGCGCTGTACCGAAACGGTTTCGCCCCAGTCGGTTTCGTCCCAACCGCGGATATCTTCGCCGTCGAGCGAGGCGATGTCGATCTGCGCGCCTGCTTCGATCAGCTTGTCGCGCGGAACGGTCAATTCGGCCTGCTCGAAACCATCGGTGGCCATGATCAGAATGCGGGCTTCGGTAATCTTGGGCATATGCTTTCCTTTCCAGAGGCGCAGCTTGCGCGGGTTCGGAGGAAAAACGATCTGTGCTCGGCTTGCGTTCCACGGCGATTTCTTCGGCGGGGAAATGCGAGAGATCGGTGGAAAGGTACTTGATTTCGGTCGCGCGAGACTTTAGCACCCACGCCACGGCCTAGGGGTATAGCTCAGTTGGTAGAGCATCGGTCTCCAAAACCGAGGGTCGCGGGTTCGAGTCCCTCTGCCCCTGCCAGCCGTTTCCTGAAAATTTACGTTCGTTCGCGTAACGTTCCGAAAGATGGCGTCACCTGACGCCGATTTCGGACGCTATCGCGAGGAATCGTTGTGCTGGGCAGAATTTTCCGGGTCTTTCATCGATATGCCGACGCGAATCTCCGAATCTCTCGGACTATGGGCGGTTTGGGCGCGCGCGCAGAAGCTTGGGGCCTGCATGTCACGCGATATGAGTATAGCGGAAACCGTCTTCGGCTGGAGGGGCGAATCGCCGCTCCGGAGCTGGTCTTGCGGTTGGACTGCGTGACGCAACGATGCGCCCTTGAACCCGACGCTTCAGGGGTGGCGAAATTCGCCTTCGATCTGCCGTTTTGGCCCGGTCGGGTAGAACTGGCCATTCCCGGTAAAGGAGCCGAAGGGCAGGGAAACGAAAGCTGGACCTTGCCGCCGATCGGACGCCTTCGTCTCACTTTCGGGCAGCTGCGTATTGCGCCGATATTTCTTTGGCGGCTCGCCTCTCATGCCGGCGACATCTGGCGATGGCGAAGCCGCGGCGACAGTTCCGCGGGGATGAGGGTGAAGTCGGCACTGGGGTTTGTGGCGCAATCGCGAGGTGCGCTTCTACCGTCCGACTTGTTGCGCACCGGACCGCCTGACGAACCGCCGGCTTCCCCCGCGATCGTGATTGTCTTGCCAGTTTTCAACGCGCGGAATCTGCTGCGCGAGACGCTCGATCGCATCGTTCGGCATACGGATCTCGATTGGCACATGATCGTGGTCGAAGATCGCTCGACCGATCCCGAGATGCGGCCGTTTTTGCGCGATTGGTGTAAGGCCCAAGCCAACGTGACGCTTCTGGAAAATGCAGCGAATCTGGGCTTCGTCGCCTCCGTCAATCGCGGGTATGAGGAGGTCCTGAATCGCTTCCCAGACCGTCCCGTGGTCTTGCTGAATTCGGATGTCTTCGTGCCTGCGGGCTGGGCGTCGCGGCTTGTGGAGCCGCTCACCGACCCTGAGGTGGCAAGCGTGACGCCAATGTCGAATGACGCGCAGATATTGTCGGTGCCGATGCCTGGTACGCGGAGCGATCTCCCGCCCGGGGCCGTCGATGAGATCGATGCCGTCGCCGCGAAGTTGGAACCTTCGCAAGCGCGCGCCGATCTGCCCACCGGGATCGGTTTTTGCATGGCGCTCGCACCCCGCTTTCTTTCCCAACTCCCGTGCTTCGATCCGGGGTTCGGGCGCGGCTACGGAGAGGAGACGGATTGGTGCCAAAGGGTACGGCGGCTCGGGGGGCGCCATGTCGGGATAAGCTCGCTTTTCGTCGAGCATCGGGGCAGTGCCTCCTTCGGTCCGTCGGCGCGCCAGAAACTGGTGGAACGCAATCACGCGAAGATCGAGCGGCGCTATCCGAGTTATCCGCGCGCGGTCGATCGGTTTCTTAGCCGCGACCCGCTCGCAGCTCCTCGTTTTGTGCTTGCCTTGGCGCGTGCGGGCGCATTGCAGGCCGCGCCGCTCAAAATCTGGCTCGGGCATTCCCTTGGTGGCGGCGCAGAGATTCGGTTGCGTGAGGAAATCGCCGCGGAGCTTCGCGCCGGGCGGCGCGGCATCGTTCTGCGTGTCGGCGGTACGGCTCGCTGGTCCATCGAGCTTCACGACCCGCTCGGCCTATGCATCACAGAGACGGCGGATCGGGCAGCGGTCCTTTCTCTGCTGCAGGTCCTTCCAGAACGCCACGTAATCTATTCCTGCGGCGTCGGTCATTCGGCGCCGCTCGAAATCCCAGAGCTGTTAGTCGATCTGTCCCGAGGGCACCAACTCGACATTCTTTTCCACGACTATTTCCCTCTCAGTGAGGCATACACCCTCCTGGAAGAGGGGCCCAGTCTGCGCGACATCCCGGTGCGTATCGATCTGCGCGCCGGATTCCGAAAGCCGCCTCGCGCGCATTCAAGCGGCGACCGATCGGAATGGGAAGCTGCATGGGGTGCCGCAATGACCGCGGCGACGCGCTTGCGCGTTTTCTCGCACAGTTCCGCTGGCATCGTTGCGTCGGTTCGCCCCGACCTTGCGGATAAGATAGACTGCAAGCCGCATGACAGGAGGCGACCTGCACCTCTGACCTATCCGCATCACAGGCAACTGGCGAACTCCGGCACCTCCTCGAATGCTGACAGATCTGCGCAGCCCGTTATTGGCGTGCTTGGCCATATCGGCCTGCACAAGGGAGCCTCGGTCGTGGAAACCGTAGGCGATGCGTGCATCGCTGACGGGCGCGCGCGGCTCGTGCTACTGGGGACTCTCGATCCGCGGTTTCATCTTGACGCGCCGAACCACATCCATGGGCCGTTCGAGCGGTCTGACTTGCCGATACTCGTTGCGCATCACGGAATCGATCGGTGGTTTATCCCGTCGCTCTGGCCGGAGACCTTTTCGTTCACGACGCACGAGGCCCTCGGCACCGGCCTGCCGGTGACCTGTTTCGATCTCGGCGCACAGGCTGAGGCGGTCAGGGCTGCGGGCAGGCAGGGATGCGTTTTGCCGCTGCCACGGTATCCATCGGATGTCGACATGGGTCGCCTGCTCGGACAGCCCGACTGCGAAAGGTGGGTGGCATGACATTCGAGGACAGTCTTGCTGTCTTCCACGTCGGCGCTCCGAAATGCGGCAGTTCGGCCCTTCAATCGGCATGGAGCGTACGCCCGGACAGGGCGTCACGCACCGGACATCGCGTGCGCTATATCGGCGCGGCGAAGGTCAGGGGATTGGTGATGCCGCTGCGCGGCAGGGCCGTGTCACATGCCGCGGCGCTTTCTCCTTACGGATATGTCTCGATGCCAGATCCGGGTCGCGAGGTCGGGGCAAGCCCCTTCGCCGCTTTCCTCCAGAGAGAAATGGCGCGCGCCCACAGAGGCGGCTACATCCCGTTTTTCTCGAATGAGGGATGGATTCGGCGCCCCGAAATTTTTGCGTCGCTGCTCGCCGACCTTGGCCATCCGCCCGTCACCGTGTTGGCCTTCCTGCGGCCGCCTTTGACATGGATGAATGCGGCGTTCTGGCAGTGGGGCGTCTGGAGCCGTCCCTGCTTTGACGATTGGCTGCGCGCCTGGCGGTGTCCTTATAGCTTCGGTGCCGATCTCGCGGCTTGGGTGCGTATTCCCAATGTTCGCTTGCAGGTCGCCCCGGTAGGGCAAGACGCCGTCGCTTACACCGATGCTCTCTTTCAAACATCGAGCCAGCCGTCCCGGCAGCGTCACAGAACTGGCAGCGCGGCGCAGATTGGTTTCCTACTGCGCAATCGGCGCTTCCGCCCAGATACCCATCGCGCCGAAATCGAGTTCCTGTTGCAGAGGCGTTCGGCGGCGGGGCCTATGCTTCGCCGCGCGTGGGCAATCGCGCCGCATCACGTGGAGACGCTGCAGGAGATCGCGCAGACCCAGCGCCAAAAGCTCGAGCGCGTGTTACCTGCGACCCAGGCGGAGGCCATATGCGACGATCCGTTCTGGGCTTCACCCTATCCCTATCATCCCGAAATAGAGAAAGGTCCTGCACAGCTAGACGATCTCGACGAATTGCGCATCTTTGCGGGGCGGCTCCTCTCTGGGTCATGGCCAGCGGACGCAACGCTTGGAGAACTCGATCGGTTGATCGCAAAGCGTCTCGATACCCTTCTGCACAAGGACCGTTGTGGTCGGTGGCGTGCCGCGCTGTTCGGTGCGCCTTCGCGCCGGTCCGCAACGCTCACCTTGCGAGGAGATCCCGGTAACGCGTCCTGAGCGCCAGAAGGCCGATGGCCAGCGCCACGAGTGATACGCCGATGACCCAAGGCGCGGAAAGATGATCGGGTTCGTAGGTCGGGAAGATCCCGTGCCTAAGATAGCCGATGACATGTACGAGCGGGTTGAACCACAGGACGTCTGCGGCCCACGTCGGCAGGTGATCGGTGAGGAAAAACACACCGGATATCAGGAACATAGGTCGCATCAGGATCGACCATATCTGCTGCCAGACAGGGATGCGCAGGAAGAGAAAACAGTTGAGCGTTCCGATGCCGAAGGACAACAGCACGGCAAGACTCGCCGCCTCGAATATCCGCAGCGGATCAGGGCTCGCGCGGGAGTCGAAGATCAGCAGGCAGCCCTGAAGAACTAGGTAAGAGACGATGAGTTTCGTGAGTGCGTTCAAAACGAGTCGCGCGATGAGTGCATCGAGAAAGCTCACCGTCGGATAGGCCAGAAGGGCGCGCGAGTAGGTGAGCGCGTTGGCGACTTTCGATTGGACCTCCGAAAACAGCATGAAGGGCAGTAGCCCTGTCGCATAGAAAAGCGCGAAACTGGCTCCGAGCGGCGGAGCATGGAAGGTCAACGAAAAGAAAAGAGTGAGCAAGGCGATGCCGCCGACCGGCTCGAGGAGAGCCCAGAGATAGCCCCCCGGCGAGCGGCCGTAGCTGGCGGACATCTCGCGCAAGATGAGCGCGCCGATCGCACGAAGAGCCGGGAAGGACCGGTTGGGGGGACTGGGCGCATGTGAGAAAAACATTTCGAGCCTCGTTTACCGGTTTTCAATTCGGATCGTGTTCGCTGGGATCCGATGCGATCAATAGTGGAGCCAATTGTGAAACACGCGGTTAACGAGCCTGCGCGTGCCGCGCCCGTTCTCGCGACGGGGGCGGGGTTGCGCGAGGTCTCCCAGCCGCTACGACCAGCGCCGAGCGCTTACGCCCCGCCTGCCCGCAAGGCGCGTTGGCGGCGGCGCCATCATGCGGTGGGGTTGAGCTTCGTGGCGCTGGTGGTCGCGCCGGTTCTGGCCGCTGCCTGTTTTCTTTACGCGCAGGCTGCAGATCAGTTCGTCTCCCGCGTCGGCTTTACGGTTCAGCGCAAGGAGGCCGGCCCGGCATTCGATATTTTCGGCGGGCTATCCAGCCTGTCGGGGGCGTCTTCGGACGATACGGATATTCTGTATGAGTTTATTCAAAGCCCCAGCCTTGTCGCCGAGATCGACGATGCGCTCGATCTGAGAGCGATTTGGTCGCGCAAGCGATCAGATCCGGTGTTCGGGCTATCGACCGACGCCAATCTGGAGGATCTTGTCGCCTATTGGCGGCGCATGGTCCATGTGTGGCACGGCGCGGGTGCCGGGCTGCTCGACATCGAGGTGCGGGCTTTCGACCCGGTCTCGGCGCAGAGGATCGCGCAGACCTTGATGGCCCGCAGCTCGACGATGATTAATCGGCTCAGCAACGCGGCGCGCGAAGACGCGATCCGCCATGCGCGCGGCGAGTTGCGGCGGGCGGAGGGGCGACTGAAGGCGGCGCGCATGGCACTCACCACCTTCCGCAATCGCCATCAACTGATCAGCCCGGAGATGGATTTGCAAAGCCAAGCTGGGGTTCTGGGATCGCTGCTCGAGCAGCAGGCGCATGTGATGATCGAGAGCGATCTACTACGCGGCACCGTGCGCAGCGGTACGGATCCGCGGTTGAAGCAGGCCGAGCGGCGGCTGGCGGTGATCGAGAAACGGATCGTGGCGGAACGGCGCAAGCTTGGCATCGAGGGCGGCACGAAGGACGAAGCCTATGCAAGCATCGTGGGCGAATTCGAGCGGCTCATGACGGAGCGCGAATTCGCAGAGCGTGCCTATGCGGCAACGCGTGCGAGCTTTGAGGCGGCGGAGGCCGAGGCGCGCCGCAAGAGCCGTTTTCTCGCGACATTCATGGCGCCGACCCTCGCTGAGAGCGCCGAATATCCACGCCGCGAAACGCTTCTTGCGCTGATCGCGGGCAGCTTGATTTTGCTTTGGGCGATTGGCGTGCTGGCGGGCTATGCGATCCGGGACCGTCGGTAACCGCGATGATCCGGCTGCAAAATCTCGGCAAGAGCTTCCGCGTTCCCGGTGGCGAGAAAATCGTGGCGCTCGATATCTGCGCGAGCTTTCCCAGCGGGCGATCCGTCGCACTTCTGGGGCGCAACGGGGCGGGGAAATCAACGCTTCTGCAAATGATAGCGGGGACCGCACGGCCCGATCGGGGCCGGGTGATCACGCGGGGCAGCGTCTCCTTTCCTGTCGGCTTCGCAGGGTCGTTTCACAATGACCTGACAGGCGCGCAAAATTGCCGCTTCATCGCGAGGATCTACGGGGTGGATACGGATGAGATGGTGGCCTTCGTGGAGGAGACTGCAGAGCTCGGGCTGCATTTCCGAATGCCGCTGCGCAGCTATTCTTCCGGGATGCGCGCGCGATTGGCCTTTGCGGCGTCGATGGCGATCAGTTTTGACACCTATCTCGTCGACGAGATCACGGCGGTCGGCGATGCGGCGTTTCGCGAGAAGAGCGCAGCCCTGTTTCGCGACCGGCTGAAAGAAGCCGGAGCGATTGTGGTCAGCCACTCGATGAACCAGTTGCGCGAGATTTGCGATTGCGGCGCGGTGCTCGAGCGTGGACGGCTTGAGTTTTTCGACGATCTCAATGCCGCGATTGCCTGCCACGAACGCAATATGCTTTGAGTTGGGCGATGTCAGCCGTTGAATTCTATTAAAATATTGAGAAAAAACCATTTTCGGGCCGCTTTCCCTCCGCGCTCTGAGCCCAGCCGCGCCTCATCCTTGAAACAGTGAGAACGTTGAAAACGGAGGTGGCTATGCCTCAATTGACGCCGGTCGCGACCGTAACGAATGGTGCGGAAAATTTCATGACGTCGATCACCGACCTGCTTCTCGTGCAGGGTGAGACGGGGCCGACGCTTTACTCGATTTCCAATGCGCCAGGCGGCATCGCGCAGCTTCCGCTGACCGCGCGGCTGAATTCGAGCGATCTGGCTTATCTGAGCGAAAGTGCGGGACTGGATGCAGCCGGGAGGCTGACCGAGATCTCGATCGACGGCAGTCCTGCCTTGATGGCGACCGGTTCGGCATCGGGCGCGTTTCAAGCGGTCTGGCTAAACCAGAATGACGGTGGAATCAGCGATGTGTTTACGCTGCCGGGGGCGGTTGCGCCGGGTGCGGTGCTTGCGATCGCGCCGCTGCAACTCGACGCGCAGAGCTTTTTCGTCGGCGCCCTGGCGCATGGGAGCGGGCTGCATGTCTGGCAGATGGGTGCCGGAGGCCGGATGACAGAGATCGCGCAGGGCGCTGCGGGCGCCGCTTGGTCAGCGAATGATGTCCATACTCTCGGCACGGTCGAGATCGACGGGGCGCAATACGTTCTGGCCGCCTCGGCTACGGATAATTCGCTGACCACGCTCGCGCTCGATAAGCAGGGACAGCTGAAGATCGCCAGTCAGATCGATGCGCGCGACGGCCTCTTCATCAACACCCCTAATTCGATCGAGACGGTCCATGTGGGCGGTCAGGCTTATGCGCTTCTAGGAGCGGCGGGCACAAGCTCGATTTCTGTCGTGGCGCTCGGTCCGGGCGGGCGGATGGAGGTCACCGATCAGATCAATGACGACCTCGGCACGCGGTTCGAGGGCGTGACGACGCTCGAAACCGTGACGATGGGCGATCAGGTCTATGTGCTGGCCGGAGGCGCCGATGACGGGGTCAGCCTGCTTACGCTGCTGCCCGGCGGCAAACTGGTCCAGATCGGGACCTTGGCGGACGAGATCGAAACCGCGCTGACCGATCCGGCTGCGGCGGCGATGATCGCGGATGCGACCGGGCTCGATATTTTCGTGGCGGGCGACGTGTCAGCGAGCGCGAGCGATCAGGGAATGGGGATCAGCCATATCAAGGTGGAGTTGGGCCCTGCCGGTCTGGCGCTGAAGCTTGGCGATGGCGGCGAAACCGTGAAAGGTGGGGCGGGAAACGATCAGATTTCCGGCGGCGCAGGCGATGACGAAATCCACGGTGGGGCAGGGGCGGACATCGTGCAAGACGGCGGCGGTGTGGATACGCTTTGGGGGGGCGAAGGGGGGGACGTCTTCGTGCTCGATGCGGATGGGCGCACGGATTTCATCATGGATTACGAGCCCGGCATCGATCGGCTCGACCTCTCGAGCATGGCCTGGTTCTACACCAAGGAGGCTTTGGACATTACCCCGACCGCGACGGGGGCGGATATTCGGATCGGCGACGAACGGGTGATCTTGAATACCGCGAATGGCTCAAGCCTGAGCGCCGCGGATTTCGAAACCTCGGAGCTGCGCGATCTGTGGCATTCCGCGATCAACCCGCTCGAGGTCGGCGATATCCACAAAGAAGGTACAGCGCAGGGCGATATCATAGATGGGCGCGGCGGGGACGATCTGCTGGTCGGCAATGACGGGGCGGATATCCTGCAAGGCATGGGCGGGGATGACCTGCTAAATGGCGGACGGATCGATCGCAGCTACGATCCGTTCGCGGCACAGGTGTTCCGGGTCTATCAGGCGACGCTTGACCGGGCGCCCGATGGAAACGGTCTGCACTATTGGACGGACCTTCTGTCGAGTGGCGCGATCGATCTGCAGGAAGTCGCGGACCGATTCATCAACTCGCCGGAATTCCAGTCGAACTACGCGCAGACGAGCGACGCGGAGTTTCTGACACTGCTTTACCAGAACGTGCTGGATCGAAACCCCGATAGCGGGGGGCTGAGCTATTGGCTCGACCAGCTCGATCGGGGGGAACGAAGCCGGGAGGAGGTTGTCTTGGGATTTTCGGAAAGCCCGGAATTTAGGAAGGCCACGGAAATCGACACGCTTCTCCTGAGCCAGGCCAGCACTCAGACGGATTTCACCGACGATGTGTTTCGCCTGTATCAGGCGACGCTCGGGCGCGAGCCGAATCTCGGCGGGATGATATATTGGAGCGAGATGCAGGCCGACGGAATGGAGTTTCTCGACGTGGTCTCGGGCTTCGTCAACTCGCCGGAATTCACCGCAACTTACGGCAGTCTCGACGATGCCGGTTTCGTCTCGCTGCTCTATCAGAATGTCTTTGGGCGGGCGCCGGATAGCGAAGGGCTGACATGGTGGGTCGATCAACTCGACAGCGGAGGCTACACTCGCGAGAAGGTCGTCGCCGCCTTCGCGCAAAGCCCCGAGATGATAACCCAGACGGCGCAGTCGCAGATCGATTGGTTCCGTTCCTTCGGCTTCGAGGATCAACTCGATGGCGGCGACGGGTACAACCTGCTCCAGGGTGGCGTGATGGCGGATCAGTTCGTGTTCCGCGCTGATGAAGACGGGCATCACGTCATCATCGATATCGAACCCTGGGATCAGCTGAGCTTCGAGGGGTTCAACTACAGCTCTGCCGCAGAGGCCCGCCACCATATGGTCGAGACCGGCTCCGGCGTGACGTTCTCCGATCAGGGCGTCACGGTCGAGTTCATCGACACCGATCTCGGCCTGTTCTCCGACGGGATGTTCGACCTCTCGGGCTAGGTGAGTTCCGTTCGTAGTGCGGCGAGGTAGCTTGCGACAAGGCTCTCTGCGCGCTCGGGCGTCGCGGCTTCGGCGTAGCAGCGGCATTCAGGAGCGTTGCCAGAGGGCCGCAGATGGACGATCTCGCCCGAAGGGAAGGTTAGGCGCAGACCGTCGGTCTGGTCGATCCGCTCGGCCGGGTCGAAATCGCTGAAGAATTCCGTCCGTGCGACGGGATCGGCCGCGAGGCGATCAATGAAGGCGCGCGAGCGGTCGGTCGAGACTTCGGCGACCCGGTCGGCTGCGGTGAAGCGGGCGGGCAGCTGGGCGACAAGTCCGCTGAGGGCGGTGCCGGCCTTTTTCGCTGCGACCAGCGGAGCGACGATCGGTAGCAGACAATCGCGCGTTGCGAGCGGCGCGATCTGCCCGACAGGGCCCGTTGCGGTGAAGCCAAGAAGGAAGCCGCCATTGGGCTCATAGCCTACGACCTTCGCGGCTGGATCGGCAGCGCGGGCGGCCCCCATCGCGGCGATCACGAAGGGCGATCCGATCTTAGTGCGATGAATGCTGTCGAATTCTGGCATCGCGTCGACCATCGTATTGGCGGAGACCGGGGTGCAGAGGATTTTCGCCCCGAGAAGCCGCGCGGTCAGCGCCCCCAGCACGTCGCCGGGGATCAGCGTGCCGGTCTCGTCGGTCAACATCGGGCGGTCGGCATCGCCATCGGTCGAGATCACCGCATCCAGCCGTTGCTCGGTGCACCAGCCTTGCAATGTTTCGCGAGTCTCGGGGGCGATCGCCTCGGTGTCGACGGGGATGAACTCGTCCGATCGGGCGAGCGGAACAGCGGTCGCGCCCATCGCCTCGATCGCGGTGACCAGGATGTCGCGAGCGACCGAGCTGTGTTGATAGACGCCGATGCGCAGGCCCTCGAGAGCCTCCGAGCCGAAGGCGTCGACATAGCGGGCGATGTAGTGCGCCGCGGTATCTGCCCCGGGGATTTCGGAGCCGCACTTCTCGGTCACGGGATGGTCCTGACCGAGCCGGTCGAGGATGGCGGCCTCGTCCTCTTTCGCGATCTCGCCATGCGGGACGTAGAATTTCAGCCCGTTGCGATCGGCGGGGATGTGGCTGCCGGTGACCATGATCGCGGCGTTGCCCGCCCCCATCGATGCGAGCGCGAGCGCGGGGGTAGGGAGCGCGCCCTCGCGGATCGCGGTGAGACCGGCGTCGCGGATTGCGGCGATGACGGTCTCGGCGATCGCTGGGGAGGAAGGGCGCAAGTCCCAGCCCACATGGACGGCTCTGCCCTGCGGGCAGGCAGACAGGAACGCGCGGGTGTAATCGGTGACCAGCGCGTCGGTCAGTTCGGTGACAAGGCCGCGCAGCCCGCTGGTGCCAAATTTCGGTGCCATAAGTCCTCGATTGTCGCGCCGTTGCAATCGCGTCGACCCTAGGGGGAGGGGGGGGACAGGCAAGCACCGTGCGCCGCTCTCAGATACAGTTAACGCCAGATTCCTATCGTCGGTCCCATCGCAACCATCGCAGGAAATCCCGATGCCCGATCAGACCGCCAATCTCGCGCTGCCGCTCATCCTTGGCAGCCAAGCCCAGAAACACGTCACCCATAACGAGGCGCTGCAACGGCTCGATACGCTTGTGCAGCTTGCGGTGATTTCGCGCAGTGTAAGCGAACCTCCGACCGGTCCATCCGAGGGGGCGAGGTATCTCGTGCCAGCCGGTGCGCTGGGCGCATGGGCGGGGCACGACGGCGCGCTTGCGATCTTCTCGACCGGGGCTTGGCAATTTCTGAGCCCGCGTGAGGGCTGGTGCGCTTTCGTGCTGGATGAGGCGGTGGAACTGGTCTTCGCAGCAGGCGCCTGGGACGTGCCGCCGTTGCCGGAGTTGAGCCAACTCGACGGTGTCGGGATCATGACTGGCTATGATGCGGTGAACCGGTTTTCGGTTGCTGCAGAGGCTTCGCTGCTGAGCCATGCCGGGGCGGGTCATCAGCTCAAGCTGAACAAGGCAGCGGCGGCGGAGACGGCGAGCCTGCTGTTCCAGTCGAACTGGTCTGGCCGGGCCGAAATGGGACTGGCGGGCAGCGACGACTTCGCGATCAAGGCGAGTGCGGATGGCGCGACATGGTTCGAGGGTCTGCGCATCGACGCGGCCACCGGGCGCGCGACGATGTCGCAAGGCGCGGTGATCGACGGAGCGCTGACAGGCAGCGGCGTCGTCGGCACGGTCGCGCAGGTCGGCGGCGTATCGACGGGTGCCGTCATCGAGCAGGGCAGCACCGCCTCGGGCGATTACATCCGCTTTGCCGATGGCACGCAGATTTGTTCGGCGCAGCTGAGCCTTAGTTACGTCGCGGATTGGGCGCTCAAGGAGGACTGGGCTTATCCGGCGCAATTCGCGCAGGCGCCCTGTCTGAGTGTCGCGCTCGATGCGGACAGCCTCGCGGCAGGCAGTGCCATTAGTGCGGGTGCGCTCTCCTTCGCGGGAGTCGAGGCCGTCACGAGTTCGGGCGCGCGCGCCGTGGTCTATGCCGCGAATGGCGCGAGTTTCCTCAGCGGTGAGAGTTGCGATCTGAGCGTCACCGCGATCGGGCGCTGGGTGTGACGCTTAATCGGCGGGGCGAGCGAGCGGTTTGTGCGCCCCGTCGAGCCGGATGAAAATCTCGGACAGGCGGACACTGTAGCGCGCGGCGATCGCATCGGCGGAGAAATGGCGGCGCACGAAGGCTTCGGCCTGCGCCGCCTTTTTCTTGCGCGCATCCGGGTGGCTGCGCGCGGCTTGTAATTGGGCGACCGCGGCGGCGTGATCGGGCTCGCCCCAGCGCATCCCCGGTTCGACATAGAGATAGTCCTGCGGCGCGACTTCGACTTCGGTCGCAGGTACAAGCCACGCGGTCTCTTCGTTGCAGAATTCCAGATTGCCGGAATAACCCGTGCATAGGACCGGCACGCCAAGCACCATCGCCTCGAGCATACCGAACCCCCAGCCCTCGGAGCGATGCAGCGATACGTAGAGGTCCGCACCGGTCATCAGCTCCAGCACTTCCGCGTGATCGAGCGTCTCGTCGAGCAAAGAGATGCGCGGGTCCGTCGCCAGGAGCCGCTCGATTTCGGACCAAAGCATGGCTTGCGCCGGATCGCAGATACGGCCGCGATTCTGCGTCTTGATCAGTAGGCGCACCTCCGCATCCTCGGCAAAGGCCGCGCGGAAGGCGTGGATCGTGCCGAGCGGGTTCTTCCGTTGTACGAACGAGAAACTGTCGAAACTGGCGAGGCAGACGAAGCATTGCTCGGGCCAATCGTTGCGTCGGCGCAGGGCGCTGCGCGCGTGGCCCCGGTCGATGGCGGGCGGTTCAGGATAGCACATCCCGACATTCACCACCGGCTTATCGGTCGCCTTGCGGTAAATCTCGGCGCAATATTCCGAGGGCACCCAGACCTCGTCGATCAGATCGAGGGCGAGGCGATGGCAGGCAGGGGCTCGGTTCAATTCCCAATGCATATAGGCGATATTGTAGGCGTCGGAGTAACAGTCGGCATCGAAGGAGAAGACCGGGGGGATCGCGTGTGCATTCAGGTGCAGGAGGTTGATCCGCGCGGGGCGGGATACGGCGGTCTTGGTTCCGCCTTGCGCTGGCGTCGGATTGTCGCGCGCGCTTTCCACCGCGTTGAGCGTGACGTCGCAGCGGGACAAAATGTCATGCGAGAGCCGCGTCGATTGGCCCAGTCCGGAGGCTTTCGCGAAGGGGCCAAGGACTTGAACATCGACCGGGACGCCCTTCGGGGCAGGGCGGGTGGCAGCCGCGAGACGATGGCCGCCGGGTGCGCGCAGGAACGCCATGCTGTCGAGGTCGAACCCATTCTCGCGCAGCGCCGCTGCATAGTGCGCGCGGGTGATCGGCGGGCCGGGATGCAGCCGCGCGCAGACATCCGAGAGGCGACCGCCTTCGAGAAGCATCTTCGTTTCACTTCGACGCAGGAACAGCAAGATCTCGGGCCGTTCGACCGCGAGGATCATCGCGAGCACATGCAGCATCCGGCGGTGGCGCTCGATTTTCGGCGAAAACTGCGCGAGCGGCGGGATGGCCTCGCGCAGGGCCAGAAGGCCGCGGGTCATCGGCCAGGGGCCGGGGGTTTCCGACTGGGACAAAGACTCGATCAGGCTGGCGGGGAGGAGGCAATCGGCGATGCCGAGCGACGGGGCCCCGCGAAGTGCCCATGCGGTCGCGGTGTCGCGATCGTCCCCGGTCTTGCCGAGGATATGCATCGCTCGGCTCGGGCCGCCGGGGTGGATCTCCGTATTGAGCCAGTCGATCGCGGCGCGACTCAGCGGGATTTGCTGTGCCGGGTGCTGCGCGGCGTGGCTCTCAAGATACCAGCGGAGAATGTTCGATACCGCACTGTCGCTGCCATCAAGAGGAAGCTGCTTCGCCATCCCCGCATGATGGCGCGCGTAGTCGATGTAGGAAAAGAGCGGTGCGGGCAGCGCCTCTTCCCTCGCGCGCGAGGTGAAAAGGGGGTGCTGCGCGCTCAGATGGGGAGTGCGGGCCCGCTCTGTCCCGGCGGTGCGTAGCGTGACGATCGGGCCAAGCATATGGCGCCGCAGAGCGTCTCTCTCTTTCGGACACGGTGCCGCATCGGGGTCGAAGCGCAGCGAGGCAATCGGGCCGCCGCCGGGAAGGTGCAGGCTGAGCGCACCGCCTGCGGCGTCCTTCAGGGCCGGCGAGAGAGGGAGCGCGAAGCCGTGGTTGCCCGCGCCGATGCCTGCCTGCACAAGATCGGCGCGAAACATTGCCGCGCGCCCCGACCCGAGCCGC
Organism: Thioclava sp. JM3; assembly: GCF_002213185.1. Taxonomy (NCBI): domain Bacteria; kingdom Pseudomonadati; phylum Pseudomonadota; class Alphaproteobacteria; order Rhodobacterales; family Paracoccaceae; genus Thioclava; species Thioclava sp. JM3. The sequence goes on from NZ_NBOB01000006.1 coordinate 54,105, forward strand.
CCAGCGTTACAGTGGATCTCGATATCGAGCGAGGCGCTGTCGCCTGTCTTCGCGAGCCAACCGATTACCCTTCCGTTCTCGAGCCGCTCGAGCCGCTCGAGCGCGCCGCGATAGCCGCGCAGGCGGTGGAGGAACGAGACGGCGGACGGGGGCGGGGCGAAAGTCGACATGCCAAAATTGTCTTCGAGAAAAGTCAATTTTTGATGGATAAGCCCCTGTCCATCGCCGGCGATAATCGCAACACTCCGCGCCACCCGGAAATTGGCGGTTGACGCGGCCGGCGTCATTACGGCTGCACCATCAATTGTTCGGCCAGCGCCGCGGCGGAGCTGGCCTGCGCCGCGGCGATTTCAGTCAGGCTTTGCGTCACGGTGGCGCCCAGTTTGGCGGCGGCATCCGTTCCCGAGATTCCCAGCACCGGGGCGGCCTCGGACAGCGGTGCGTCGAACAGCGCTTGGGCGATCGCGAATTGCGGCGGACCCCGGCGCGCGCCGTTCTCCGGCCCGATGACGGAGGGAAGCGCGAAGGCGAGTGCCGCGACGAGGGAGAGGGCAAGCGCCAGCGCCATGGGTGCGCGCTTCAGGTAGCAGCTCATCGGTCGCCAGTTCTTCCAGATGTGCAGTCCGAAAGGCACGATCAAAACCATCGAGAGCCATTCATGCATCCCGTGAAACCACGCGCTGCCCCAATGGAAGAAAAGGGCGATTCCCGAAACCAGCGATACGAGAAAAAGACCGGTGATGAGCGGCGTGGCGTAGCGGTTGAGGATTGCGGGCATTGAAGGCTCCTGTGAAACTGCGACCGCGTGCGTTTGCGGACATCAACTTCCACGCGGGACGAGCAAATTTCCGTCCTCAAAGCCGCCTTGCAGCCCGCGCATGACGCTTGCGCGGGGGCAGGAAGGCGCAACAGCCTTGAAATCCGCGAGGGGAGCAAGTATCTGGCGGCAGTTGCGCCGAAAGCGGCGCGGTTTTTTCGGCTCAAGGGCGCCGCATTGGGCGCGTAAGGAACGACGACGATGGCAAACCCACTCCAGTTTCTCCAGCAGGTGCGCTCGGAAGCGGGCAAGGTGGCTTGGCCGAGCCGCCGCGAAGTTCTGCTGACGACCGGCATGGTGCTGGCGATGGCGGCACTGACGGCAATCTTCTTCTCGCTGGTGGACTGGGTGATCCGTCTCGGCGTGACGCAGGTGATCGGGAGCTGATAGGCCCCCGGGCGCTCGCCGCCAGACCTAATTCGCAGTTGCGGCGAGGAAGTGATCGCGCTCCAGCCTTACGCTCTTGAAATCACAGGGCTCCGGCGGTAAAGGGGCGGGACTTTCCCAGAGGCGGCGTGCATCGATTCGCGTGGTGCGCGCTGTTTTTTATTCTGGGAGGCGCGGGTAATACCGTGAAATAACAGGAATTTTCGGCGCTCCGGCGTCGGCGGCAAGAGGCAAAGAATCGGCATGGCGAAGCGTTGGTATTCGGTAAGCGTTCTCTCGAACTTCGAGAAGAAAGTGGCCGAGCAAATCCGTCAGGCCGTGATCGATCAAGGTCTGGAAGACCAGATCGAAGAGGTTCTGGTGCCGACCGAAGAAGTGATCGAGGTGCGTCGCGGCAAGAAAGTGACCTCCGAGCGTCGCTTCATGCCGGGCTACGTGCTGGTGCGGATGGAGATGACCGACAAGGGTTATCACCTGATCAACTCGACGAACCGGGTCACCGGGTTCCTCGGGCCGCAGGGTCGGCCGATGCCGATGGGCGATGCGGAAGTGAACCGCATCCTCAGCCGTGTCGACGAATCGGGTGAGCAGGCGGCACCGCGCAGCCTCATCACCTTCGAGGTCGGCGAGAACGTGAATGTGACCGACGGGCCCTTCGAGGGCTTCTCGGGCATGGTCGAGGAAGTGGACGAGGCGGCGAGCCGCCTGAAAGTCACCGTCTCGATCTTCGGCCGGCCGACGCCGGTCGAGCTGGAATACACGCAGGTGCAGAAAACCGCCTGAGTGGGAGCCGTGGGAGGCGAGGGGCCCTGCGCGACAGGGAGGCCCGGACCGAACCACTAAACTTCGCGACCCCCTAGGGGCGTGACAGTGATAAGGAGAGGGCCACATGGCCAAGAAAGTTGTTGGGCAGCTCAAGCTGCAAATTCCGGCAGGCGGCGCGAACCCGTCCCCGCCGGTCGGTCCGGCGCTGGGTCAGCGCGGGATCAACATCATGGAATTCTGCAAGGCGTTCAACGCCAAGACGCAGGAAATGGACAAGCAGGCGAAGATCCCGACGATCATCACCTACTACGCCGACAAGTCGTTCACCTTCGAGATCAAGCAGCCCACGGCTAGCTTCATGATCAAGCAGGCGGCCGGTCTCAAGCCGGTCGGCAAGCGTAACCGTCCGAAGGGTTCGGAAGCTCCGGGCCGCGTCACCGCCGCGACCATCACCGCCGCTCAGGTGCGTGAGATCGCCGAAGCGAAGATGAAGGACCTGAACGCCAACGACATCGAAGGCGCGATGAACATCATCCTCGGCTCCGCGAAGTCGATCGGCATCGAGGTGAAAGGCTAAGTCATGGCAAAGCTCGGTAAACGCACCAAAGCCGCCCGCGAAGCCTTCGCCGGCAAGTCGAACGTCTCCGTCGAGGAAGCCGTTTCGCTGATCAAGTCGAACGCGAACGCGAAATTCGACGAGACCCTCGAGATCGCGATGAACCTCGGTGTTGACCCCCGTCACGCCGACCAGATGGTTCGTGGCGTCGTCGCTCTGCCGAACGGCACCGGCAAGACCGTCCGCGTGGCTGTCTTCGCTCGTGGCGCGAAAGCGGATGAGGCCAAGGAAGCCGGGGCCGATATCGTCGGCGCCGAGGACCTGATGGAAACCATTCAGGGCGGCACGATCGAATTCGATCGTTGCATCGCGACCCCGGACATGATGCCGATCGTCGGCCGTCTGGGTAAGGTCCTGGGCCCGCGCAACCTGATGCCGAACCCGAAGGTCGGCACCGTGACGATGGACGTGAAAGCGGCTGTCGAAGCGGCGAAAGGTGGCCAGGTTCAGTTCAAGGTCGAAAAGGCCGGCGTCATTCATGGCGGCATCGGCAAGGTCTCCTTCTCGGAGGAGCAACTGGCCGAAAACATCCGCGCCTTCGTGGATGCCGTGACCAAAGCCAAGCCCGCCGGCGCCAAGGGCACCTACATGAAGAAGGTGTCCCTGAGCTCGACGATGGGCCCGGGCGTCGCAGTCGACATCACGTCGGCGACCGGCAACTAAGAGAATTCCACCGGGGGAAACCTCGGTGGGTGGTGGGGCGGCGGCCTGAAGTCTCCGCCCTGACCTGTCCGAGACGGAGGGTGCCAGATCCCGCAAGGTGACGGCTTAATTTCCTTCCTGAGATGGGGATCGAGACCAATTCCGGGTTTGGGCCTTCGGGCCGATCTCGGGCGATCTGGCCTCGGGCCCTTCGGACCCGACCCCGGGAAACCGGGACAATGAGAGCCGGGGGGAAACCCCCATACTTGGAGTGTAACTGTGGATAGAGCCCAAAAAGAGAAAGTGGTCGAGGAACTCGGCCAGATCTTCGCAAGCTCTGGCGTCGTAGTGGTTGCTCACTACGAAGGCATGACGGTTGCTAACATGCAGGATCTCCGCGCACGCATGCGTGAAGCGGGTGGTTCGGTTCGTGTTGCCAAGAACAAGCTCGCCAAGATCGCCCTTGAAGGTCAGCCCTGCGAAAGCATCGCTGAATACCTGACGGGCATGACCGTGCTTTCCTATTCCGAGGACCCTGTCGCTGCGGCGAAAGTGGTCGTCAACTATGCCAAAGAGAACGAGAAGCTCTCGATCCTCGGCGGCGCAATGGGAGACTCGGCACTCGACATCGCTGGTGTCAAAGCTGTCGCTGACATGCCGTCGCGTGAAGAGCTCATCGCTCAGATCGTGTCGCAGATCGGCGCACCCGCTTCGAACATCGCCGGTGCCGTTGGCGCGCCTGCTTCGAACATCGCGAGCATCCTTTCCACCATCGAGGAAAAGGCTGCGTAAGCAATCGACTTGTCCCGTAGCGGCTTGAAACCGCGACGTTGGAAACCCAAATCTAGGAACTGAAAAATGGCTGATCTGAAAAAACTCGCCGAAGAAATCGTGGGTCTGACCCTCCTGGAAGCCCAGGAACTGAAAACCATCCTGAAAGACGAATACGGCATCGAGCCGGCTGCTGGTGGCGCCGTCATGATGGCTGGTCCGGCTGCTGGTGGCGAAGAAGCTGCTGAAGAGAAAGACGAATTTGACGTCGTTCTCGTCGAAGCCGGCGCTCAGAAGATCAACGTGATCAAAGAAGTCCGTGGCATCACCGGCCTGGGCCTGAAAGAAGCCAAAGAGCTCGTTGAAGCTGGCGGCAAGGTCAAGGAAGGCGCTGCGAAAGCGGAAGCCGAAGAGATCAAGAAAAAGCTCGAAGACGCTGGCGCGAAAGTCGAGCTCAAGTAAGCGAGCCGGATGCGTCCGCATCCGATCTGAAAAATGGGCTGGGTCCGGGGTTTTCCCGGGCCCAGCCGAACCTGTCTCGGAGAGGGCTTTGGCGCCCTGAAGCCCTCTCCAAGGCGGTGTTCGCGGTTCGGGAGCCTTCCGGTGGGACGGAAGGCAGGTATGGAACCGCCCCCCCTTCATTCGCCTTGCGGCGTGCAATGGGCCCCGACATTGCATGTGCCGCGAAGAGACGAAAGGTCACGCAGAGCATGGCTCAAGCTTACGTTGGTCAGAAACGCATCCGTCGCTATTACGGCAAAATCCACGAAGTCCTCGAAATGCCGAACCTCATCGAGGTTCAGAAATCCTCCTACGATCTGTTCCTGCGCTCCGGCGAAGTGGATCAGCCCACCGATGGCGAGGGTATCCAGGGCGTTTTCCAGTCGGTCTTCCCGATCAAGGATTTCAACGACAACGCCATCCTGGAGTTCGTGAAATACGAGCTCGAAAAACCGAAATACGATGTCGACGAGTGCCAGGCTCGCGACATGACCTATTCGGCGCCGCTCAAGGTGACCCTGCGCCTCATCGTGTTCGATGTGGACGAGGAAACCGGCGCGCGCTCGGTCAAGGACATCAAGGAACAAGACGTGTTCATGGGGGATATGCCCCTCATGACCAAGAACGGTACGTTCATCGTGAACGGCACCGAGCGGGTCATCGTGAGCCAGATGCACCGCTCGCCGGGCGTTTTCTTCGACCATGACCGCGGCAAGACCCACTCCTCGGGCAAGCTGCTGTTCGCCTGCCGCATCATTCCCTATCGCGGCTCGTGGCTGGACTTCGAATTCGACGCCAAGGACCTCGTGTTCGCGCGTATCGACCGCCGCCGGAAACTGCCGGTGACGACGCTGCTTTATGCGCTGGGGCTCGACCAGGAAGGCATCATGGATGCCTATTACGAGACCGTCACCTACACCGCGAAGGGCAAGTCGGGCTGGGTCACCAAGTTCTTCCCCGACCGCGTGCGCGGCACCCGTCCGACCTTCGATCTCGTCGACGCGGCGTCGGGCGAAGTGATCCTGAAGGCGGGCGACAAGGCGACCCCGCGCATGGTCAAGAAATGGCGTGACGACAACTCGGTTCCCGAGCTGCTCGTGCCGTTCGATCACATCATGGGCCGCTTCTGCGCCAAGGACATCATCAACGAGGAAACCGGCTACATCTACATCGAAGCCGGCGACGAGCTGACGGCGGAATACGACAAGAACGGGGAACTCTCGGGCGGTTCGATCAAAACCCTGATCGACAACGGCATCACCGAGATCCCGGTGCTCGACATCGATAACGTCAATGTCGGTCCTTACATCCGCAACACCATGGCGTCGGACAAGAACATGAACCGGGAAACCGCGCTCATGGATATCTACCGCGTCATGCGTCCGGGCGAACCGCCGACCGTCGAGGCCGCGGAAACCCTGTTCAACAGCCTGTTCTTCGACTCCGAGCGCTACGACCTTTCGGCCGTGGGCCGCGTCAAGATGAACATGCGTCTCGACCTCGATGCGCCGGACACCCAGCGCACGCTGCGCCGCGAAGACATCATCGCCTGCATCAAGGGCCTGGTGGAGCTGCGCGACGGCAAGGGCGAGATCGACGACATCGACCACCTCGGCAACCGCCGTGTGCGTTCGGTCGGCGAACTGATGGAAAACCAGTATCGCGTCGGCCTGCTGCGTATGGAGCGCGCCATCAAGGAGCGTATGTCCTCGGTCGAGATCGACACGGTCATGCCGCAGGATCTGATCAACGCGAAACCGGCCGCGGCCGCGGTGCGTGAATTCTTCGGTTCCTCGCAGCTGTCGCAGTTCATGGACCAAACCAACCCGCTGTCGGAAGTCACGCACAAGCGTCGTCTGTCGGCGCTCGGTCCGGGCGGTCTGACCCGTGAGCGTGCCGGCTTCGAGGTGCGCGACGTTCACCCGACCCACTACGGTCGGATGTGTCCGATCGAGACGCCGGAAGGTCAGAACATCGGCCTGATCAACTCGCTGGCCACCTTCGCCCGCGTGAACAAGTACGGCTTCATCGAAACCCCGTACCGCAAGGTCACCGACGGTCAGGTCACCGACGAGGTGGTCTACATGTCCGCGACCGAGGAAATGCGTCACACCGTGGCGCAGGCGAACGCGACACTCGATGAGAACGGCAAGTTCATCAACGATCTCGTCTCGACCCGCCAGTCGGGCGAATACGCGCTCAACCCGCCGGAAATGGTGGACCTGATCGACGTGTCGCCGAAGCAGCTGGTCTCGGTCGGTGCAGCGCTCATCCCGTTCCTCGAAAACGACGACGCCAACCGCGCTCTGATGGGTGCGAACATGCAACGTCAGGCCGTGCCGCTTCTGCGCTCGGAAGCTCCCTATGTCGGCACCGGCATGGAAGCGACCGTCGCACGCGACTCCGGTGCTGCGATCATGGCGAACCGCGGCGGCATCATCGACCAGGTCGATGCGCAGCGTATCGTTATCCGCGTGACCGACGATCTCGAAGCGGGCGATGTGGGCGTGGACATCTATCGTCTGCGCAAGTTCAAGCGTTCGAACCAGTCCTCGACCATCAACCAGCGTCCGATCGTGAAAGTGGGCGACCGGGTGGTGAAGGGCCAGATCGTCGCTGACGGTCCGTCGACCGACATGGGCGAACTGGCTATCGGTCGCAACGTGGTCGTCGCCTTCATGCCGTGGAACGGCTATAACTACGAAGACTCGATCCTGATCTCCGAGCGGATCCACCGCGACGACGTGTTCACCTCGATCCATATCGACGAATACGAAGTGGCGGCGCGCGATACCAAGCTCGGCCCGGAAGAGATCACCCGCGATATCCCGAACGTCGGCGAGGAAGCCCTGCGCAACCTAGACGAGGCCGGTATCGTCTATATCGGCGCCGAAGTGGGGCCGGGTGACATTCTCGTCGGTAAGATCACGCCGAAGGGCGAAAGCCCGATGACGCCGGAAGAGAAACTCCTCCGCGCCATCTTCGGCGAGAAGGCATCGGACGTGCGCGACACCTCGCTGCGTCTGCCGCCGGGGGCTTACGGCACGATCGTGGAAGTCCGCGTCTTCAACCGTCACGGCGTCGACAAGGACGAGCGTGCGCTGCAGATCGAGCGTGAGGAAGTCGAGCGTCTGGCCCGTGACCGGGACGACGAGCTCGCCATTCTCGAGCGCAACATCTACGCGCGTCTCAAGACCCTGATCACCGGCAAGACCGCCGTGAAGGGGCCGAAAGGCGTCAAGGCTGGTTCGACCATCGACGAAGAACTGCTGGGCACCCTGTCGAAGGGCCAGTGGTGGCAGCTCGCGCTCGAAGACGAGGGCGACGCCAAGGAAGTCGAAGCCCTCAACGACCAGTTCGAGGCGCAGAAGCGCGCGCTCGACCTGCGCTTCGAGGACAAGGTCGAGAAGGTCCGTCAGGGCGACGATCTGCCTCCGGGCGTGATGAAGATGGTCAAGGTCTTCGTGGCTGTGAAGCGCAAGCTTCAGGCTGGCGACAAGATGGCTGGCCGTCACGGCAACAAGGGCGTTGTGTCGAAAGTCGTTCCGATGGAAGACATGCCGTTCCTCGCCGATGGCACCCCTGTCGATCTCGTGCTGAACCCGCTGGGCGTGCCGTCGCGCATGAACGTCGGTCAGATTCTCGAGACGCACATGGGCTGGGCTTCGCGCGGTCTGGGCAACCAGATCGACGAGGCGCTGAAAGCCTATCGTCGTAACGGCGACCTGACCCCGGTTCGCGAAGCGATGAAGATCGGCTATGGCGACGAGACCTACGGTGAGATCATCGAAGGTATGGATGACGAAGCGTTCATCGAGAGCGCCGAAGCCGTCCGCACCGGCGTTCCGATCGCGACCCCGGTCTTCGACGGCGCCAAGGAGGCCGACATCAACGACGCGCTCAAGCGTGCGGGCTTCAACGAATCCGGTCAGTCGATCGTGTTCGATGGCCGCACCGGCGAGCAGTTCGCGCGGCAGGTCACAGTGGGTGTGAAGTACTTCCTGAAGCTTCACCACCTCGTCGATGACAAGATGCACGCCCGTTCGACCGGTCCGTACTCGCTCGTCACGCAGCAGCCGCTGGGTGGTAAGGCGCAGTTCGGCGGTCAGCGTCTCGGGGAGATGGAGGTCTGGGCTCTGGAAGCTTACGGCGCCGCCTACACCCTGCAGGAGATGCTGACGGTGAAGTCGGATGACGTGGCAGGCCGAACGAAGGTCTACGAGTCGATCGTCAAAGGTGAGGACAACTTCGAAGCCGGCGTGCCGGAGTCGTTCAACGTTCTCGTCAAAGAGGTCCGGGGCCTCGGCCTCAATATGGAACTCCTGGACGCGGAGGATGAGGAGTGAGGGCTACGGCCCTCCTCTAAGCCCTTCCGCCCTCATTCAAGGATTTACAGATGAACCAGGAACTGACCCAAAACCCGTTCAACCCGCTCGCGCAGCCGAAGGCGTTTGACGAGATCAAGATCTCGCTCGCCTCGCCGGAGCGGATCCTGAGCTGGTCCTTCGGTGAAATCAAAAAGCCGGAAACCATCAACTACCGTACGTTCAAGCCCGAGCGTGACGGTCTGTTCTGCGCGCGCATCTTTGGCCCGATCAAAGACTACGAATGCCTGTGCGGCAAATATAAGCGCATGAAGTATCGCGGCGTCGTCTGCGAGAAATGCGGCGTCGAAGTCACCCTCCAGAAAGTGCGCCGCGAGCGTATGGGCCACATCGAACTGGCCTCGCCGGTCGCTCACATCTGGTTCCTCAAGTCGCTGCCTTCGCGCATCGGCCTGATGTTGGACATGACGCTGCGCGACCTCGAGCGTATCCTCTACTTCGAAAACTTCGTGGTGATCGAGCCGGGTCTGACCGACCTGCAATACGGTCAGCTGATGTCCGAAGAAGAGTATCTCGACGCGCAGGACACCTACGGCGCGGATGCTTTCACCGCCAATATCGGCGCGGAAGCGATCCGTGAAATGCTCGCTGGCATCGATCTCGAAGCCACGGCCGAGCAGCTCCGCGAGGAGCTGAAGGAAGCCACCGGCGAGCTGAAGCCGAAGAAGATCATCAAGCGTCTGAAGATCGTCGAGTCGTTCCTCGAGTCGGGCAACCGTCCCGAGTGGATGGTGCTGACCGTGCTTCCGGTGATCCCGCCGGAACTGCGTCCGCTCGTCCCGCTCGACGGTGGCCGTTTCGCGACCTCGGATCTCAACGATCTCTATCGTCGCGTGATCAACCGGAACAACCGTCTGAAGCGTCTGATCGAACTGCGTGCGCCCGACATCATCGTGCGCAACGAAAAGCGGATGCTGCAGGAATCGGTCGATGCGCTGTTCGACAACGGCCGTCGCGGCCGCGTCATCACGGGCACCAACAAGCGCCCGCTGAAGTCGCTCTCGGACATGCTGAAAGGTAAGCAGGGTCGCTTCCGTCAGAACCTTCTGGGTAAGCGCGTCGACTTCTCGGGTCGTTCGGTCATCGTGACCGGCCCGGAACTCAAGCTGCACCAGTGCGGTCTGCCGAAGAAGATGGCGCTCGAACTTTTCAAGCCCTTCATCTACTCGCGCCTCGAGGCCAAAGGCCTGTCGAGCACCGTGAAGCAGGCGAAGAAGCTGGTCGAGAAAGAGCGTCCCGAAGTGTGGGATATCCTCGACGAGGTCATCCGCGAGCACCCGGTCCTGCTGAACCGTGCGCCGACGCTGCACCGTCTGGGTATCCAGGCGTTCGAACCGATGCTGATCGAAGGCAAGGCGATCCAGCTGCACCCGCTCGTCTGTTCGGCGTTCAACGCTGACTTCGACGGTGACCAGATGGCCGTCCACGTCCCGCTCTCGCTGGAAGCCCAGCTGGAAGCGCGCGTGCTGATGATGTCGACGAACAACGTTCTGTCGCCCGCCAACGGCGCGCCGATCATCGTTCCTTCGCAGGATATGATTCTGGGTCTCTACTACGTGACCATGGAACGCGAAGGCATGAAGGGCGAAGGCATGTCCTTCTCCTCGGTCGAGGAAGTGGAGCACGCGCTCAACTCTGGCGAAGTGCATCTGCACGCCAAGATCACCGCGCGGATCAAGCAGATCGACGAAACAGGTAACGAGGTCTACCAGCGTTTCGAGACCACGCCCGGCCGGGTGCGCCTCGGCGCGCTGCTGCCGCTGAACGCGAAAGCTCCGTTCGAGCTGGTGAACCGTCTTCTGCGTAAGAAAGACGTGCAGAACACGATCGACACCGTCTACCGCTATTGCGGTCAGAAAGAGTCGGTCATCTTCTGCGACCAGATCATGGGCATGGGCTTCAAGGAAGCGTTCAAGGCGGGCATCTCGTTCGGCAAGGACGACATGGTGATCCCGGATAACAAGTGGGACATCGTCGAAACCGTCCGCGACCAGGTCAAGGACTTCGAACAGCAATACATGGACGGTCTGATCACCCAGGGTGAGAAGTACAACAAGGTCGTCGATGCGTGGTCGAAGTGTAACGACAAGGTCACCGACGCGATGATGAACACCATCTCGGCGCCGAAATACGACGAGAACGGTGCCGAGCAGGAACCGAACTCGGTCTACATGATGGCCCACTCGGGTGCGCGTGGCTCGGTGACGCAGATGAAGCAGCTGGGCGGCATGCGTGGCCTCATGGCCAAGCCGAACGGCGAGATCATCGAGACGCCGATCATCTCGAACTTCAAGGAAGGTCTGACCGTTCTTGAATACTTCAACTCGACCCACGGCGCCCGTAAGGGTCTGTCGGATACCGCACTGAAGACGGCGAACTCGGGGTACCTGACCCGTCGTCTGGTGGACGTCGCTCAGGACTGCATCGTGCGTACGCATGATTGCGGCACCGACCGCGCGATCACCGCGTCGGCGGCTGTGAACGACGGCGAAGTCGTCGCTCCGATCTCGGAGCGCGTGCTGGGCCGTGTCGCAGCGGATGACGTGACGGTTCCGGGCGAGGACGAAGTGATCGTCCGCGCCGGCGAGCTGATCGACGAGCGCAAGGCCGACGCGATCGAGCAGGCGGGCGTCCAATCCGTCCGTATCCGCTCGGCGCTGACCTGTGAGGCCGAAGAGGGCGTTTGCGCGCTCTGCTACGGTCGCGACCTCGCACGCGGTACGCTGGTGAACCAGGGCGAAGCGGTGGGCATCATCGCCGCGCAGTCCATCGGTGAACCCGGTACGCAGCTGACGATGCGGACCTTCCACTTGGGCGGTGTTGCTCAGGGTGGCTCGCAGTCGTTCCTCGAGGCAAGCCAGGAAGGCAAGATCGAGTTCCGTAACGCCAACATCATCCTCAACGAGATGGACGAGCAGATCGTCATGGGCCGGAACATGCAGATCGTGATCGTGAACGATCAGGGTGACGAGCTTGCCTCGCACAAGATCGGCTACGGCACCAAGGTCTTCGTGAAGGATGGCGAAACGGTCAAGCGCGGCGACAAGCTGATCGAATGGGATCCCTACACCCTGCCGATCATCGCCGAGAAGCCCGGTAAGGTGCGCTTCGTGGACCTCATCTCGGGTATCTCCGTTCGCGAGGATACCGACGATGCGACCGGCATGACCCAGAAGATCGTGTCCGACTGGCGCGCTGCGCCCAAGGGCAACGATCTGAAGCCGGAAGTTCTGATCCTCGGCGAGGATGGCGAACCGGTCCGCAACGAAGCGGGCAACCCGGTGACCTATACCATGTCGGTGGACGCGATCCTCTCGGTGGAAGACGGTCAGGACGTGAAGGCGGGCGACGTCGTTGCGCGTATTCCGCGCGAAGGCGCGAAGACGAAGGACATCACCGGCGGTCTGCCGCGTGTGGCCGAACTCTTCGAGGCACGCCGTCCCAAGGATCACGCGATCATCGCCGAAATCGATGGCTATGTGCGCTTCGGCAAGGACTACAAGAACAAGCGTCGGATCGCGATCGATCCGCGTGACGAGGGTCTGGAGCCGGCAGAGTACATGGTGCCGAAAGGCAAGCACATCCCGGTGCAGGAAGGCGACTTCGTGCAGAAGGGTGACTACATCATGGACGGCAACCCGGCGCCGCACGACATCCTGCGCATCATGGGGATCGAGGCTCTGGCCGACTACCTCATCAACGAGGTGCAGGACGTCTATCGACTGCAGGGCGTGAAGATCAACGACAAGCACATCGAGGTGATCGTTCGCCAGATGCTGCAGAAGATCGAGATCCTCGACTCCGGCGATACGACGCTCCTCAAGGGCGAACATGTCGACAAGGTCGAGTTCGACGAGGAGAACGACAAGGTCGCGGCCCGTGGTGGGCGTCCGGCGCATGGCGAACCCGTGCTGCTCGGCATCACCAAGGCGTCGCTGCAGACCCGGTCGTTCATCTCGGCGGCCTCCTTCCAGGAGACGACCCGCGTCCTCACCGAAGCCTCGGTGCAGGGTAAGCGCGACAAGCTCGTGGGCCTCAAGGAGAACGTCATCGTCGGCCGTCTGATCCCGGCGGGTACCGGTGGCGCGACCACCAAGGTCCGCAAGATCGCGACCGAGCGCGACTCCAAGGTCATCCAGCAGCGTCAGGCCGAGGCGGAAGCCGCGGCAGCGCTGGCGGCTCCGACCGAGGAAGAAGCCGATTTCGGTCCGGTCGAGACGCCCGAAAGCCGCGATTGATCCAACTCCGGTTGGAGACGATATGACACACCCCCGCGCGATCGCTCGCGCGGGGGTTTTTCTTTGCGCGAACCCGATCCGTGGGGCAGTGTAACGTCGAAAGGCGAAAGCCTGTTTGCCGGAGGAGGGACCCCGATGATCCGCTTTGTCACCCCGTTTGCGCTGAGCGCGTTGATCGCGTTGCCTGCTTTCGCAGGAGCCTATCAGGATGCGGAGGCCCAGCTGCGCAAGGCCTATGGGGACTATCGTGCGGCGCTGTTCCTGTCGAACCAGGGCAAGCAGGCGGAAACCAAGGCCGCGCTCGATCGCTTCGTCGGAGAGTGGCAGACCCTGTCGGACGAATGGACCGCTTCGCCGCCGCCGCAATATGCCGATGACGCGGTGCTCGGTGCGACCTTCGACAAGGTCGGCGAACTGGCCGCGAAGGCCAAGGAAGAGGTCGCCGCCGGCAAGTTGCCCGAGGCGCATGAGACCCTCGAAGGGGTGCGTGAGAGTATCGGCGATCTGCACCTGCGCAACGGTGTCGTCGGCTTCTCGGACCGGATGAATGCCTATCACGCGGAAATGGAAAAAGTGCTCGCCCGCGATTACGTCGGGATGGGCGGCGAGGGCGCGCGCCAGTTGATCGCGGATGCCTCGCTTCTGAGCTACCTCGCGGCGCAGGTCGTCAAGCATCCGGCGCCGGAGGCCGACGCCGATATGAGCTATCAAAAACTCGTGGACGGCTTCGCTGTCTCCGTCGCGTTTTTCTATGATGCGGCGATGGCGGGCGACATGGAGCGCGCGATGGAGATGCGAAACGCCCTCAAAGCGAGCTACGCGCAGCTTTTCGCGAAATTCGGCTGATCGGCCACAGGGGGGCGGCTGTCCCGGCATGATCCGTTTACAAGACCGGGTCGCAGGTCTAATAGAGCCGCACCTTCGGCGCTACCGTGGCGCAGCGACAAAAGAGTTCTGGCACCCATGCCCGAGATTTCCATCGTCATCCCGGCAAAGAACGAGGCGCCCAACATCGCGGGGCTCCTCGATGAGATCGACGCCGCCTGCGCGCCGGTCTGCGACTACGAGGTGATCGTGGTCGATGACGGCTCGGATGACGGGATGGACCAGATTCTGCGCGAGCGCATGGAGACCCATCCGAACCTGCGTCTGCTGCAGCATTTGAACGCCGCCGGTCAGCGGGCCTCGGGCGGTCAGAGCGCGGGCGTGCATTCGGGCGTTCGGGCCGCGAAGGGCCACATCATCTGCACGCTCGATGGTGACGGTCAGAACCCGCCGTCGGAACTGCCTGCGCTGATGGCGCCGCTGCGCGCCGAGGGCTCCGAGATGATCGGGCTGGTCGCGGGGCAACGCGTCGGGCGGCAGGACACGATGTCGAAGAAGCTGGCGTCCAAGCTCGCGAACAAGATCCGCGGCGCGATCCTCAAGGATGGAACCCGCGACACCGGTTGCGGCCTCAAGGCGTTCCGGCGCGAGGCGTTCCTGGCGCTGCCCTATTTCGATCATATGCATCGCTACCTCCCCGCGCTGTTCTCGCGCGATGGGTGGCAGGTGGCCCATGTCGACGTGGCCCACCGCTCGCGCGGCGGCGGCAGCTCGAATTACAACAATCTGCAGCGCGGTCTTGTCGGCATCGTCGACCTGATGGGCGTTGCGTGGCTTCTCCGCCGGCGCAAGAAAGCGCAGCCCGGAGAAGTGGCGCGCGAGGAGTGACGCCGATGGACTGGCTGATGGATATGCTTCACGTGGAAAGCATAGTCGAGCTGTGGTGGGTCCTGTTCGGCCTGCTTGCGCAGCTGATGTTCACCGGGCGGTTTCTCGTCCAGTGGATTGCCTCCGAGCGCAAGGGCGAATCCGTAGTGCCCATTTCGTTCTGGTATTTCTCGGTCGCGGGTGGTGCGATGCTGCTGACCTATGCGCTCTATCGCAGAGACCCGGTTTTCGTTCTCGGCCAGTCGCTCGGGGTGTTCATCTACGGGCGCAATCTGTGGCTGATCTATGCCAAGCGTCGGCGCGAAGCTTGATCGCGAGGCGGATCGGGACGGCTGGTTCCTCCCGACCCTGATCGTCGTCGCCGCGGCCACTGCGCTGCGGCTCGTATTCCTGGCGTTCAACAAAACAGATCTCTTCGTCGACGAGGCGCAATACTGGCTTTGGGGCCAGCATCTCGACTTCGGCTATTATTCCAAGCCGCCGCTGATCGGCTGGCTGCTTCGGGCGGTGACCGATCTGGCGGGCTCCGATGCGCCGTTCTGGGTGCGGATGCCGGGCGCCATTCTGCACGGAATCACGGCGCTGGTACTTGGCGCCTTGGGAGCCCGGATCGCATCGCGTCGGGTGGCGATCTGGTCGGCTGCGATCTATGTGACGCTGCCCTTCGCCGCGCTCGGCTCGGTGCTGATCTCGACCGATACGGTGATGGCGCCCTTCTACGCGTTGAGCTTGCTGTTCCTGCACCGCGCGGGCGGTAGCCGCCATTGGTCGGACGCGCTGGCCGCGGGGCTGACGGCAGGGCTGGCCTTCATGGCGAAATACGCCGCAATCTACCTGATCCCCGGTCTGGTGCTGGCCGCACTTGTCGCGCCGGCATGGCGGATCGGCTGGCGCAATACGGTGATTGCGGCGCTGGCGTTCGGGCTCGTGATCGCGCCGAACGTGGTCTGGAACCTCACCCATGGCCTGACCACGGTCTCGCATACGATGGATAACGTCGGCTGGGTCCGCGAAGGGGCCGAGCTGAATTTCGGCTCGATGGTCGAGTTCGTCGCCTCGCAATTCGCCGTCTTCGGGCCGGTGACGATGGTGGCATTGCTGATCGGCTATGCGAGCTGGGGTGACCCGGCGAAGCGCGGGCTGGCGATGCTCTCGGTGCCGCCGCTGGTCGCGGTGACGCTCGAGGCGCTCTTGGACCGGGCCTATGCCAATTGGGCGGTTGCCGCCTATTTCGCCGGAACCGTTCTGGCGGCGATGGTTCTGCGCGACATCTGGCGCTGGATTGCGATCCTGATCAACGGTCTGATCGCGCTGTCGATCCCGCTGCTGACCGTCCTCGCACCCTATCCGCAAAAAGACGGCGCGCCGCTCCTGAAGCGGTGGTTGGGGCAGGCCGATCTGAGCCGCCAGATCCTGACGCTCGCGAAAGAGGCCGATGTTCCGGTGTATGCCAGCAATCGCGCAATCCTAGCCGATCTGTTCTATACGGGGCAGGGCGCGGGCGTGACCGTCTACGCACCGAGGCCCGTCGTGCGGGCCGACAGCTATTACGAGCAGATGTGGCCCTTGCCACAGGACTACAAAGGTCGCCTACTTCTGATCGCCAACAGCCCGCCCGATTGCGGCAGCGGCCCGGTCTCGCCGGCGGCGCAGCTCGACGCGACGGGGACTTGGGCCGATAAGGGGTATGCGGCTTATCTGGTGGAGGCGCGCTGTGTCCGTTCCGAAAATTGATATGAGCTTTGCGGTCCGGCTGTTGCTGGCGGCGTGGATCGGAGGCTTCCTGCTGTTCCGCCTGGTGCCGGAACTCGATCTGGGCACCGCCGGGCTGTTCTACCGGGCAGGGGAGGGGTTCACGGTAATCACCAACCCGCTCTGGGAATGGCTGCGCCAGCGGATCTGGGATATCTCCATCGTGCTGTTCGTCGTCTCGCTCGTGGCGTGGCCATGGGCGGGGTTGCGCCATCGCACGGTGCTGCGTTTGCCTGCGCGGATCTGGGCCTTCATCTGCCTTCTCTATCTGCTTGGTCCGATCGTAGTCGTGAACGGCGTGCTGAAGGCGAATTCCGGGCGAGCGCGACCTGCGAATGTTGATCTCTTCGGCGGCGCGCATCACTTCAGCCTGCCGGGCACCTTCACCGATCAATGCTCGCGGAACTGCTCGTTCGTGTCGGGCGAGGTCGCGGCGGCAGTTGCGCTGGGGCTGCTGATATGGCTCGGCGCAGAGCTGTGGCGGGCGCACCTGCCACGCTGGGGCGTGCTCTATCTGCGCGCAGTCGGCGTCTTCGTCGCGGTCTTCATCATCGTGCAGCGGATCGGCACCGGACGGCACTTTCTGTCCGACACCTATTTCGCCGGACTGGTAAGCCTTACGGTGGCCTGGCTGCTCTGGGGAATCCTCTTCGCAGGGTGGGGCGCGCGGCTTGTGGCGCAAGTGCGCGGCGAGGCCCGGCGCGAGAGTTGACAACCCAGACGACTCCCCCTATACGCCGCGCTACCTGACGGGTGAAGTCTGCCCGAAGGGTCGCCGATTTCTAGTGGTCATGATCCGGGCCTTCGCCCCGATCCTCTGGAATTCAACGCATTCGCCGCGGTCCTCGGGCCGGGGAGGAATGCGATTTGGCGTTTTCGCGAATCCGCGCGGAAACGCGTCGAGAAGTGGCGCCTCCGGAAACGGGGCGAGTATTGACAGCAGAACGGGGAACCGAATGCCGACGATCCAACAGCTGATCCGCAAACCGCGGCAGCCCAAGGTGAAGCGCTCTAAGTCGCAGCACCTCCAAGAATGCCCGCAAAAGCGTGGCGTGTGCACGCGCGTCTACACCACGACGCCGAAGAAACCGAACTCCGCTATGCGTAAGGTCGCCAAGGTGCGCCTGACGAATGGCTTCGAGGTCATCTCCTACATCCCGGGCGAGAAGCACAACCTCCAGGAGCACTCCGTTGTGCTCATTCGTGGCGGCCGTGTGAAAGACCTTCCGGGCGTTCGTTACCACATCCTGCGCGGTGTGCTCGATACGCAAGGTGTTAAAGACCGTCGTCAACGCCGTTCGAAATACGGCGCGAAGCGTCCGAAGTAAGGAGATCTCGAGATGTCTCGTCGTCACGCCGCTGAGAAGCGCGAAGTCCTGCCCGACGCCAAATATGGCGATCGCGTGCTGACCAAATTCATGAACAACCTGATGATCGACGGTAAGAAGTCCGCCGCCGAGAAAATCGTCTACAACGCGCTCAACCGCGTTGAGGGCAAGCTCAAGCGTGAGCCCATCGAGGTGTTCCACGAAGCCCTCGACAACGTGAAGCCTTCGGTCGAAGTGCGTTCGCGTCGTGTGGGTGGTGCCACCTATCAGGTTCCGGTCGAGGTGCGCCCGACCCGCCGCGAAGCGCTGGCCATCCGCTGGCTCATCGCTGCCGCCAAGTCCCGCAACGAGAACACCATGGAAGAGCGCCTCGCCGGCGAACTCCTCGATGCCGTGAACTCGCGTGGTTCCGCGGTCAAGAAGCGCGAAGACACCCACAAGATGGCCGACGCGAACAAAGCGTTCAGCCATTATCGCTGGTAATAACGGAAGGACGCCACTATGGCTCGCGAATATCCCCTAAAGCGTTATCGCAACTTCGGGATCATGGCGCATATCGACGCTGGTAAAACCACGACGACCGAGCGCATCCTGTTCTACACCGGCAAGTCGCACAAGATCGGCGAAGTGCACGACGGTGCTGCTACCATGGACTGGATGGAGCAAGAGGCCGAGCGCGGCATCACCATCACCTCGGCAGCTACCACGACTTTCTGGCAGTGGCAGGAAGATCCGACCGCCGAAGGTACGGATGATACCAAGTTCCGTATGAACATCATCGACACCCCCGGCCACGTCGACTTCACCATCGAGGTGGAGCGTTCGCTGGCCGTGCTCGACGGCGCTGTCGCGCTGCTCGACGGGAACGCCGGTGTTGAGCCGCAGACCGAGACCGTGTGGCGTCAGGCTGACCGCTACAAGGTTCCGCGCCTCGTCTTCGTCAACAAGATGGACAAGATCGGCGCGGACTTCTTCAACTGCGTGAAGATGATCAAGGACCGCACCGGTGCGACTCCGGTTCCGGTGAACTTCCCGATCGGTGCCGAAGATCAACTCGAAGGCATCGTCGACCTGGTCACCATGGAAGAGTGGGTCTGGAAAGGCGAAGATCTGGGCGCTGCCTGGGTGCGTCAGCCGATCCGTGACGAGCTGAAGGCGACCGCGGACGAATGGCGTTCGCACCTCATCGAGAACGCCGTCGAGCAAGACGACGACGCGATGATGGCCTATCTCGAAGGCGAAGAGCCCGATATCCCGACGCTGCGCAACCTGATCCGCAAGGGCACGCTGTCGCTGTCCTTCGTTCCGGTTCTCGGTGGTTCGGCCTTCAAGAACAAGGGTGTCCAGCCGCTGCTCAACGCCGTGGTCGACTTCCTGCCCTCGCCGCTCGACGTGCCCGCCTACATGGGCTTCTCGCCGGACGACGAGACGGAAACCCGCAACATCGCACGTCATGCCTCGGACGAAGAGCCCCTGTCGGGTCTCGCGTTCAAGATCATGAACGACCCCTTCGTGGGTTCGCTCACCTTCACGCGCCTCTACTCGGGCACGCTGAAGAAGGGCGACTCGATCCTGAACTCGACCAAAGGTCGTAAAGAGCGCATCGGTCGTATGATGATGATGCACTCGAACAACCGGACCGAGATCGAAGAAGCCTATGCGGGCGACATCATCGCGCTGGCCGGTCTGAAAGAGACCACCACCGGTGACACGCTGTGCGACCCGAACAACCAGGTCGTTCTCGAAACGATGACCTTCCCCGATCCGGTGATCGAGATCGCCGTGGAGCCGAAGTCGAAAGCCGACCAGGAAAAGATGGGCCTCGCCCTTCAGCGCCTGGCAGCCGAAGATCCGTCCTTCCGCGTCGAAACCGACCTCGAGTCGGGCCAGACCATCATGAAGGGCATGGGCGAACTTCACCTCGACATCCTGGTCGACCGCATGAAGCGCGAGTTCAAGGTCGAGGCGAATATCGGTGCGCCGCAGGTGGCCTATCGCGAGACGATCAGCCACGCGACCGAGATCGACTACACGCACAAGAAGCAGACCGGCGGTACCGGTCAGTTCGCGCGCGTCAAGCTCGAGATCTCGCCGACCGAGCCGGGCGAAGGTTATTCGTTCGAGAGCCGCATCGTTGGTGGTGCTGTTCCGAAGGAATACATCCCGGGCGTCGAAAAGGGCATCAAGTCGGTCATGGACTCCGGTCCGCTGGCAGGCTTCCCGGTGATCGACTTCAAGGTTGCGCTGGTTGACGGTGCATTCCACGACGTCGACTCCTCGGTGCTCGCCTTCGAAATCGCGTCGCGTGCCGCGATGCGTGAAGGTCTGCGCAAGGCTGGCGCGAAGCTGCTCGAGCCGATGATGAAAGTCGAAGTGGTGACCCCGGAAGAATATACCGGTGGCATCATTGGCGACCTGACCTCGCGTCGGGGCCAGGTGCAAGGTCAGGACACCCGCGGCAACGCGGTCGTCGTGAACGCCTTCGTGCCGCTCGCCAACATGTTCGGCTACATCAACAACCTGCGTTCGATGTCCTCGGGCCGTGCGGTCTTCACGATGCTCTTCAGCCATTACGAAGCCGTGCCGCAGAACATCTCGGACGAGATTCAGAAGAAATACGCGTAAGGGACGCGCGCCGGGGAGACCCGGCGCCTTTCCCACCCAACGCACTGACAGGAGGCCATCATGGCAAAGGAAAAGTTTGAACGTAACAAACCGCACGTCAACATCGGCACGATTGGCCACGTTGACCACGGCAAGACGACGCTGACGGCTGCGATCACGAAGTATTTCGGTGATTTCCGCGCGTATGACCAGATCGACGGCGCGCCGGAAGAGAAAGCCCGCGGCATCACGATCTCGACCGCGCACGTGGAGTACGAGACCGAGTCGCGTCACTACGCGCACGTCGACTGCCCCGGCCACGCCGACTACGTGAAGAACATGATCACGGGTGCCGCGCAGATGGACGGCGCGATCCTGGTGGTGAACGCAGCTGACGGCCCGATGCCGCAGACGCGCGAGCACATCCTGCTCGGCCGTCAGGTCGGCATCCCGGCGATGGTCGTGTACCTGAACAAGGTTGACCAGGTCGACGACGAGGAGCTGCTCGAGCTCGTGGAAATGGAAGTTCGTGAACTTCTGTCGTCCTACGACTTCCCCGGCGACGATATCCCGATCATCAAGGGTTCGGCTCTGGCCGCGATGGAAGGCCGTGATCCGGAAATCGGCGAGAACTCGATCCGTGCGCTGATGGAAGCTGTCGACAGCTACATCCCGACGCCGGAGCGCGCCGTGGACCAGCCCTTCCTGATGCCGATCGAAGACGTGTTCTCGATCTCGGGCCGTGGTACGGTTGTGACCGGCCGCGTCGAGCGTGGCGTGATCAACGTCGGCGACGAACTGGAAATCGTGGGCATCCGCGACACCTCGAAGACGACCTGCACGGGCGTCGAGATGTTCCGCAAGCTGCTGGACCGTGGTGAAGCTGGCGACAACATCGGCGCGCTGCTGCGCGGCATCGACCGTGACGGCGTCGAGCGTGGTCAGGTTCTGTGCAAGCCGGGTTCGGTGAAGCCGCACACGAAGTTCGAAGCTGAAGCCTACATCCTCACCAAAGAGGAAGGTGGCCGTCACACCCCGTTCTTCGCGAACTACCGTCCGCAGTTCTACTTCCGCACGACGGACGTGACCGGCACCGTGACGTTGCCCGAGGGCACCGAGATGGTGATGCCGGGCGACAACCTGAAGTTCGAAGTCGAACTGATCGCTCCGATCGCGATGGAAGACGGTCTGCGCTTCGCAATCCGCGAAGGCGGCCGCACCGTCGGCGCCGGCGTCGTCTCCAAAATCATCGAGTGATCGGTGGTTTCGGGGCCCTCTCCGGGGCCCCGAAAACGACAGTTGGAAAGAATCTGAATGGTGCGCCGAAAGGCGCGCCATTCGCTCTTGACAGACTCAGGGTGACGCCATAGAGGACGCGCCTGATCTGCCAAGATTTATAGGTTCGATGCAGGCGCTACATTCGGTGCCGTCTGCCTCTCAACCTTCACGCCATGCGAAGAGGCATGACATATGACCGGCCAAAATATCCGCATCCGGCTCAAGGCGTTCGATTACCGCGTGCTGGACGCCAGCACCCAGGAAATCGTGAACACCGCGAAGCGCACGGGTGCCCAGGTTCGCGGACCCATCCCGCTCCCGAACAAGATCGAGAAATTCACGGTTCTGCGTGGTCCGCACATCGACAAGAAGTCGCGCGACCAGTGGGAAATCCGGACGCATAAGCGTCTTCTCGACATCGTCGATCCGACCCCCCAGACCGTGGACGCGCTGATGAAGCTCGACCTCGCAGCGGGCGTCGACGTCGAGATCAAGGTGTAAGGAGGGCATTATGCTGCGGACTGGTGTTATCGCCAAGAAGCTGGGCATGACCCGGCTCTTCCTTGAGGACGGCAAGCAGGTTCCTGTGACCGTTCTCCAACTCGACAAGCTTCAGGTGGTGGCTCAGCGCACTTCCGAGACCGACGGCTACACGGCCGTGCAGCTCGGCGCTGGTGAAGCCAAGGCCAAGCGTACGACCGCCGCCCTGCGTGGTCACTTCGCGAAAGCCAATGTCGCCCCGAAGCGCAAGGTCGCGGAATTCCGCGTCGCTGAAGAAAACCTGATCGAAGTGGGCGAGGAAATCACCGCGAACCACTATTTCGAAGGTCAGTTCGTGGATATCGCGGGCACCTCGATCGGTAAGGGTTTCGCCGGTGCGATGAAGCGTCACAACTTCGGCGGTCTGCGCGCCACGCACGGCGTGTCGATCTCGCACCGCTCGCACGGTTCGACCGGTCAGTGTCAGGATCCGGGTAAAGTGTTCAAGGGCAAGAAGATGGCCGGTCACCTCGGTGCCGTCCGTGTCACGACCCAGAACCTTCAGGTCGTCAAGACCGATGCCGACCGTGGCCTGATCATGGTCAAGGGTTCGGTTCCGGGCGCCAAAGGTGGCTGGGTGACGGTCAAGGATGCGGTCAAGAAACCGCTTTCCGAGAACATCATCTACCCCGCCGCGCTGAAGTCGGCTGCCGAAGCCGCTGCGAAAGCTGCCGAAGAAGCCGCTGCCGCCGCTGCCGCCGAGGCCGAAGCCGAAGCTCAGCGTCTCGCCGAGGAGCAGGCCGCTCAGGAAGCTGCCGCGCTGAAGGAAGCCGAAGCGTCGATCGAAGCCGATAAAGGCGAAGACGGCGGCGAAGCGCCCGAAGGAGACAAAGAATGAAACTCGATGTGATCAAGCTCGACGCCGGCAAGGCCGGTTCGATCGACCTCGCCGACGAGATCTTCGGGCTCGAGCCGCGTGCGGACATCCTGCATCGCGTCGTGCGCTGGCAGCGCGCGAAGGCTCAGCAGGGCACCCACTCGGTTCTCACCCGCTCGGAGGTCAGCTACTCGACCAAGAAGATCTACCGTCAGAAGGGCACCGGTGGCGCACGTCACGGTTCCCGCAAGGCGCCGATCTTCCGCAAGGGTGGTGTCTACAAGGGCCCGACCCCGCGCAGCCACGCTCATGACCTGCCCAAGAAGTTCCGGGCTCTGGGTCTGAAGCACGCGCTGTCGTCGAAAGCCGCCGCTGGCAAACTGATCGTCCTGGAGGACGCGCAGCTCGCCGAAGCCAAGACCAAGTTGCTGGCGAAAGCCGCCAAGGAGCTCGGCTGGAAGAAGGTGCTGGTGATCGACGGGGCCGAGGTGA
This sequence comes from Thioclava sp. JM3, assembly GCF_002213185.1. Classification (NCBI taxonomy): domain Bacteria; kingdom Pseudomonadati; phylum Pseudomonadota; class Alphaproteobacteria; order Rhodobacterales; family Paracoccaceae; genus Thioclava; species Thioclava sp. JM3. Next base: position 77,751 of record NZ_NBOB01000006.1, read on the forward strand.
ACGAGAACTTCGCCCAAGCCGCGCGCAACATCGACGGCATCGATGTGCTGCCTTCGATGGGCGCCAACGTGTATGACATCCTCAAGCGTGACACGCTCGTGCTCACGAAGGCGGGTGTCGAAGCTCTGGAGGCTCGTCTGAAATGAGCGCGAAACCCGAACATTACGACGTGATCGTCAAGCCGGTCATCACCGAGAAGGCCACCATGGCCTCGGAGAACGGCGCTGTTGTTTTCGAAGTGGCGAAAGACGCTTCGAAGCCGCAGATCAAAGAAGCTGTCGAGACTCTCTTCGGCGTCAAGGTGAAGGCGGTCAACACCACCATCACCAAGGGCAAGACCAAGCGCTTCCGGGGCACCCCCGGCCGTCGCTCGGACTTCAAGAAAGCCTACGTGACGCTGGAAGAAGGCAACACGATCGACGTCACCACCGGCCTGTAATCCGGTACGACCGAGACATTGGAAAGGCCCTCGTGATCGCGGGGGCCTTTTCGTTTGCGGAGTTGGATTAGGGGCTTGTCTCTCATGGGGCTCCCGGGTGGCCAGCCCGGGCAGCGCCCACCACTCACTTCTCCCGCAGGTAGCTCTCGGAGACATAGCCGCGCAGGTTGCGCGCGACGTCGAGCGAGACGTTGCACCAGCGGGTATTGCCGCTGCGCTCGCAGCTGCGCACATGGACGATTGCGCCGTTGGGAAGCCCCAGGATTACCTTGTAGCCGGTGCCGGGGCCTGCGCGCAGTTTCAGCATGTCCTGGCCCTTCACGCCTGCGACCTCGTAGGTTCCGCGCCAAGCGTCGGCGAGGGTGGGGGTGGCGAGGGTGGCTGCCGCGCAGAGCGTAGCGGCGAGCAGAATTGCTCGGGTTGGACGCATCGATTTTCTCCTGTTATGTCGTCTGCCTCGGGGCCATTTTGCCTGCCCGGACCGCGAAGCGCCAGTTGCTTGGGCCATCGCGGGTAAAAACAGGCCAAGGCTATAGACTCACCCCCATAAGCCTGCTACATCGCGCCAGTCTCGCGGCCTCGGATTCGTTCCGGGGCCCGTGATTTTTGAATTCGGGGACCTTCGGGGCCCTATACACACAGACAGGCGAGGCAACTCGCCGCAAACCAACGGAAGACAGAAAGCATGGCACTCAAGTCGTATAAGCCGACGACGCCGGGCCAGCGTGGGCTGGTTCTGATCGACCGTTCGGAGCTTTGGAAAGGCCGTCCGGTCAAAGCCCTCACTGAGGGTTTGACCAAGTCGGGTGGCCGGAACAACACCGGGCGGATCACGATGTGGCACAAGGGTGGTGGCGCGAAGCGTCTCTACCGCATCGTCGATTTCAAGCGTCGCAAGTTCGATGTTCATGGCACCGTCGAGCGGATCGAATACGATCCGAACCGGACCGCCTTCATCGCGCTGATCAACTATGAAGATGGTGAGCAGGCCTACATCCTCGCACCCCAGCGTCTCGCTGTTGGTGACAAGGTCGTTTCGGGCTCGCGTCACGACGTCAAGCCGGGCAACGCGATGCCGTTCTCGGGCATGCCGATCGGTACCATCGTCCACAACGTCGAACTGAAGCCCGGCAAGGGTGGCCAGATCGCACGCGCCGCGGGCACCTACGCCCAGTTCGTCGGTCGTGACGGCGGCTACGCTCAGCTGCGTCTTTCGTCGGGCGAACTGCGCCTCGTGCGTCAGGAATGCATGGCGACCATCGGTGCCGTGTCGAACGCCGACCACTCGAACCAGAACCTCGGTAAAGCCGGTCGTAAGCGCCACATGGGTGTTCGTCCGACCGTCCGCGGTGTCGCGATGAACCCGATCGACCACCCGCACGGTGGTGGTGAAGGCCGCACCTCGGGTGGCCGTCATCCGGTTACGCCGTGGGGCAAGCCCACCAAGGGCAAGCGCACGCGCGTCAACAAGAAGACGGACCAGTACATCCTGCGTTCGCGTCACGCGAAGAAGAAGGGTCGCTAACATATGTCTCGTTCTGTTTGGAAAGGCCCCTTCGTTGATGCCTACCTGCTGAAAAAAGCAGAGAAGGCTCGCGAATCGGGCAAAGGCGACGTCATCAAGATCTGGTCGCGTCGCTCCACCATCCTGCCGCAATTCGTCGGCCTCACCTTTGGGGTCTACAACGGTCAGAAACACATCCCGGTCAACGTCACCGAGGAAATGATCGGCCAGAAGTTCGGTGAATATTCGCCGACCCGCACCTATTACGGGCATGCGGCCGATAAAAAAGCCAAGAGGAAGTAATCGTCATGGGTAAGGAAAAGAATCCGCGCCGCGTGGCGGAGAACGAAGCGATGGCGAAGACCCGTATGCTTCGCACCTCGCCGCAGAAACTGAACCTCGTCGCCGCGATGATCCGTGGCAAGAAGGTCGACAAGGCCCTTTCGGACCTGACCTTCTCGAAGAAGCGCATCGCGCTCGACGTGAAGAAGTGCCTCCAGTCGGCGATCGCCAACGCAGAGAACAACCACGGCCTGGACGTGGACGAACTCGTCGTGGCGGAAGCCTGGGTCGGCAAGAACCTGGTGATGAAGCGTGGCCGTCCGCGGGCGCGTGGTCGCTTCGGCAAGATCATGAAGCCGTTCTCGGAAATCACCATCAAGGTGCGTCAGGTTGAGGAGCAAGCGTAATGGGTCAGAAGGTTAATCCGATCGGCATGCGCCTCCAGGTCAACCGCACCTGGGATAGCCGCTGGTATGCCGACAGCAAGGACTACGGCGACCTGCTGCTCGAGGACATCAAGATCCGCGAGTTCATCCACGAGGAAGCCAAGCAGGCCGGCGTCAGCCGTGTCATCATCGAGCGTCCGCACAAGAAATGCCGCGTGACCATTCACGCTGCGCGTCCGGGCGTCATCATCGGCAAGAAGGGCGCTGACATCGAAGCGCTCCGCAAGAAGCTGGCGAACTTCACCGACAGCGAGCTGCACCTGAACATCGTCGAAGTTCGCAAGCCGGAACTCGACGCGCAGCTGGTTGCCGAGTCGATCGCTCAGCAGCTCGAGCGTCGTGTCTCGTTCCGTCGCGCCATGAAGCGCGCGGTGCAGAACGCGATGCGCATGGGTGGTCTTGGTATCCGCGTGAACGTCGCTGGCCGTCTGGGCGGCGCCGAGATCGCACGGACCGAGTGGTATCGCGAAGGTCGCGTTCCGCTGCACACCCTGCGTGCCGACATCGACTACGCGCTGTCCGAAGCGTCGACCCCCTACGGGATCATCGGCGTGAAGGTCTGGATCTTCAAAGGCGAGATCATGGAACATGATCCGCAAGCTCGTGACCGCAAGCACGCCGAAGCCCAAGAGGGCCCGGCACCGCGCGGCCCGCGTCGCGATCGCTGAGGGAGTAGATAGTTATGCTGCAACCGAAACGGACGAAGTTCCGCAAGATGCACAAAGGCCGGATTCATGGTGAAGCCAAAGGTGGTTTCGACCTGAACTTCGGTCACTTCGGCCTCAAGGCAGAGGCGCCCGAGCGCGTCACCGCCCGTCAGATCGAAGCTGCGCGTCGTGCGATCACCCGCCACATGAAGCGTCAAGGCCGTGTCTGGATCCGGATCTTCCCGGATACCCCGATCACCGCAAAGCCCACCGAAGTCCGTATGGGTAAAGGTAAGGGTTCGGTCGACCGTTGGGCCGCCAAGGTCAAGCCCGGCCGCGTGATGTTCGAGATCGACGGCGTCAACGAAGCGACCGCTCGCGAGGCTCTGCGCCTTGGCGCGGCCAAGCTTCCGGTGGCCTGCCGCATCGTCGAGCGTCAGGACTGGTAATCCCGGTCTGACTGCTGAAGACAAACGAAAGCCCCGCCAGAGATGGCGGGGCTTTTGCGTATCTGGCGCTGAGATCAGGCGCCGTCGGAAATCCAGCCGTCGATCAGCGCGTCCAGTGCCTTCCAGTCGGTGTATTCGATATCTGCATCGAGATCGGCATCGGGATTTTTCTTCGCCACGATCCGGCGCATCACGAACCGGCGGAAGATATCGTATCTCGACGGCAGATAGGCGCCCGCGATCTGTTCCGTCAGATCCGGCGTCCAGCCGGTCGCCGCTTCGAAGTCCTTCAGGATTTTATCGAGCGCGCGCCAATCCTCTGCGTCATGACCGGCGGCGGCCAGCGAGACCGAGAGAAAGAGGTTCGGGCGGTTCTTGATGATATCGCGTTGTTCGGCGACGAAATCCGCGAAGCGACCCTGATAATGTCCGACATGGATCGAGGCCGCGAGGACGATCCGGTCGAACCGGCCGAGATCCATCCCTTCGGCCTCATCGGTGGAAATCAATTCCGCGGAGTGACCCAGATCCGCGATGCGGTCGGCGACGTGCCGCGCGATCTTGCGGGTTTGCCCCTCGGTCGAGGCATAGGCGACGAGTGTTTTCATGCTGCGCTCCCGGTGTCTGGTTGCGCAGCAAGAAAATCAGGTGAGATGCGGCTTGGCTATGATGGCGATCAAAGCGCCGGGCTCAGTCGACCCATTTGTAATTGAAGCTGACCGAGATCCGCTCGTCTTCGGCCATGTTCATCGGCACCTCGTGGCGCAGCCAGCTCTCCCAGAGCAGCACCTCACCCGGTTCTGGGGCGATGTAGATGAAGGGCTGCAGCTCGCGCCGGGCGGTCTTGAGGCGGGTAGGGGCCGCCATCATCCGGGCGCTGCGCGGGTCTTCCAGCTTCAGCGCCGAGGCGCCGTCGGGCATCGCGACATAGGTCGTGCCCGAGATCACCGAATGGGGGTGCAGGTGCGAGCTGTGGGTGCCGCCTTCGGGCAGGATGTTGATCCAGAGGTCTTCCAGCACCAACTTACCCTCACCCAGATCGAATTCGAGATTTTTGGCAAAGGCCGCAACGTGCTTGTCGAGCGCCTTCACCATGTCCGCGAAGATCGGGAAGCGCCAGGGCAGGTCGGTGAGCGAAGCGTAGGAGGTATAGCCCGGATAGCCGTTCTCCTCGCACCAGTCCTGACCGGCTTCGTCATCCTCGGCGATGGCGTAGCACGAGGCCTCCAGCTCGTTCGTATCGACCTTGGGGCCGAATTCGGATAAGGAGGCGCGGTAGAGGCGGGTGACGAAAAGGGACTCGATCTGGGATTTGGACTCGGGCATTGGGGGCTCTCGCAACTGGGCGTGGATTTACCCCCTGTTACGCGAAAGCGGGCCGGAGGCCAAACAATCCTTGCCATATTCGATTCGCTCTGATATTGGCCCCAAGTTCCTGAAATCAGGACCGACATAACCCATCAGAAGTAGGGTCACCCGCGAGGGGCCCTCTGATGCCAAGAAAGGACCCGGGATGAACGCCCAAGAACTCAAGGCGAAGACGCCTGATGAGCTGCGTGACCAGCTCGTCTCGCTGAAGAAAGAAGCCTTCAACCTCCGCTTTCAGCAGGCCACGAACCAGCTCGAGAACACCGCGCGCATGCGTACCGTTCGTCGGGACGTCGCACGGATCAAGACCGTGCTGAACCAAAAAGCCGCTGAAGCCGCGAAGTAAGGAGAGCTTCCTATGCCCAAACGCATCCTGCAAGGTACCGTGACGTCGGACAAGAACGACCAGACCATCACCGTTTCGGTCGAGCGCCGCTTCACGCATCCGGTTCTCAAGAAAACGATCCGGAAGTCCAAGAAATACCGCGCCCACGACGCGGAAAACCAGTTCAAGACCGGTGACATTGTTCGCATCGAAGAGTGCGCGCCGATCTCGAAGACCAAGCGCTGGCGGGTTGTGGTCACGGCGTAAGCCGCGGCCATTTCGCCAGTATTCGAAACCCTGGGGCCCTTACTGCATAGGCGTCCCCAAAGGTCGGGAGTAACCCCATGATCCAGATGCAGACCAATCTGGATGTTGCTGACAACTCCGGCGCTCGCCGGGTTCAGTGCATCAAGGTCCTCGGCGGCTCGCACCGCCGTTACGCATCCGTGGGCGACATCATTGTGGTGTCGGTCAAGGAAGCGATCCCGCGCGGCCGCGTGAAGAAAGGTGACGTCCGCAAGGCCGTCGTCGTGCGCACCGCCAAAGAAGTTCGTCGCGACGATGGCACCGCCATCCGTTTCGACCGCAACGCCGCCGTCATCCTGAACAACGCGGGCGAGCCGGTCGGCACCCGTATCTTCGGGCCGGTTGTGCGTGAGCTGCGTGCGAAGAACTTCATGAAGATCATCTCGCTTGCTCCGGAGGTGCTGTAATGGCTGCTAAGCTCCGCAAAGGCGACAAGGTCGTCGTTCTCGCTGGCAAGGACAAGGGCAAGCAGGGTGAGATCACCTCTGTTGACCCGAAAGCCGGCAAAGCTGTCGTCGACGGCGTGAACGTTGCGATCCGCCACCAGCGTCAGACCCAGTCCAACCAGGGCGGTCGCCAGCCCAAGGCGATGCCGATCGACCTGTCGAACCTGGCTCTGATGGACGCAAACGGCAAAGCCACCCGCGTCGGCTTCCGCGAGGAAGACGGCAAGAAGGTGCGTTACGCCAAGACCACGGGGGATGCGATCTGATGCTCGATCAAGCTACCTACACTCCGCGTCTTCGCGCTCTTTACCGCGACTCGATCAAAGCCGCGCTGAAAGAAGAGTTCGGCTACAAGAACGACATGATGATCCCGCGGCTCGAAAAGATCGTGCTGAACATGGGCGTCGGCGAAGCCGTGAAAGACACCAAGAAGGTCAAGCAGGCCGCCGAAGAGCTCTCGCTCATCGCTGGTCAGAAGGCCGTGATGACCAAGGCGAAGAAGTCGATCGCAGGCTTCCGCGTCCGTGAAGAAATGCCGCTGGGCGCGAAAGTGACCCTGCGCGGTGACCGGATGTACGAATTCCTCGATCGCCTGATCAACGTTGCCCTGCCGCGCGTTCGCGACTTCCGCGGCGTGAAGCCGGCCTTCGACGGTCGTGGCAACTTCGCAATGGGCCTCAAGGAACACATCGTGTTCCCGGAAATCGACTTCGATAAGGTCGATGAGGTTCTGGGTATGGACATCATCATGGTGACCACGTCTGACGTGGATGCCGAAGCGAAGGCGCTGTTGAAGCATTTCAACATGCCTTTCAACGCCTGATCGCGGAGGAACGAAACTTATGGCTAAGAAATCCATGGTTGCGCGCGAAGCGAAGCGCCAGCGTCTTGTGAACAAGTACGCTGACAAGCGGGCCGCGCTCAAGGAAATCATCAACGACCAGGAGCGCCCGATGGAAGAGCGCTTCAAGGCGTCGCTGAAACTCGCGGAACTCCCGCGCAACTCGTCGGCGGTCCGGCTGCACAATCGTTGCCAGCTCACGGGTCGTCCCCACGCTTACTACCGTAAGCTCAAACTCTCGCGGATCATGCTGCGTGACCTGGCCTCCTACGGTCAGATCCCCGGCATGGTGAAGTCGAGCTGGTAAGGAGGGCGACATGTCTGTGAACGATCCTCTCGGCGATATGCTGACCCGCATCCGCAACGCACAACTGCGTGGCAAATCCACCGTCCGCACCCCGGCCTCCAAGCTCCGCGCTTGGGTTCTCGACGTGCTGGCTGACGAAGGCTACATCCGTGGTTACGAGCAGACGACGTCTGCTGCCGGCCATCCGGAGCTGGAAATCAGCCTCAAGTACTACGAGGGCACCCCGGTCATCCGCGAGCTGCAGCGCGTCTCGACCCCCGGTCGTCGCGTGTACATGGCCGCGAAAGACGTCCCGTCGGTCCGTCAGGGCCTCGGCGTCTCGATCGTCTCGACCTCGAAGGGCGTGATGTCGGATGCAAACGCACGCTCCGCCAATGTCGGCGGCGAAGTGCTCTGCACCGTATTCTAAGGAGGGCTCAATGTCTCGTATTGGTAAGAAACCGGTCGAGCTTCCCAGCGGCGTTTCGGCGCAGCTGTCGGGCCAGACCATCGAAGTGAAGGGGCCGAAAGGCACCCGTTCCTTCACCGCGACCGACGATGTGACCCTCAAGGTCGAGGACAACCTCGTCACCATCACCCCGCGTGGCCTCTCGAAGCGCGCGCGCCAGCAGTGGGGCATGACCCGCTCGCAGGTCGCGAACCTCGTGCAGGGCGTGACCGAAGGCTTCAAGAAGGAGCTGGAGATCCAGGGTGTTGGTTATCGTGCGCAGATGCAGGGCAACGTCCTGAAGCTGTCGCTCGGTTATTCGCACGAAGTCAACTTCGAGGTTCCGGAGGGCGTGACTGTCACCGCTCCGAAGCAGACCGAGATCGTTGTGGAAGGTTCCGACCAGCAGCAGGTGGGCCAAGTCGCGGCAAATATCCGCGAATGGCGTGCTCCCGAGCCCTATAAGGGCAAGGGCATCCGCTACAAGGGCGAGTATATCTTCCGCAAAGAAGGTAAGAAGAAGTAAGGAACGCGAAAATGGCAAACAGCAAACGGGATCTGTTCCTCAAGCGCCGCCTGCGCGTCCGGAACAAGCTTCGCAAGATGGCCGCTGGTCGCGCCCGTCTTTCGGTGCATCGTTCGTCGAAAAACATCAGCGTTCAGCTGATCGACGACGTCAACGGTCGCACTCTGGCCGCCGCTTCCACGCTCGAGAAGGATCTCGGCGTGGTCGGCAAGAACAACGTCGAAGCGGCTGCCAAGGTTGGCGCCGCGATCGCCGAGCGTGCGAAGAAGGCCGGTGTCGAAACCTGCTACTTCGACCGCGGTGGCTTCCTGTTCCACGGGAAGATCAAGGCGCTCGCCGACGCAGCCCGCGAAGGCGGTCTGAAGTTCTAAGACTGGTGGGGGACGTTCGCGTCCCCCCGATGATCCGGGCCGCGCCCTTCGGGGCGGGGCACCTGGATTGAGACAAACGGCGTGAGACCACGCCATCACGAGAAGGAATGCCTCATGGCAGAACGTGACAACCGCCGGGGCCGCCGCGACGACCGCGACGAAAACCCGGAATTCGCCGATCGCCTCGTCGCGATCAACCGCGTGTCGAAAACCGTGAAGGGTGGTAAGCGCTTTGGCTTCGCAGCCCTCGTGGTCGTCGGCGACCAGCGTGGCCGTGTCGGCTTCGGCAAAGGCAAGGCCAAAGAGGTTCCGGAAGCGATCCGCAAAGCCACCGAGCAAGCGAAGCGCAACCTGATCCGCGTCCCGCTGCGCGATGGCCGCACGCTGCACCACGACATCGAGGGCCGTCACGGCGCTGGTAAGGTCGTGATGCGCACCGCACCGGAAGGTACCGGGATCATCGCCGGTGGTCCGATGCGTGCCGTGTTCGAGATGCTGGGCGTGAAGGACGTCGTGTCGAAATCGACCGGCACCCAGAACCCCTACAACATGATCCGTGCCACGCTGAACGGTCTGACCCGCGAAGCAAGCCCCCGTCAGGTGGCTGCGCGCCGCGGCAAGAAAGTGGCCGACATCCTCAAGAAGCCCGAGGCCGAGGCACCTGCCGAAGCCACGGAAGCGTAAGGAGAGCGATCAATGGCTACCATCGTCGTCAAGCAGATCGGTTCGCCGATCCGTCGCCCCGCCATCCAGCGTGCCACGCTGAAAGGCCTGGGTCTGGACAAGATGAACCGTACCCGTGAGCTGGAAGATACCCCGGCCGTGCGCGGTATGGTCGCGAAGATCCCGCACCTCGTCGAAATCGTCGAAGAGCGTGGCTGAACCGACCGGTTCATCTGAGTAACGAAGCGCCCCGACCGAAAGGCCGGGGCGTTTTGCATTTGTAGCTCTTGGCTCCTGGCGGGGCAGGCGGAGAGGACGCCCGCGAGTGACGGATAGTCCGCCGGATACGTGTCCTCCAAAGCCGAGAGACGGGCCGCATGTTTCGCCGGAATGAACGCCCGTTGCGTGGGTGATGTCGAGGCGCCTCGACCGCGATCACGGTATTGGTGCCGCTGAAATCCTGTTCCATATCGGCGGTGAAAACGTCTCGCCCTCTCCGGTCTGAGGTGATTGGACATGGTACATCCGCGTATGGCGGTTTGGCGCGAAATTGGGGCCGTCGCGCGCCGCACCCGATAACGGCATGTCATTTCTTTAATATTTATTCACGATTTCCGGAACCGATTGTGACACACTGGGTTGGTTGGATATCGTTGCATCCTGCAATAGGGTGCTGCGCTTCAAGACTGAGGGACGGATCGAGATGTTTGAGAAAATCATGGTTCCGGTCGACCTGCGTCACGTCGAGAAGATGGACAAGACGTTGAGAGTCGCTTCGGAAATCGCAGCGAAACACGACGCGGAAGTCGTTTTCATAGGTGTTACGAGCCAGGAGCCGAGCGAATTCGGCCATAATGCCAAGGAATATGCCGCGAAGCTGGACGCTTTCGCGGATAGTCATGCCAACGAATTCGGGCACAAGGCCTCGGGGAAGGCGGTCGTCGTGCCCGATCCTGCCGTGGATCTCGACAAGACGTTGCTGAAGGTGGCCGACGATCTCGAGGCCGATCTCGTCGTGATGGCCACGCACGTGCCCAACGCGGCCAACTATCTCTTTGCCTCGCATGGGGGACATCTGGCCGCGCACAGCGATGCGTCGGTCTTCCTCGTACGCGGATAAGCGGACCAACATAACCAATAAGGACAGGAGGACGGCATATGGCCGAACCTGAAGAAGTTCAGGGTATCCCTGCCCCCGAAGGGGACACACAACTCATCGAAACCGATTACGAAATCGGTCAGGACAATCTGGAAGGCCAAGTCGGGCCCTTCGGTTTCGACATTCACAACCCGGTTTTCATGATCTCGGCGCTGACGATCGTGGCCTTCGTCTTCTATGCGCTAGCCCTGCCCGAACAGGCGAGCGAGATCTTCGGCGCAATGCGCCCGTGGCTGACCTCGACTTTCGACTGGTTCTTCATGAGCGCCGCGAACATCTTCGTCATCTTCTGTCTCGCCCTGATCGTCTCGCCCTATGGCGCGGTGCGTCTGGGGGGCACGGATGCCGAGCCGGACTTCACCTATATGGGCTGGTTCGCGATGCTCTTCGCGGCCGGTATGGGCATCGGTCTGATGTTCTTCGGCGTGCTCGAGCCGGTCTATCACATGGCGGTATCGCAGCCGTTGGGCACACCTTCGCCCTTCGATGCGGATGGCAACCTGATCCCGGAGAATGTCGCCCGGGCCAAGGAAATGGGCCTCGCCGCGACGATCTATCACTGGGGTCTGCACCCTTGGGCGATCTACGCGGTCGTGGCGCTCGCGCTGGCGCTGTTCTCCTATAACAAGGGGCTGCCGCTGACGATCCGCTCGGCTTTCTATCCGATCTTCGGTGAGAAGGTCTGGGGCTGGACCGGCCACATCATCGACATCATCGCGGTGTTTGCGACACTGTTCGGTCTTGCGACCTCGCTCGGTTTCGGCGCGCAGCAGGCGAATGCGGGTCTCAATCACGTCTTCGGCGTTCCGATCAACACGACGGTGCAGATCATTCTGATCACCATCATCACCGGCGTTGCGTTGTTCTCGGTGCTGCGCGGCCTCGACGGCGGCGTGAAGCTGCTCTCGGAGATCAACATGGGCATCGCGGCGCTGCTGCTGCTCTTCGTTCTCTTCGCGGGTCCGACCCTGATGATCTTCACCGATTTCGGTCAGGGTCTTCTGGCCTATGCCAAGGACATCATTCCGCTGTCGAACCCGATCGGGCGCACGGATGACAGCTATCGCGACGGTTGGACCGCGTTCTACTGGGCGTGGTGGATTTCCTGGTCGCCCTTCGTCGGTATGTTCATCGCCCGGGTGTCGCGTGGCCGTACCGTGCGCGAGTTCATCATCTGCGTGCTGCTGATCCCCTCGCTCGTCTGCGTGCTGTGGATGGCGGTCTTCGGTGGCGTCGCGATCGACCAGGTTATCTCGGACCCGGCAGGCTCGCCGGTGAAGGCGCAGGTCATCGATAGCTACAACCCGCCGCTGTCGCTGTTCGCGATGCTGGAGGGCCTCCCGCTGACCTCGATCACCTCGGTCATCGCGATCATCCTGGTGATCGTGTTCTTCGTGACCTCGTCGGACTCCGGCTCGCTCGTGATCGACACGATCACGGCAGGCGGCAAGGTCGACGCTCCGGTGCCGCAGCGTGTGTTCTGGGCCACCTTCGAGGGCGCGGTCGCGATCGTGCTGTTGATCGGCGGCGGTCTGAGCGCGCTACAGGCGATGGTGATCTCGACCGGTCTTCCCTTCACGCTGGTTCTGCTGGTGATGTGCTGGGCGATCTGGAAGGGTCTTCGGACCGAGCCTCGGTAAACTGAGGGACACTTGAGACAGAGAGGCGCGCGGGGGGAAACCTCGCGCGCCTTTCGCTATGCGCAGGGCGTCTGGAAACGCGGCGCGACTGCGTATATGACCCGGCGCATGTCTGACGGCGCGACCCTTACTTCTGCGAGCCATATCGCGATTTCCGATCTGGGCCACGATCTCGACGGTCGCCCGGTGCTGGAGGGGATTTCGCTTGAGACCCGTGCCCGCCGCATCGGCGTGGTAGGGCGCAACGGATCGGGCAAATCTACCCTCTCGCGGCTGATGGCGGGGCTGATTGCGCCGAGCCGGGGCAGCCTGCGGATCAATGGCCACGATCTGGCCGCCGACCGCAAGGCCGCGCTGCGCGAGGTCGGCATCCTGTTCCAGAACCCCGATCATCAGATCATCTTCCCCACCGTGATCGAGGAGATTTCCTTCGGGCTGCGCCAGCAGGGGATGAGGAAAACCGAAGCCGAGGCTGCGGCGGAAGAGACACTCGCGCAGTTCGGCAAGGCGGCGTGGCGCGATGCCTATGTCACGACGCTCAGCCAGGGCCAGAAGCAGCTTCTATGCCTGATGGCGGTGAGCGCGATGGCCCCGAACCTGCTGATCTTGGACGAGCCCTTCTCCGGTCTCGACATCCCGACCAAGGCGCAGCTGGGTCGCGCGCTGACGCTCTATCGCGGGACGCTGGTGCAGGTGACCCACGACCCGCGCGAGTTGGAGCATTACGACGAAATCCTCTGGCTCGACCAAGGGCGGCTGCGAATGCATGGCGCGGCGCGCGAGGTGCTGCCCGCCTATGTCGAAGAGATGACCCGCGCGGGAGAGGCCGATGATATCGCTCAGCTCTCCCGTTAAGACCGCCGCCCATGACTGGCCTGCGGGTTTGAAACTCGCAGCGCTCTGCCTCGCGACCGTGGGTCTGTTCTATATCGAAAGCCCGCTGATCCTCTCGGGCGTCGTCACGGCGATCCTGATCGCCTATGCCTTGCCCGGTCGCGCCTTCTTGCGCGCGGGCCTGTCGGCGCTGAAACTGCTCTGGCCGTTTATCGTCATCGTCGCGATTTGGCAGATGGTGATCGGCGAGATCGCGGAAGGCGCGTTGATCGTGATGCGGATGATCTCGGCGGTGGCGCTGGCGAACCTCGTGTCGATGACGACGCGGCTCAGTGATATGATCGCGGTCGTGCGCTGGCTGACGACACCGTTGCGCCGCTTCGGGCTGTCGACCGCCGCGCTGGAGATCGCGATCGCTTTGGTGATCCGCATGGTGCCGGTGCTGACCAACAAGGGTGCGCGCCTGACCGAGAGCTGGCGCGCCCGGGCCACGCGGCGACCGAGCTGGCGGCTGGTGCTGCCCTTCACGCTTCTTGCGCTTGACGATGCCGACCATGTCGGCGATGCGCTACGGGCCCGGGGAGGGCTCACATCCGAGAGGGAGACTTGAGATGGAAAAGAATGTCGCGCTGATCGCGCTGTTTGCGGCCCTGATCGCGGTACTCGCGCTGATCCCGAAGATCACGCTGGGCTTCGGTGTGCCGATCACGGCGCAGAGCCTTGGGATCATGCTGGCCGGCGCCGTTCTGGGCTCGAAGCGTGGTGCTCTGGCGGTCCTGCTGTTCCTGCTGCTGGTGGCCGTTGGTCTGCCGCTGCTGGCCGGCGGTCGTGGGGGCCTCGGCGTCTTCTTCGGTCCGACGGGCGGGTTCCTGTTCAGCTGGCCGCTGGCCGCGTGGCTGACCGGCTTCGTCGTCGAGAAATGGCGCTCGGTTCCGCTGGGCGCATCGGTCTTCGTGGGCTCGATCCTTGGTGGGATCGTGTTGTCCTACGCGATGGGAATCGTCGGGCTGTCGCTTGCGCTCGGCAAGAGCCTGATCGAAAGCACCTCGCTAATGGTCGTCTTCATCCCCGGCGATCTGATCAAGGCGCTGATCGTTGCGGCGCTGACCGTCTCTCTGGCCCGCGCACGGCCTTCCAGCGTCCTGTCGCGGAACTGAGGGACGCGGCATGGCGCTGCTTCTGATCCATACGGGCGGGACGATCGGCATGGTCGCCTCTGATGCGGGTTTCGTACCGCAGCAGGGCGTGGTCGAGGATTTCCTCGCGACCCTGCCCGAGGGGCGCGAGGTTGAGACCCTACGTCTCGATCCGCTGATCGACAGCGCCAATGCCACACCCGCCGATTGGGATCGGATCGCCGAGACCATCGCCGCGCATCACGACCGTTGCGACGGGGTGATCGTGACCCACGGCACCGATACGCTCGCCTATACGGCGGGGGCTTTATGCTTCGCGCTCGAAGGGCTGGGCAAGCCGGTGATCGTGACCGGCTCGATGCTGCCGCTTTCGGTCGAGGGCAATGACGGCGCGCGCAATCTGCGCGACGCGATTGCGGCGGCGCGGACAGCTACGCCAGGCATATGGGTGCAATTCGCCGGACGCCTGTTGCACGGCGCGCGGGTCCGCAAAAGCCACTCGCGCGCTTTCGATGCCTTCGCCGCCGATCCTTCCGACATCCTGCCCTGCCAGCCGGGGCCGCGCCTGATCCGTCATCCGGTCAGGCCCGCGCGGATCGCCGTTCTGGCCGTTGCGCCGGGGGCGGAGGAGAGCCTGCTCGACCATGCAGCCAAGACCTGTGACGGTCTGGTGCTGCGCTGCTACGGCTCGGGGACTGCGCCCGACACGCCCGGCCTGCGCGCGGCGCTTGCCACGGCGCAGGCCCGCTCGGCCCCGGTCATCGGGGTCAGCCAATGTCCCGAGGGAGGGATGGCGCTTGGCACCTATGCGGCGGGGGCGGTCCTGCGCGATCACGGGGTGATCGACGGGCGCGACATGACGCCGGAGTCGGCCTATACAAAGCTCTCCCATGTCCTTTCGCTCGACGACCCGCAGACGCGGGCGGCGCGCCTCTCCCGGTCGCTCTGCGGAGAATACACGCCCTGAGCCTTGGGGCTCACGCCGGTTTTTTGGAACGCCTTCGCCCGTCCTCCCGTTAGGAGAGCGAACCCCGAAAAGGAGCAGCCCCATGGCGGAAGGCAATAACAAGCCGAAATCTTCCAATTCGAAAGCGTCGAGCCAGAAACGGTCGCGCAAGGCCACCGGGGTTGCGCCCGTCCAACAGCTCCAGAGCCGCGTCGAGGCCTATCGCGAGCTCGCCGAGGCCTATGTGAAATACCCCTGCGTGATGCGTCCGGGCGATCTGACCGGGCTTGCGCGTCGCCTGCATGTGCGCTCGACGATCATCGAGGACCACGCGGTGCGCATCGACGAGAAGGCCGAGGGCGCGAGCGAGAAATTCGAGGAACTGGCGGATTCGCTGTTCTCCTTCTTCCGCGGCACCTCGCTGCTGTTTCACCGCGACATGCTGGGCGAGGATGAGCGGATGCCGACGGTGCTCGCGCTCGGGGATGTCCATCCGGAGAATTTCGGGATCATGCCCAATGCCGATAACGTACCGATCTTCGGCGTGAACGATTTCGACGACGTGCTCTACGGGCCCTTCACCTGGGATCTGAAGCGCGGCATCACGGGCTTTCTGATCGCCGCCAAGGAAGAGGGAGACCAGAAGAAGAAGCACCGTGAGAAGATCGTGCGCAAATTCGTCGAAGGCTATCGTGACGGGATGGAATTCTATGCCCGCCACGACAAGGAGGCGAGCCAGCAGATGCGCCCCGATAACAGTCCGAAGGTGATCCGGCGGATGTTCAAGAAGGCGCGCAATAGTCGGAAGGAATGGCTCTGGGATCGCTATCTCAACGAGACCGGGCGGGGCTTCCGGGCGAATGACGAACTGACGCCGATCTCCAGTCGGATTTCGGAGTTTCAGGGTTACATCAACGACGTGGCCAAGCAGAACGGGATCGATCCCGGTGGGCGCGCCGGGCAGCTGAAGGTGAAGGATATGTGCATCCGCCATGGGCAGGGAACGGCCTCGCTGGGGCTGCCGCGCTACTATTGCCTGATCGAAGGTCCGAGCAAGAATGCCAGCGACGATCTGATCATCGAGTTCAAGCGTGCCCGGCAGTCCGCGCTCGAAGGTCTGGTCCCGGAGAACGATTTTGTCGCCGGTGAAAAGGGCGACCGGATCGCGCATGGCCAGCGGGTGCATCTGGCGCATGGCGATGTCTTTTACGGCAGCGTGGAGATCGACGATATGAGCTTCATGTCGCGCGAACGTGCGCCGTTCCGCGACGATATCGACCTCGACGATCTGTCGAAGGACAGCTGGCGTGACTATGCCCATGCCTGCGGGCAGGCGCTGGCGCAGGCCCACGCGCGCTCCGACGATGCGGGCGAGCTGGACTACCGGATCGAGCCGCGCATCATCGAGGCGATGCAGCCCTTCGATCTGTTCGTTGACGATCTGCTGTGTTTCGGGCGAGAGGCGGTGAAGCGCCTCAAGCGTGACCACAAGTTCTTCAAGATGGATCTGAAACGCGGCGCTTTCGACATGACGCAGAAGCACTACCGCTAAGCTCTCGTACGCGCGTTGACACGGTCTCCCCAGACGGGGCGGCCGTTTCCCAATGAGCGCAGCTAGTCGCGTGACAGAGGTGTCGTGCTTGCGCGAGCGCCTTCCTGTCGTTACTCCGCGATTATGGCGGTGAAGCGTACGACATTGATGGATGTGGCGCGGGCGGCGGGCGTGTCCCGCGCGACGGCCTCGCTCGTCATTCGCGGCTCGGACCTCGTGGCGGCAAAGACGCGCGAGAAGGTCGAGAAGGTCATCGCCGAGCTCGACTACGTGCCCAATAGCGGCGCGGCACGTCTGCGCGGTCAGAAAAGCCGCACTATCGGCGTGATCATTCCGAACCTCGTGAACAGCTTCTTCTCGGAATTCGTCGAGGGGATCGAGGCCGAACTGGACGAGCAGGGCTATCAAGTCATGCTCGCCAGTTCGCGGGACGATCCGGAACGGCAATCGGGTCTGCTCCGCCGGTTGCGCGAGCATGACGCGGAGGGGATCATCCTGTTTCCCGCCGAAGGGACCGAGCCGGATACAATAGAGAAGCTGGTCGCGGCTGGCGTGCCGCTGGTGCAGGCGATGCGCCACGTGGGCCGCGATCTCAGCGATTTCGCAGGCTCCGATCACGGCCTCGCGGTGCGGCTGAGCGTTCGGCATTTGCGCGATCTCGGCCATCGACGGATATCCTTCGTCGCGCTCGCGGGGGAGGTTTCCACGCGGGATGAACGTCTCGCGGCCTTCGAGGAGGAGATGCGGACTCAGGAGCTCATCAATGCTGGGGTGATCGACGTGCCGCTCGCATGGGATGGCTCGCCGCAATCGGCCGCGATGCTGATGGCGCTCGAGCCACGCCCGACCGCAGCGATCTGCTTCAACGACATCCTCGCCTCGGGCCTGCTGCGGGGACTGTTCGATCTGGGGCTGATGCCCGGCCGCGATCTTTCGGTGGTGGGCCACGACAACCTGTCCTTCATCGATCTCGGTGCGCCGCCGCGCCTGACCACGGTGCAGGTCTTCCCGCGCCAGATCGGCGCGGCTTCGGCGCGCCTGCTGCTGCGGCGAATCGCAGATCCGGGCGCAGAGCGGAAAACCGAGATCGTGACGCCGCGCCTGCGGGTGCGCGACACCACCGGTCCCGCCGACTGATCCCAACTTACCCCGACGTCTTCCACTCACGCATCCGTGATTTGCGACTCGGAATTTAGATCGTTCTAATTAGATCGATCTAAATTGGCATGGCCGACCGTTGAGGAGCGCGAGGGCATGTGGTTACACGCAGGGAGGCGACGTGTATCACTTCAACTTCACGCCCGTATTCGAGAATCTGGACCTGCTGCTTTACGGCGCATGGCTGACCATCCGCCTGTCTTTCGCGGCGATGCTTCTGGGACTGATCGTGTCGGTTCTCGGGGCTGCTGCGCGCACCTCGCATTCGAAGGTGCTGCACGCGATCGTCGGCGCCTATGTCGAGATCATCCGCAACACGCCCTTCCTCGTGCAGATCTTCTTTCTGTATTTCGGGCTGCCCGCGATCGGGATTTCGCTCGATCCGAATGTCGCGGCGCTGATCGCTCTGGTGATCAATGTCGGCGCGTACGGGACCGAAATCACCCGCGCCGGGATCGAATCCGTGCCCCATGGCCAGATCGAGGCAGGGCGCGCGCTGGGTCTCGGGCCGATCCAGATTTTCCGCTACGTGATCCTGAAGCCGGCGCTGCGCAACGTCTATCCGGCGATGACGAGCCAGTTCATCTACCTGATGCTGACCTCGTCGGTCGTCTCGACGATCTCGGCGAACGATCTGGCCTCGGTAGGGGCGGATTTGAACGCCAAGACCTTCGCCAGCTTCGAGATCTACCTCGTCGTGACCGCGTTCTACCTCGTTCTCTCGCTGCTGTTCTCGGGCCTCTTCAAACTCGTCCAGAACGCCATTTTCAACTATCCTGCGAGCCGCTGACATGATCCGCCAATTCGGTCCCTCCGACATCCTGTTCATCATCGAGGCCGTGCGCTGGACGCTTCTGCTGTCGGTCATCGCCTTCATCGGCGGCGCAATCGGCGGGCTGTTCGTGGCACTCGCGCGCAGCTCGGGCTCGAAGGCTCTACGCCGGATCAGCGCCGGGTTCATCCGGATCTTCCAGGGCACCCCGCTCCTGATGCAGCTGTTCCTGTTCTATTTCGGGCTGACCGTGCTGAACCTGCCGATCAACCCGCTGCTGGCGGCGGCGATCGCGCTGACCTTCCATGCCAGCGCCTATCTGGGCGAGATCTGGCGCGGCTCGATCGACGCGGTGCCGTCGGGGCAGACCGAGGCCGCGACTGCGCTTTCGCTGAGCTATCGCGACCGGATGCAGCATGTGGTTCTGCCGCAGGCGGCGCGGATCGCCGTAGCCCCGACCGTCGGCTTCCTTGTGCAGCTGATCAAGGGCACCTCGCTGACCTCGATCATCGGCTTCACCGAGCTGACGCGCGCCGGTCAGATCGTCAACAACGCGACCTTCGACCCCTTCGTGGTCTTCGGGCTGGTGGCCGCGATCTACTTCATCATCTGCTGGCCGCTGTCGCTTTATGCGCGCCGGCTGGAAGGGCTGATGCGCCTCGCATTCACCCGCTGATTTTTCACCCGCTTCAGGTTTAGGAGGAGTAAAACATGAAGTTTCTCAAGACAGTCGCAACGGCGGCCCTGACGGTCGGCGCATTGATGGCAGGCCACGCGCAAGCCACCACGCTCGATCAGGTCGAGAAGGCCGGCGTGCTCAAGGTCGGCATGCTCGTCGATTTCCCGCCCTTCGGTCTGATGGGCACCAGCGGCAAGCCCGAAGGCTATGACGCGGATACCGCCAAGGCGCTCGCCGACTACCTGGGCACCAAGATCGAGATCGTGCCGGTGACCGGCCCGAACCGTATCCCCTACCTGCTCTCAGGTCAGGTCGATGTGCTGGTCGCCTCGTTGGGCATCACGCCAGAGCGCGCCAAGCGGGTCGATTTCTCGCGCCCCTATGCCGGGATCGAGATCATGGTCTACGGCAAGAAAGAGGAAAAGGTCTCGAAGCCGGCTGATCTGTCTGGTGAATCTGTCGGCGTCGTGCGTGCCTCGACGCAGGACGCGGGCGTGACCAAGGTCGCCCCCGACGACACCACGATCCGCCGCTTCGACGACGACGCGGCCGCAGTGCAGGCACTCCTCTCGGGGCAGGTGCCGCTGATCGGTGTGTCCAACGTCGTGGCCGCGCAGATCGCGAAGGCTGCGCCGGGTCGCTTTGACGAGAAGTTCCCGCTTTCGAGCCAGGTCCAGGGCATCGCGGTCGAGCCGGGCGCAGACAAGCTTTTGGCCAAGATCAACGCGTTCGTCGGCTCCGCAATGAAAGACGGCACGATGGACAAGATCTCGCAGCAGTGGCTGGCGACGGACATCCCCGATTTCGTCCGCAACGGATCGGCCGAGGAAGCCGCGACGCCGAAATCGGCCTCGAACTGATCTCACCCCACATCCGGCGCAGCCCCGCGCTGCGCCGGGTCACCCTACAAGGCATCCCATGACACAAGCACAGCAGCCCGCCGTCGAGATGCGCGGCGTCACCAAGTTCTTCGGTGCGTTTCAGGCGCTGAAGTCGATCGATCTGACGGTCGAACAAGGCGAGCGGATCGTGATCTGCGGTCCGTCCGGCTCCGGCAAGTCGACCCTGATCCGCACGCTCAACCAGCTCGAAGAGATTCAGGATGGCACGATCACCGTCGACGGGATCGAGCTGACGGCAGGCGGCGAGAACGTCGCCAAGGTGCGCCGCGAAGTCGGGATGGTCTTCCAGCAATTCAACCTGTTTCCCCACCTGACCGTGCTGCAGAACTGCACGCTCGCGCCACTCAAGACGCGGCGGGCGGACAAGGCCGGGGCGGAGGCGACCGCGCGCAAGTATCTGGAGCGCGTGAAGATTCCCGAGCAGGCGGACAAATTTCCCGCCCAGCTTTCGGGCGGTCAGCAGCAGCGGGTCGCGATTGCGCGGGCGCTCTGCATGGAGCCGCGGATCATGCTGTTCGACGAGCCGACCTCGGCGCTCGACCCCGAGATGGTCAAGGAGGTGCTCGACACGATGATCGACCTCGCCCGTGAAGGCATGACGATGCTCTGCGTCACCCACGAGATGGATTTCGCCCGTGCCGTCGCCGATCGTGTGATCTTCATGGAGCAGGGCGCGATCATCGAAGAGGGGCCGCCGGCAGAGTTCTTCGGCAATCCGAAGTCGGAGCGTCTGCGCAACTTCCTGGGGCAGATCTCATGAGTGATGATGCCAAAGCCACCCCGTCGATCCTCGCGCTGATCGAACTGAAGCCCGCCGACATGATGGAAGCGTTCTGTGCCGAGCATTCGGTCACCCGCGATGCCACAGCGCGCGAGGGCATCGAGATCGTGCTGACCAGCGGCGCGCGCGGCCTCTCCGGCGAGGAGATCGCCGAATTTCCCGACCTGCGTCTGATCGCGGTCAATGGCGTCGGCACCGATGCGGTCGATCTGGATGCGGCGGCCGCGCGCGGCATCCATGTGACGACCACGCCCGACGTGCTGTCGGAAGCGGTGGCCGAACTGGCGCTGGGTCTCGCTATCTCGGTGCGGCGGCGGATCGGTGAGGGCGAGCGGTTGCTTCGCTCGGGCGGTTGGTCGAACGGACAGAAACCGCGGCTCGGTCAGGCGCTGACCGGTTGCCGTGCGGGTATTCTCGGCTATGGCCGGATCGGGCGCGTACTGGCGGATATGCTGCGCGCGCTGGGGGTTGATGTGATCTATCATGCCCGCAAGCCCCATGATGACGCCCCCGAGGCATGGCGCCCCGACGCCCGGACGCTGGCCGCCGAAAGTGACGTCCTGTTCGTCACGCTCTCGGCCACGCCTGAGACGCGGTATATTGTCGATGCGCCGGTGTTGGAGGCGCTCGGCTCCGAAGGCACCTTGGTCAATGTCGCGCGCGGCTCGGTCGTCGACAGCGCGGCGCTGGCTGCGGCCCTGCATGGCGGCACGCTCGGCTCTGCCGCGCTTGATGTATTCGAGGTCGAACCTGTCGCGCCCGATGGGGCGGAGGACGGTCTTTTGCGCGCGCCGAACACGCTTTTCACGCCACATATCGCTTCGGCCACGAACGAGGCGCGACGCGCGATGGCGCAGCTGGTGATCGCGAATATCGACGCCTATCTGGCCGGAGCCTCGCTTCCGAGCCCGGTAGGGCCCGCCTGATCGGAGCCTTGCATGCTGGACTTTCTCTGCATCGGCGAGCCTCTCGCCGAGTTCACAAACGACCCTGCAACGCCCGATCTGTTCCACCGCCGGCTTGGGGGCGACACGCTGAATGCGGCGATCTACCTCGCGCGGCTGCGGCCCGATCTGCGGGTGGGCTACCTTTCGCGGCTCGGTTCGGACGGGATGAGCCGCTGGATGCGCGATACGATCGCGCAGGAGGGGGTCGAGATCGAGGGAATCGGGTCCGAGGCCGATGGCAGCCCGGGGCTGAGCTTCATCGCCACCGATGCCACGGGCGAGCGCAGCTTTACCTATTGGCGCGATCAGGCGCCGGCGCGCCGGATGTTCGGCGCCGACGGGGATGAGGTCGCGGCGCTCGGTCAGGCACGCGTCCTTTTGTTCTCGGGCATCACCTTGGCGATCCTTCCCGACACGGCGCGCAGCCGTTTGCTGGCGGAGTTGGACGCGCTGCGCCAGCGCGGGATCACTGTCGCCTATGACACGAATTACCGCCCGCGGCTCTGGCGTGACCGGGCCGAGGCGGCGGAGTGGACCGAGCGCGCCTTGGCGGTGACGAGCCTCGCGCTGCCCTCGCTCGACGATCTCGCGGCGCTCTGGAACGAGACCGACCCCGAGGCGATCATGGCGCGCTGCGAGAAACACGCAGCGGGCGCCATCGTGCTGACGACGGGCGGCGGCGCGGTGCTCGCGCGCGACGCATCGGGGGCGACGCTGCGCGTTGCGCTGCCCGATCCCGTCGCGGCTGTCGACACGACTGCGGCAGGCGACAGTTTCGATGCCGCTCTCCTCTCGGCCCTGCAGCGCGGTAAAACGCTGGAGGCCGCAATTCTCGACGGTGCGCGTCTCGCAAGCCGAGTCGTCCGTCATCCCGGCGCGATCATCCCGCGCGATGCCATGAAAGAAGAGGTTGCACACCATGCAGCGTGACCAGATCGCAAGCGCCGCAGAGGCGCTGGCTGCCGCGAATGACGGCGAGACGCTCGAGGCGCTGACCCCGCTGCCGGTCACGCCGGCGGAAGCCTATGCCGTGCAGGCCGAGAGCCTGCGCCATCTCGGCCCCGTGGGGGGCTGGAAACACGCGCTGCTGGGCGGGCAGGACCTGTCCTGCGCCCCGGTTCTGGGTCGTGCGATCCATCGCTCGGGTGCGACCCTTGCCGTTGCGCCCCATGCGCGGCTCGAACTGGAAATCGCGGTGCGGCTGCGTGCCGATATTTCGCCCGAGGCCAAATCTCACGAGATTCTGGAAGCGATCGGCAGCGTTCATGTCGCCTTCGAAGTGCTTCAGTCGCGCTTCACCACGCTCGAAAAGCAGCCGCCGCTGGCACAGATGGCGGATCGGTTCTCGAACCGGGCGATCGTCATGGGAGATGAGGTGCCCGATTGGCAAACCCGTGACCTCTCGCGCCTGCCGCTTGCGATCGGCGCGCCTGCCGAGCCGCCTGAAATGGCCGTTGGGATGTCACTTTCCGAGGTCGTGTCCTTCCTCGGCTTCCTCGCCGAGCGCGCCACCGTGATCGGGCCGGGGCTGCGGGCGGAGCATTGCATCGTCACCGGCGCGCGCATCGGCCCGCAGCCTCTGCCGGTGGGGGTGCAATTACACGGGGGGCTCGAAGGCTGTCAGGTTTCGCTGACCACGCGCGCGCTCTGAAAACTCATCGGTTTGACGGAGAGATAGCCGGCCCTGCTTCGAAAGAGGCGGGGCCTTCGTATTCCGCCCTCGCCGCCGCGATCGGGGGCAGGCTCTGTCGGGAGTCGCCCCGTGGGCGAAAACTGAATTTTTCGGGGAAAGGTGGAGGCGAGTACCGGAATCGAACCGGTGTACACGGATTTGCAATCCGCTGCGTCACCACTCCGCCAACTCGCCACCGTGGTGTGGCCGTCAGATACGGTATCGCAAGCGCCCGCGCAAGAGGCGAGTTGCGCCCGAGATGCATTGTGCGCGGGCGCCATCGCCCCTGAGCGCGACGGCAGGTCGGATCTGGCTCTCGCATAACTTGCTCAGGTCCTGCTTCTGTGGCAAAACCGCCCACAAGGGTTTGCTACCGAAGAGTTCTCGACATGCAAGATTTCGCTACGCGCCGCACCGTGATGGTCGACACGCAGGTCCGCCCCAACGACGTGACCAAATTCCCGATCATCGCGGCGATGCTGCATGTGCCGCGCGAGCAATTCGTGCCCGCGGCCAAGCGCGAAGCCGCCTATATCGGGGAAAACCTCGAACTGGCACCGGGCCGGGTTCTGCTCGAGCCGCGCAATTTCGCGAAGATGCTCGACGCGCTCGACATTCAGCCCGACGATCTGGTGCTCGATGTGGGCGCGGGGCTCGGCTATTCCTCCGCGGTGATCGCGCGGATGGCCGAGGCAGTCGTCGCGCTGGAAGACGGGGACATGGCGTCGCAGGCGGAGGCCGCGCTGGCCGAGGCCGGGGCCGACAATGTCGCCGTCGTGACCGGCGCGCTGACCGAGGGTGCGGCGCAGCACGGCCCCTATGACGCAATTCTGATCGAAGGCGCAGTGGAAGCCATTCCGCCCGCGCTGATCGAGCAGCTCAAGGAAGGCGGTCGGATCGCCGCGATTTTCATGGAAGGCGCCCTCGGCATCGCTCGGATCGGCTACAAGATCGACGGAGCGATGAGCTGGCGCGACCTGTTCAATGGCACCGCACCGGTCCTTCCGGGCTTCGTGCAGCCGCGTGAATTCGTGCTCTGAAAGGCACATCGAATAGGCTAGCTGTTTTGCAGGATATGCAATCGAGCGGCGAGCCGATAAACTTAAAGTAATTGCGCCCGGCGGCAGAGGGACTCCTGCATCTGTGGCGATACAGGAAAACGAGGGGCATTCGATGCTGCGCAAGACACTGACATGGACCGCTTTGGTCGCGGCGACCGCCATGGCGCCGATCACGGCCGGGGCCGAGACGCTGGCCGACGCGCTGGTCTCTGCTTATCGCCATTCGAACCTGCTGGAGCAGAACCGTGCTGCGCTGCGGGCCGCGGATGAAGACGTCGCGCAAGCCGTCGCGAATCTGCGCCCGGTCCTGCAATGGACCGCGAGCTACGATTACCTCAATGCCGACGCCACGCGCACGATCTCGCAAAAAGCCTCGACCACGCTCGGCGCGTCGATGACGCTGTTCGATTTCGGCCGTAACAAGCTGAATGTCTCGATGAAGAAAGAGACCGTGCTCGCCACCCGCGAGGGGCTGCGTTCGGTCGAACAGAACGTGCTTCTGGCGGCGATCCAGGCCTATTCGGATGTGAAGTCGGCCTCCGAGCAGGTTGCGATCAACCAGAATTCCGCGCGCGTCCTGAACGAGGAACTCAAGGCGTCGAACGACCGGTTCGAAGTGGGTGAAGTCACCAAGACCGACGTCTCGCTCGCACAGGCGCAGCTGGCTTCCGCCCGCGCGTCGCTCGCCGCGGCACAGGGCAAGCTGCGTTCCGCGCGCGAGGCCTACAAGGCCGCGACCGGGCACTACCCGAGCAATCTCGCGGCGTTCCCGAAGCGGCCCTCGCTGCCGGGCTCGCTGGATGCCGCGCGCGATATCGCCCTACGCAGCCATCCGAGCATCAAGCAACTGCAGCACACTGTTGCGGTCTATGACCTCGGCGTTGATTACGCCCGCGCCAATCGTCTGCCGAAAATCACCGGTTCGCTCGGCCTGAAGCAGGAAGAGCAGGGCATCCAGACCCAGTCCGCCGGGATCGAAATGAGCCAGACGCTCTATTCCGGCGGTGCGCTTCTCTCGGCACAGCGCCAGGCAGTAGCGAACGACCAGTCGGCCCGTGCACAACTCAGCCAGGCCGGCGTGACGGTCGCGCAGAACGTGGCCAATGCCTGGTCGGCGATCGACATCGCGAAGGCGCAGATCTCGGCTTATGACCAGCAGATCACCGCAGCGCGCACCGCCTACCAGGGCGTCAAGGAAGAGGCGCTTCTGGGCGCCCGCACCACGCTCGACGTGCTCTCGGCAGAACAGGATCTGCTTGATGCGCAGGCCGGACGGATCGACGCGGCAGCCACGCTGCAGGTAGCTTATTATCAACTTTTGTCCGCTATGGGGCTGTTGACGGTAGAAAACCTGAAGCTTGGAATTCCGACCTATGATCCCGCGGCTTATTACAATGCGGTCCGCACCGCGCCCCTTACGCTCAGCCCGCAGGGCAAGCGTCTGGATCGTGTGCTCAAGGCCATCGGCCAGTAACGACCAACCGGTGTTCCGGCGGGCTCTTGGGGCCCGCCCGCCGCGCCATAGTGGCGCGGGTATCGCAGCCTCCGGGTGTCCCTCGCAGTTTCGGATCCGTCACGGCTGGACAGGCGCGCGTGCGCGCTGCAGGATGGAGTGATTATGGCTGATACCCGACCCAGACCTGAAATCGAAGATGTGCTGGCATCGATCCGGCGACTGGTGTCGCAGGACAGCCCGCGTATGGCCGAGAGTTATCCGGCCTCCAAGGCCGAGCGTGCGGCCCCCGATCCGCTGGTTCTGACGCCCGCGCATCTCGTCTCCGACACGCAGGCGGAGCCGAACGGCGACAACCATGATCTCGAATGGTCCGCGCCGGGAGTGACGCCTGAAGAAGAGGCGGCCGAACCGCAGGATTTCGCGCAGGACCAGCCGGAGAAGGCCGCCGCGCCTGCCGGGGCCGAGGCGCCCGCGCCACTGTCCGAGGCACGTCGGAAGCCGCAGAATTTCGAACCCGAATTCGACGATGCCGAGGCCGAGCCCTGGCCGTCGGAGGCGGAACTGCAGCAGGGCGGGTTCGACGATGAGCTCAAGCGGCTTGAAGGGTCGCTCGCGCAACTCGAGGCGGAAGTCGCGCGCGATGGCTCAGATTTCGAATCCGAGACAGGCGACAGGTTCGAACCTGCCGGCACTGCACCCCTGACCGAACTTCCCGAGAGCTTCACGCCGGTCTGGTCCCAAGGTGCGGATCCGGAGCAGACTTTTGCCACTGCCGATTGGGAGGACGTGGCCGGGTTCGTCGCGCCGCAATCGCCGGATCAGTTTGGGGCCGCGGACGAAGGTATCACAGAGCCGCTCCCGGCAGAGGATGCCGACGCGCCTGCCGAAACCGATCCCTTGGCCGGGCTTGATTTCGCTGCGGCCGACACAGACGAAGGGGAGCCGGAAGACGTTAATCTCGGCGAAACGCCGTTCGAGGCAGACGCCCTCTTGGGCTTCGATGTCCCGCCGGGAGCTGAGACACCGGAGGAGGCGCCTTCGGCACAGGATTGGGAAGATCTTGCACCGGAACCGGACGCGGGTGGCGCTGCCGCGCCGGAGGCGACAACCGCGCCACCGACCGATTCCGCACCGCCACGCCGCCTGCATCTCAGCGATGCCGGGGCGCGCATCCCGGAGCCGGAGCCACGTATGTCCAGCTATGCCGAATTGCGTGCGACGCTGGAAGAGGACTCCGAAGCCGACGAGATCGCCGCGCTCGAGGCTGAACTCGCGTCGACGCCGGACCAACCCGAAGCGCCGCTGCATCCGGCGGTGCAATCGATGAACGAAACCCAACTTCGTCAGATCGTCTCGGCGATGCTGCGCGAAGAGTTGCAAGGCGCACTTGGCGCGAAGATCACACGTAATCTGCGCAAGATGGTTCGCCGCGAAGTGCAGCGCGCGCTGATGAGCCGCGATATGGACTGACTCGCGCCATCGCCAAGACAGCCGGGGCAGGGGCGACGATCGCGCGCTGTTTGCCCCCGCGAACATGCGCTTCAGCCCCCGATTGCGGTAATCTCGGCGCAAAGCTGCCCTTGAAAATTCAAAACGGCGCGCCCTGAGGGACGCGCCGTTTTGGGTACTCAACTGTCGCCGTGGCGCCGCCTGACAGGATCAGGCCGCTTCGGCCTCGTGCTCATCCGAGATCGCGGCGAGGCGGCGTTCGCTTTCTTCGCGCGACAGCGCGACCGAAGTACGGACACCCTTGCCGACGAATTCCATCAAACCCCGGACGACGCGCTCGTTCGGATCGATGCCGGCGCAGGACAGGACTTCACGGCCATCGCGCGAGCGTGCCCAGCGGGCGATCTGCTCGGGGCCATTGCCGTATTTCTTGTCGTCTGCAATCGCATCGTCCAAGGCCGCGAGGACCACAGCGGCGAACAGTTTGCGGGCTCGTTGGCCCTGCTCGTAATTGAAGGCCGAGCCGTCAACGAAATCGCGCATTCTTCCGTCCTTTGTTATTGCTCTTGCGTTTCCTGGCGTGAGGGCCATCTAGGCCTTTCGGCCCCCGATTCGATATGGCTTGGGTCACATGGCAGCTATGCGCTTAACGCATGGCACCTTTGCTCGTTTCCAAAACCTGGTCCTTCGCGAAGGGTCGCATTGAACGCGAATTAAGCGCGGGCGCCCGAAATTCAAGGGCTGTCATTCGCGAAGCGCGAAACCCGTATCGCATCAAGAGCCGGTTAATATTCTGTAAACATTACAAGTTTACGGGATGGGCGCAGCGAAAAAACCTTTGGTTCTCCAGATGTGCCCGATCCTCGTTTCCTCCGCGTCACGATGTTCCGCAAATCTCCGCCGTGGGGCTTGCGCTTTTCGAAACAGTTGATCCGCGGCGGTCATAAATAAGTGACCACGGCCTCGCCAGCCGACAACTCGCCATTGGCGCGCCCGAAGCGCAGATAGGCGATCGCGCGATCGCCCGAACGCGTGAAAAGACGCCCCACGCTGCGATCTTCGGCGGTAATCTCGGCTCCCGGTTCCGCGGGCCCTTCGACACCTACGGTGACGAAGCCTTTGCGCAGCTCCGTTTTGTGCTTCATCCGCGCCGTGACCTCTTGCCCGACATAGCAGCCCTTGCGGAAATCGACGCCATTCAGCTGAGCGAACCCGGCTTCGAGGATGAAAGTGTCGGGGGTCAGTTCGATACCGGTCTCGGGGATGCAATGCTCGACCCGGATCGCATCCCAATCGGTGCCGTCATCGCCCGCCTCGTCGCCGTAAAGCCGCCAGCCCATGTCGGGATGGCGTGGATCGGTCAGCGCGCCCTCGGGTGCCGGACCTGTGCCGCGGTAGACCTTCAGATCCGAGGGCGCGATCGCGACGTCGGCGCGGAGCTTGTACATGCCCAGTCGTTTGATCGTCGCCTCGGCGATGCTTTCGTCGATATCGATGACGATCGCGTCGCCTCGCGCTAGCAAGAAGAAATCGGCAAGGTATTTTCCCTGCGGCGTCAGCAGGGCGGTATAGACCAGCCCGTCTTTCACGTGGCGCACGTCGTTCGTCACCAGCCCTTGCAGGAAGTGCTCGCGATCCGTGCCAGTGATCTCGTAGAGAATGCGCTCGGCCATGGAGGTCTCCTTTCCCCGCCCATGTAGGCAGCCGGGGCGGGAATGCCAACTCAATCGAGAAGCTGCATCCGGCACAGCCCCGCATAGGGCCCGTTCTTGGCCAGCAGTTCGTCATGCGTGCCCTGTTCGACGACCTGACCTTCAACCACCACCACGATCTTGTCGGCGTTGCGCACGGTCGACAGGCGGTGGGCGATGACCAGCGTCGTGCGGCCCTCGCTGAGCTCCGAGAGCGCCTGCGCCACCTTTGCCTCGGAGAGGGTGTCAAGCGCCGAGGTCGCCTCGTCGAGCAGCAGGATCGGCGCGTCGCGCAGCACGGCGCGCGCAATCGCGACCCTTTGCCGTTGTCCGCCCGAGAGCGCCGAGCCGCGCGGGCCTGCGCCGGTATTGATGCCGTTCTGCAGAAGGTCTGTGAACTCGGTCACGTGCGCGGCTTCGAGCGCGGTCTGGATATGGTCGGGATCTACCTCCTGCCGGCCGAGCAGGACGTTCTCGCGGATCGTCTCGTCGAAGAGAGCCGAGTCCTGCGACACGGTCGAGAAATGCTGGCGCAGTTCGGCAAGGCCGAGATCGCTCAGCGGCGTGCCGCCCAGAGTGATGCGTCCGCTATCGGGATCGACGAGCCGGGTCAGCAGGTTGAACACGGTGGTCTTGCCCGCGCCCGAAGGGCCGACGAGTGCGGTGGTCTGGCCGGGCTCCGCCACGAAGCTGAGGCCGCGCAGGACATGCTTGTCGCCGTAATGCAGATGTACGCCGTCGAACTCGATCCGCGTGGTCTCGGGCAGGGCGGCGGGGTGCGCGGGCGAGGTGATCGACGGTTCGGTATCGAACAGGCGATAGATCCGCTCGAGGCTCGCCGCCGCCGTCTGCCAAGAGCCCGCCGAATTCGCGAGGCGGCGAAGCGGCTGGAAGGCCAGCGCCATTGCGGTGAAGAAGGACATGAAATCGCCGACCGAACGCTCGCCCGCCATGATTTCCTGACCGCCGAGGATCAGTACCAAGAAGAAGCCAAGCCCGGTGATGATGTCGATCATCGCGGGCACCAGCCCCGAGATGAAGGTGGTCTTGATCTGCGCGATGCGGACCTCGTCCACCAGCCGCGCGAAGCGCCCCGCCTGATAGTCTTCGATCCCGTTGAGCTTCACCGCAGCGATACCGTGGAACACCTCGTCGAGCCGGGTCGCGCGGTCGGAAGAGCTTTCGCGCATCTGCCGGGTTTTGCGGCGAATGTAACGCTGCGCCATCGCGACCGGCAGGATCAGAAGCGGCGCGCCGATCACGGCGCCCATGGTCCAGCCCGGATCGATGGCGACCGCAACGGCGAACAGCGAGATCAGCGAGACCGCATCGCGCCCGGTGCTGGAAATGAAGATCTTCCAGACGTTCTGCACGGCGCTCGTATCGCCTTGCACCCGTTCGATCAGCGCGCCGGGCGGATTGGCCTGGTAGAAGCGCTGGTCGAGCCGCAGCATGTGGCGGAACAGATCGGTCTGCATGTCGCTCGACGTGCGCAGCGAGACGCTGGTCATCACCGTGCGCGAGGCCACCGAGGTCGTCGCCCGGACCACGAACAGCCCGAAGATTGCGGCGCCGACCCACCAGATCAACTCGCTCTCGCCCTGCACGAAGACCTTGTCGAAGAGCGGTTTGAGCATCCAGCTCAGTGCGCCCAGCGTTGAGCCTTCGATCATCAGCAGGACCATCGACACCCCGATCATCGGCCAGTGCTTGCGCAGATAATCGCGCCACATCCGGCCGGCGAGGTGTTTCGACGTGTAAGGGTTTGCAGTCTTGGCCACGAGGCACCATGCGATAGGCGCGCCTCTCGAGCGCGCGGTTAAGTCCGTGAATTACCGCGAGACGGGGCCTGCGTGCAAGCCGGGCGCGAGATTGACGCCGCGCGCGGGCGGCATTACCGATTATTCGTTGTGCCAGACGGAGATACCCGATGAGCCTTGCCCAAGGTCGCCCTTACCTCGCAATTCCCGGACCCTCGACGATGCCCGACCGTGTTTTGGCCGCGATGCATCGCCCGGCGCCCAACATCTATGAGGGCGAGATCGAGGAGATCGCGGCGCGGGTCGCGGCGAATCTGCGGCGGGTGGCAATGTCCTCGTCCCATGTCGCGATCTACATCGCCAACGGCCACGGCGCATGGGAGGCCTCGATCGCGAACGTCTTCTCGCGCGGGGATAAGGCGCTGAGCCTCGTGACAGGGCGCTTCGGCAATATCTGGGCGCGTAACGCGGCGACGATGGGCGTTCATGTGGAGCGGCTGGAATTCGGCCTGAAGGCTCCCGCCGATCCGGCCCGCGTCGAAGAGGCCCTGCGCGCCGACAAGGATCACGAGATCAAGGCCGTGCTGCTGACCCATGTCGATACCGCGACTTCCGTGGTCAACGACGTGGCGGCGATCCGTGCGGCGATCGACGCAGCGGGGCATCCGGCGCTGCTGATGGTCGATTGCATCGCCTCGCTCGCCTGCGACGAGTTCCGGATGGACGACTGGGGCGTCGATGTGATGGTCGCCGCCAGCCAGAAGGGGCTGATGGTGCCGCCGGGTCTGGGCTTTGTGTGGTTCTCCGACAAGGCGCTGGCGGCGAGCCGCGAGGCCGATATGGTCACGCCTTATTGGGACTGGCAGCCGCGCGCCTTCCCCGAGATGGTCTACCAGTATTTCGGAGGCACCGCCCCGACGCATCACCTCTTCGGCCTCGACGAGTCGCTCAAGATGATCCTCGAGGAAGAGGGGCTCACCCATATCTGGGCGCGTCACGCGACGCTCGCCTCCGCCGTCTGGGCTGCGTTCGAGACCTGGGGGCAGGAAGGGGATATCGCGCTCAACATCGCCAACCCGGCGCATCGCGCGCATTCGGTGACGGCAGCGCGGATTGGCGCGGGCAATGCGCAGCGGCTGCGCAGCTGGTTGGAGCGCGAGGCGGGGGTGACGCTCGGCATCGGGCTCGGCATGGCCGAACCCGGCACGCCCGAGGCCAACGATTTCCTCCGGGTCGCCCATATGGGCCATGTGAATGCCCATATGACGCTGGGCGCGCTGGCGACGATGGAGGCCGGGATGCAGGCGCTGAAAATCCCGCACAACCCAGGCGGCATCGCCGCGGCGGCTGGTGCGATCGCGAAAGGTGCCGGTCAGGCCTGACCGTGACGCTCCAGCCAGTCGGTGAGCTGTTCGACCTCTTCCGAGGCTTCCCGCGAGACCTGCGGCGCCTCGGTGCGCGAGGACGACAGCCGCATCTCGCGGCTGGTCTGGGTGTTGCCTGCATAGGCGCCGAAGGCCAACGCGAAGGCCAGCGGGCTCAACATTGCGATACGGGCGTTGCGGATCTTGCGGCTCATGTGTCTGCTCCTGTTGTCGAGCAAAACATGGGCCCGGCCCCGAGTCGGCGCAATTCACCTTGCGGCGAGACGTGCTGACGCCGGTGCTTTTTTGCCGATTTGGTAGGCGGATTTGTGTCCGGGAGGGCGCGCAGATCAGCGCGCGCGGGCGGCTTTCAGCGCGTCAGGGAGGGCAGCGGCAAAAGCGTCGAGCTCGGCTTCGGGCCCGACCGAGACGCGGATGCAACGGTTTTGCGGGGCGACGAAGGGCATCCGCACGAACACCGCGTGCGCGTCCAGTTCCTGCAGCACGGCCCGCGCGAAATCACCATCCTGCCCGCAGTCCACGGCGACGAAATTCGTGGCGGAGGGCAGGGTGCTCAGCCCGTTCTCGCGCGCGATCTCGTCGATCCGGTCGCGTGCGCCTGCCACGAGGAGACGCATGTAGGCCTGCCACGTCTTGTCCTGCAGCGCGGCCAGCGCGCCTGCCTGAGAGATGCGGCACATGCCGAAATGATTGCGAATCTTGTCGAAAGCCGCGATCAGGCCGGGGGCCGCAAGCGCATAGCCCACGCGCGCGCCCGCCAGACCATGGGCCTTCGAGAAGGTCCGCATCCGGATCACTCGGGGATCGTCGGCCGCGATGCGCGCCTCGGTCCCGTCGTCGGCGAATTCCACATAGGCCTCGTCCAGCACCATCAGCGTGCCATCCGGCACCGCGTCGATCATCGCCTCGATCGTCTCGCGCGGATGATGCGTGCCCATCGGGTTATCGGGATTGGCGATATAGACGAGCTTCGCGCCCACCTCGGCGGCCTTCGCGATCAGCGCCTGCGGGTCTTCGTGATCCCCGGCATAGGGCACTTTGTGAAGCACTCCGCCGAAGCCCGCGACATGGTAGTTGAACGTCGGGTAGGCACCTTCCGAGGTGACAACGGGATCGCCCGGTTCGATCATCAGGCGGCACAGGTAGCCCAGCAGCCCGTCGATCCCTTCGCCGACCAGAACGTTCTCGACCGCGACATCGTGATGCGCGGCAATCGCCGTACGCAGATCGAAGCTCGTCGAGTCGCCGTATTTCCAGGCATCGCCGGCCGCAGCCGCCATCGCGGAAATCGCCCGCGGCGAGGGGCCAAAGCCGTTCTCGTTGGCTCCCAGCCGCGCGGTGAATCGGCGACCGGCAAGGCGCTCGTGTTCCTCGGGCCCGACGAAGGGTACGGTGGCGGGAAGGCTGTCGATCAGGCGGGTATATCGAGGTCCGGTCATGGCTACAGGCGTAAGCGCAAAGCGCGGATGCGGCAAGAGGCTGCGTCGATCGGTTCCTCGCGGCGGAACCGGGGACTGGGCCAAGCGCTTTTCCCAGCGTAATATCGTGAAATGACATAAGTTCGGGAAGCCAGCCGATGAGCGCCAGCGACACCTCTTTCTCCTCCTCCCTATTCGAAACGCTGACCGGCGATGCGCCGGGGAATGTGAAAGAGCTGAGCGACACCGCCGCCAAGCACGAACCCGGCAGTTTTTTGCGCCATGTCGGATCGCTGTCGATGACCAAGCTGGCAGACGGGCTGATCGACCCGAAGCTGGTGCTCAGCTGGCTCATGCAGGCGGTGGGCGCGCCTGCCGCTCTGGTCAGTTGGCTGGTGCCGGTGCGCGAGGCGGGCTCGCTATTGCCGCAGCTGTTCACCGCACCGCATGTCCGCAAGATGCCCCAGCGCAAATGGGCCTGGGCGGCCGGCAGCATGATCCAGGGGCTGGCGGCGGCGGCGATCGTGGTGATCGCGCTGACGATGCAGGGGATGGCCGCGGGGCTTGCGATGCTCGCCGCGCTGGGCGTGCTGGCCATCGCGCGCTCGCTGTCCTCGGTGAGCTACAAGGACGTGCTGGGCAAGACCGTGGACCGCACGCGGCGTGGCACGACGACCGGCATCGCGACGAGCGTTTCTGCGGCCGGGGTGATCCTGTTCGCGCTGATCCTGATGAGCGGATTCGTCCCGCGGATGAGCCTCGTGATCGGGGCGATTTCACTGGCCGCCGTGCTCTGGGTGGCGGCGGCTGCGCTGTTCTCGACGCTGCGCGAGGAAGACCAGCCGGGCGAGGCGAAGGGCAGCATTGGCCTGTCAGAGCTTAGCCTGCTGTGGAAGGATGCCGATCTTGGCAAGTTCGTGATCGCGCGGGTGCTGCTGCTGCCGACCGCGCTCGCGCCGCCCTATATCGTGCTGCTCGCCGCGAATGCCGGAGATAACCGGTTCGGCGCGCTGGGGGCGATGGTGCTGGCCTCGGCGCTGGCCTCGCTGGTGAGTTCCTATATCTGGGGGCGGCTGGCAGATCGCTCTTCGCGCAAGGTGTTGATCTTCACCGGGCTGGTCGCCGCCGCGTTCCTGGCGCTTGCGGTGGGATTGAGTTGGTCGGGGCTGATGGGCACGATCTGGGCCTCGCCGGTGGCGCTGTTCGGGCTGATGATCGGCTATCAGGGGGTGCGGCTGGGCCGCTCGACCTACCTCGTGGACATGTCGCCCAAGGACGATCGCGCGGCCTATACGGCGGTGTCGAACACGAGTGTAGGCGTGATGCTGCTGGCCTTCGGCGCGGCGAGTTCGGCGCTCGCGATGGCGGGGCCGGATATGGTGCTGATCGTCTATGCGGGGATCTGCGTGGTCGCCTCGGGCGTGGCGTTCATGATGAAGGAAGTGTCGGAGTAAGGTCTCCGCTCAGCTCACGGCGCGGGACGACCAGGCCCGGGCCGCGCCCACCCGAGGGGCAGGCGCGGCCCTGATCGCTAAAAGCCTCGCTCAGCCCAGCTCCGCCAGACGCGCGACGGCCTGACGCACCTTCTCGGCCTCTTCCTCGGCGCGGGCGAGGTTTTCGCGGGTTTCCACGACCACGTCGGGATCGGCATTGGCGATGAATTTCGGATTGTTCAGACGGCCCTTCATGCCGCCGATTTCCTTCTCCATCTTGCCCAGAGCCTTCTCCAGACGTGCCTTCTCCTTGGCGATGTCGATCACGCCTTCCAGCGGCAGACCGAACAGCGCGCCCTGCGCCGGGATCGAGATCGCGCCTTTCGGGATCGGTCCCTCGGTGACGCTTTCGATGCGGGCCAGCTTGAAGATCAGCGCCTCGTTATTGGCGAGCGCTGCGCGCGCCGCGTCATCCGCCTCGGCCAGAACCATCGGCAGTTTCAGGCCTACCGGCACGCCCATCTGCGTGCGCGAGGAGCGGATCGCCTCGATCAGTTCGATCACCCAGTTCATCTCGCGGTCGGCTGCCTCGTCCACCAGATCGGCGGCTTTGTAATCCGGCCAGTCGGCATGGACGAGCATCTTCGCGCGGTCGCCCTGCGGCGCAGTCAGTTCCCACAGCTCTTCGGTGATGAAGGGCATGATCGGGTGCAGCAGCGTGTAGCACTGATCGAGCACCCAACGCATCGTGGCGCGGGTTTCCTCGGCATGCTCGCCATCGAACAGCGGCTTGGCGAATTCGACATACCAGTCGCAGACCTTGCCCCAGACGAAACCGTAAAGCCCGAGCGCCGCGTCGTTGAAGCGGTAGGCGGCGAAGGCCTCGTCCACCTGCTCGCGGATCTTCGCGGTCTCGCCGATGATCCAGCGGTTCACCGTGTGGGTGGGCTGCGGGATCTCGGTCACGACCGGGCCCTCGAATACGCCGTTCATCTCGGCGAAGCGGGTCGCGTTCCAGATTTTCGTGCCGAAGTTCCGATAGCCCTTGATGCGCTCTTCCGAGAGCTTCAGCACGCCGCCCATCGCCGCCATTGCGGCATTGGTGAAGCGCAGCGCGTCCGCGCCGTAAGCATCGATGATCTCGAGCGGGTCGATCACGTTGCCCGTCGTCTTCGACATCTTCTTGCCCTTCTCGTCACGGACGAGCTGGTGCAGGTAGACGGTGTGGAAGGGCACCTGATCCATCACGGCCAGCTGCATCATCATCATCCGCGCCACCCAGAAGAACAGGATGTCGAAGCCGGTCACGAGGACATCGGTCGGGAAATACTTGCGCATCTCCTCGGTATCCTCGGGCCAGCCCAGCGTGCCGATCGGCCAGAGGCCCGACGAGAACCAGGTGTCGAGCACATCGGCATCGCGCCAGACCGGGTAGACGAGCTGCGTCGGGTCCTCGGTCATCTCGTATTGCGCGAGGCTCGCGGCCAGCACTTCGATCGCCTTGTGGCGATCTTCCACTTCAACGATGCGCGCCACGTTGAGCGGCGTCGGCAGCTCGGCATTCTGCGCCTTGAACCAGCCGATGACGCTCTCGAAGTCCGAGGCGCAGTGATAGCGGTCGTCGCGATGCACCATCTTCGTCTCGACGAGCAGGCGGCCCATCTCCACGAGGTCGATCGTGCCATCGCCTTCGTCATCGCGGAAGTCGGGCGCTTCCATGTCCAGACCGTACCAGACCGGAATCTGGTGGCCCCACCAGAGCTGGCGCGAGATGCACCAGGGCTCGATGTTTTCCAGCCAGTGGAAATAGGTTTTCTCGCCCGCTTCGGGCATGATCACGGTGTCGCCGTTGCGCACGGCGTCCAGCGCCTTGCCGACGATCTGCTCGGCATCGACGAACCACTGATCGGTCAGCATCGGCTCGATCACCACTTTCGAGCGGTCACCGAAGGGCTGCATGATCGGCTTGTCTTCGACATACGGAACGGTGGTTTCGGTCTCAACGCCGTCTTCGTCGGTGACGGTCTTCGTGGTCGTCACCGCGAGGCCTTCCTCGGTGATCTGACGGATCACGGCTTCGCGCGCCTCGAACCGGTCGAGACCGCGCAGTTCCTCGGGCACGAGGTTGAGCGCGTCGATCTCTGCCTCGGTGAAATCCGCGCCGCGGGAGATCTCCATCGCGCGGGCCGCGCATTCCTCGTAGGACAGCCCGTCGGCGCGCATCGCGCCCTTGGTGTCCATGAGGCGATACATCGGGATGCCGCCGCGTTTGGCGACCATGTAGTCGTTGAAGTCATGCGCGCCGGTGATCTTCACCGCGCCCGAGCCGAATTCGGGATCGGGATATTGATCGGTGATGATCGGGATCAGGCGGCGATGCTCTTTCGGGCCCACCGGGATTTCGCAGAGCTTGCCGACGATCGGCGCGTAACGCTCATCGGACGGGTGCACCGCGACAGCGCCGTCGCCCAGCATCGTCTCGGGGCGGGTCGTCGCGATCGAGATGTAGTCGCGCTCTTCCGTGAAGACGACGTTCCCCTCTTCGTCCTTCTCGACATAGGTATAGGTCTCGCCGCCCGCGAGCGGGTATTTGAAGTGCCACATGTGACCGGCGACTTCGATATTCTCGACCTCGAGATCGGAGATCGCGGTCTCGAAA
This sequence comes from Thioclava sp. JM3, assembly GCF_002213185.1. Classification (NCBI taxonomy): domain Bacteria; kingdom Pseudomonadati; phylum Pseudomonadota; class Alphaproteobacteria; order Rhodobacterales; family Paracoccaceae; genus Thioclava; species Thioclava sp. JM3. The sequence continues at coordinate 115,588 of NZ_NBOB01000006.1, forward strand.
TGGGGATCCCAGTTCACCAGCCGCTTGCCGCGATAGATCAGGCCCTTCTCGTACATGTCGACGAAGACCTTGATCACGGCGTCATGGAAGTTACCCTCGTTGCCTTCCGGCGCGCCGGGAGCCCCCGACATGGTGAAGGCGTTGCGCGACCAATCGCAGCTCGAGCCCAGACGCTTGAGCTGGTTGATGATGGTCGAGCCGTATTCGCCTTTCCACTCCCAGACCTTCTCGAGGAATTTCTCACGGCCGAGTTCGATGCGCTTGGGCTGACCGGTCTTGGCCAGTTCCTTCTCGACCATCAGCTGGGTCGCGATACCCGCATGGTCCTGTCCCGGCTGCCAGAGCGTGTCGAAGCCGCGCATCCGGTGCCAGCGCACGAGGATATCCTGCACGGTGTTGTTGAAGGCGTGGCCCACATGCAGCGCGCCCGTCACGTTGGGCGGCGGGATCATCACGCAGAAGGTCTCGTCGCGCGACGCGTTGGCTCCGGCCTTGAAGGCTCCGGCCTCTTCCCATTTCGCGTAGATCCGCGGCTCGGCGCTCGCGGCATCGAAAGTCTTGTCCATCGTCATGTCAGGCATCCTTGGCTCGGCTTGAGGGCTGTTTAGCCCGCGCAGGCGACAAGGAAAACCCCGTGCGCGCGGTCCGAAAAAGCGCGGCGGGCACGATCGGGTCAACAAACTGCCGCGATTGCCCCTGAAGATAAGTGAAACTTATCCTACATTGGATAGTATAAGCCCAACTTATGTGGAGCGCTGATATGCGCGGTCTCTTCGAGCGTGTGATCTCTGCCCTGCGCCGCCGCAGCCCGGAACGGGCCGAGGCGCGCTCGGCGGCAGGCGCGGGCCGTGGCCCGGTCGATCATGTCGTGTTGCTCGACGGGACGCTCGGCTCGCTGCGCGCCGACCGGCTGACCTCGATCGGGCTGATCTACCGCTTCCTGCGCCGGGCGGCGCCGAAAGTCTCGGTCTATTACGGGCGCGGCCTGCGCTGGCGCGACTGGCACGACATGTCGGATGTCTGGTTCGGCTGGGGCGTGAATCAGCAGATCTCGCGCGCCTATGGCTGGCTCGCGATGCGATACCGCCCGGGCGACCGCATCTTCCTGATCGGCTATTCCCGGGGCGGCTTCGCTGCGCGCTCGCTGGCGGGGATGATCGGGCGGATCGGTCTGTTGCGCCCGGAGCATGCGATCGAACGCAACACGCGGCTTGCATGGCGCCACTACGAGGAAGAGACGCCCGCGGACGTCCTCCAAAGCTTCCGCAACAGCCTGTGCCACGAGAATGTCGAGATCGAGATGGTCGGCGCCTTTGATACGGTTCAGGCGCTGGGCATTCGCGTGCCGTTCTTCTGGATCGTCAACGAGGAGCGCGTGCGCTTTCACGACCACCACCTGAGCGACCATGTGCGCCACGGGTTTCAGGCGCTCGCGCTCGACGAGCGGCGCTCTGTGCTGGAGCCGCTGGTGTGGGAAAGCGACGAGGGCGCTTCCGACGCCGATTCTCCCGCGACCCGGATCGAGCAGCGCTGGTTTCGCGGCGCCCATGGCGATATCGGCGGGATGCTCGGGCATTTCGCGGATGCGCGCCCACTCGCCAATATTCCGCTCGTGTGGATGCTGGAGCGGGCGGAATCGCTGGGTCTGAGCCTGCCGCCCGGTTGGCAGGCGGAGTTCCCGCGCGATCCGAATGCGCCCTCGGTCGGCACCTGGACTGGCTGGGGCAAGCTGTTCTGGCTGCGCGCGCCGCGCGTCGTGGGGCGCGACCCCTCTGAAGGGCTGCATGAGAGCGTGGTCTTGCCCGAAGGCTCGCGCGCGATTTTCAGGCCGCGCATCCTGCGTCCCGAAATCCGTCGTCTCGCGCGCCGGTCCGAGCCTGTCTCAGAGGTCAGGCGTCATGACGAAACAGGTGGCGGTGCCGGTCGCGTAGAGGCGTCCATCCTCGGCGCCCCGGATCTCACCCCGCGCGACGCCGGTTGACCGGCCGATGTGATCGAGCTGTCCCACGCCGATCACCTCGGTGCCGGGCTTGATCGCGCGGATCAGGTTCACCTTGAATTCAAGCGTGGTCTGCGTCTGACCGTTCTTCAGTCCGGTGATCACCGAACAGGTCATCACCGTATCTAGCATCATCGCATACCAGCCGCCGTGAATGCCGCCATAGCCGTTGGTCTGCGGATGGCCCGGCGTCCCGCGGCAGGTGACGCGGCCTTCCTCGGCCTCGGTAATCCGATAGGCCATCAGCTTCTGCACGGTGGGCGAGGGAACGTCGCCGGTGACCATCTTCCTGACGTAGTCGAGCCCCGGCATCGAAAGCACCTCCTCGAGTGGGAGGAAATCTTCGGGGCCTTCGGCGAAATATTGGTCGGGCATCTTCGGGTCCTTTTCCGGGTGGGCCCTAAGCTATCGCGGTGGCTCGGAAAGGGAAGGGGAGGTAGGTGTCGGATTGCGACCGAAGTGGCCTTAACTGCCCGGCGGCACGAAGTTCGAACGGATGCCGGCCGCAGCCTTCTGCATCTCCTTGAAGTCGGCGGTCGTGAAGGCCTCCTGCGTCTGCACCTTCGACAACGACCCAGAGCCAGCGGCAGCCATGATCGCCGGCAGCACCTTCTTCATGTCGTCGCCCGTGGCGATGATCAAAAAGTCACTCGGACCGGTGGTTATGTAGTAGTTTTCCAGTTTCCCCCCAGCCGCCTTTATCAACGCGTCGATGGTCTCCCATCGGTCCGTCGGGCTGTCCATGAAGCCCTTTATGGCCTGAGGAGAGAAGCTCCCCGTGATCACGAAACGTCCCATGTGTTACCTCCCTAGAACGGACGCCAGTCATCGGCGCGATCTCGTCGGCAGATTTGAACTGGTTTCCGTTAGGTAAACATTATCACGACCAGTGCGATTTCCTGAGCGTCTTCTGGGCGGTGGTGTGGGCGTTGCGGCAAGCGTCAGACGCGTGACGCATCACGACCAAAAAAGAAAAGGGGCCCAGCCGGGCCCCTTCGTTCAATCCATTTGAGTACCCTTTCAGGCCACTTTCTCGAGCACCGTGTCAGGCGTCACACCCAGCGCGTGGCAGACGTCGCGGGTCAGGCCGGGACGGTTGAGCGTGTAGAAATGCAGGTCTTCCACGCCGCCCTCGATCAGCTTGTCGCACAGCTCGGTGCACAGCGCGGTCGCCAGAAGATGCTCGCGCCCGTCGCGGATCGCGGCCTCGAAGGCTTCCTCGACCCAGGCGGGGATGGAGGTGCCGCAGCTTTGCGCGAATTTCTTGGCGCCCTTCCACGACTGGATCGGCAGGATGCCGGGGATGATCTTCGCGTCGATCCCTTCGCGCTCGCAGGCATCGCGGAAGCGGAAGAAGGTCTCGGGCTCGAAGAAGAACTGGGTGATCGCCGAGGTCGCACCCGCCTCGACCTTGCGCTTGAGCCAGCGCACGTCGGCCATATTGTCGGCGGCGTCCGGATGCGGCTCGGGATAGGCGCCGGCGCGGATCGTGAAGCGGCCATCCTCGGCCAGCGCCTCGATCAGTTCGACCGAAGAGGCGAAGCCCTCGGGATGCGGCGTGAAATGCTTGGCACCCTGCGGCGGGTCGCCCCGCAGCGCCACGATCTCGGTCACGCCGACCTCGGCATAGGCGTCCACGATGTCCATCGTCTCTGCCTTGGTCGCCTCCACGCAGGTCAGGTGGGCGGCGACATTGAGGCCGTAATTCTTGTGGATGGTCCCCACCGCCTCGTGGGTCAGCTTGCGCGTCGTGCCGCCCGCGCCATAGGTCACGGAGGTGAACTCGGGTTTGAGCGGTGCCAGAACCTGCGCGGTTTCCCACAGCCGGAACGACGCATCGAGCGTCTTCGGCGGGAAAAATTCGAAACTGACCTTGGGCGTCGTCATGGGATTTTGTCCTTTCGTTCGCTCTCTTGTGCCAGATCGGGCTTTGTGAGACAAACTCATAATCCTCAAAATGGTTATGAGTGTAACAGCAAGATGCATCTCGAGTTCCGTCACCTGCGCACAATCAAGGCGATTCACGATGCCGGAGGGCTCGCGAAGGCAGCGGACGTTCTGCACATAACACAATCGGCGCTGTCGCACCAAATCAAAGGGCTGGAGGACCAGACCGGGGTGGAGCTGTTCGTGCGCCGCTCGAAGCCGCTGAAGCTCTCGGCGGCGGGGCAGAAGCTGTTGCGGCTGGCCGAACGCATCCTGCCCGAGATCGCGGCAACCGAGGCCGAGTTCGACGCGCTGCGGTCGGGGCGGGCGGGCCGTCTGCATATTGCGATCGAGTGCCACGCCTGTTTCGACTGGCTGTTTCCGGTGCTGGAGCGTTTCCGCCATGCCTGGCCCGATATCGACGTGGATATCCGGCCCGGTCTGGCTTTCAACGCGCTTCCCGCGCTGAGCCGCGAAGAGGTCGATCTGGTGATATCGTCGGATCCGGAAAAGATCGACGGCGTCACCTTCAATCCGCTTTTCGACTACGCCCCGACCTTCATCGCCGCCGCGAATTCACCGCTGGCGGCAAAGCCATATATCGAGGCGCAGGACTTCGCGGATCAGACGCTGATCACCTATCCGATCGACCGCGGTCGCTCGGACATCTTCACCCAGCTGCTCACGCCCGCACGGGTGGAGCCGAAAGCCGTGCGACAGGTGGAGCTGACGGCGGTGATCCTGATGCTGGTCGCCTCGAATCGCGGCGTGGCGGTGCTGCCCGACTGGGTGCTGCGCGAGGTGAAGTACCAGCCTGACTACATCACCAAACCTGTGACCGAACACGGGCTGACCAAGCGCCTTTACGCCGCGACGCGGTCCGAGGATGCCACCCAGCCCTTCATGGCGCATTTCCTGCGGCTTGCACGCACCGAGCCGGTGAAGCTTCAGCGTGCCTGATCCATCGGGCTTGTCCGAATATCCCGGGGGCTCGCGCAGCGAGCGGGGCAGAGCCCCTCCTCAGTTTGCCTTACGTGCCAAAGCTCTTGGATTTTCCGCGCAACCCCTGTAAGGCGACCGCTTGAAACGCGAAGGAGCCCAGAGATGCAAGGCAGCGCAAACCTCAACCTGATGATCAAGGCCGCCCGCAAGGCAGGCCGCTCGCTGGTCAAGGATTTCCGCGAGGTCGAGAACCTTCAGGTCTCCTCGAAGGGTCCGGGCGATTTCGTCTCGAAGGCCGATCGCGAAGCCGAGAAGATCATCAAGGACGAGCTGCGCGGCGCGCGCCCTTCCTATGGCTGGCTCGGCGAGGAGACCGGTGAAGAGGCGGGCGATGACCCGACCCGCCGCTGGATCGTCGACCCGCTCGACGGCACCACGAACTTCCTGCACGGCCTGCCGCATTGGGCGATCTCGATCGCGCTGGAGCATAAGGGCGAAATCATCGCGGCCGTGGTGTTTGACGCCGCGAAAGACGAGATGTATTTCGCCGAGAAGGGCCTCGGCGCCTACATGAACGACACGCGTCTGCGGGTCTCTGGCCGTCACAAGATGATCGAATCGATCTTCGCGACGGGCGTGCCCTTCGGCGGCAAGTCGACCCTTCCGGCGACGCTGCAGGACCTTGCGAAGCTGATGCCGCAATGCGCGGGCGTTCGTCGCTGGGGCGCGGCCTCGCTCGACCTCGCCTATGTCGCGGCGGGCCGCTACGAGGGCTATTGGGAGCGCGGGCTCAACGCCTGGGACATGGCCGCGGGCATTCTCCTCGTGAAAGAAGCGGGCGGTTTCGTGGAAGCAGTGCGCGAGGGGCGTGATGTTCTCGAATCGGGTTCGGTGATCGCGTCGAATGCTGAAATGTTCCCGGCTCTCACCAAGGCGCTTCGGTCAAACGACTGAGAAATCTCTGAAAATTCTATGAGGCGGCGAAAGGTGAGCGAAAGTTCACCTTTCGTTCATTCCGTTGTGCCAGCCTGAAGCGGTTACCAGAAAGGGGATGCCGCCATGGTTGGACAGGAATTCGGGTCCGCATCACTCGCGCTTGAACAGCGCGCATTGACTGCGCTGCACGGGCCGGGCGATTGCGCGGTCGAACGCGTGTTGGAGGAGTTACGGCAGGCGGTGTCCGATCTCGCCTTTGCGGAGGCGGCCGAGTTGATCGCGCGGCATCGGGTCGCCTTCCTGGACGAGATGATTTCGGGCTGCCTCGACGATGCCGAAACGGCGGAGGTGGACACTGCGGCGGCGCTGCGCACGGCGGCCGAGGGGCTTCAGGAGGAGCGGGCGACCGTGGCAGAGACCATGCCGCTGGAGCTTGCCCTGCGCGCCGACCAACGCGACGCGGCCTGCGATCGTATCCGCGCTGCGCAGCGGCGTCTGCGCAATATCTCACAAATGCCCCAGCATTTCGGCTGTGCCTGCGGCTTTGACTGTCCCTCTGAGGGCGACGGGGCGGGACCCTGCTCGGGGGTGGCAGAGCGAATCCAGCAGGCGCTCCGCTGTGATGCAGACGCCATCGCCGACATCGCCAGACAGGAAGCGCGCGCACGGCTCAGCGACGGTTTCGCGGCCTTGCCGGTCGCCGCGCCTCTCTCGTCCCGTTCCGGCGGGGACACGGTGTCCACGGCGGCGCAGGTCGCCCGCCGCCTTGTCGAGGATGCACGCCGAAGGTTGTGCTAAAGCGAAACCGGCAAGCCTGCCTTGCGCTCGCTGCTTGAGGCTATGCAGACGCAAAGATCGTGATAGCCTGTCGTCGCGCAGAACGCGCATCGCAATGAGGGGCTGGAATGATTCAGGAATTCAAGGATTTCATCGCCAAGGGCAATGTCATGGACATGGCGGTGGGCATCATCATCGGCGCGGCCTTCACCGCCATCGTGACCTCGCTGGTCGGCGACATCATCAACCCGATCATCGGTCTGTTCACCGGAGGCGTTGATTTCACGAATAACTACGCCGTGCTCTCCGGCGAGGTTCCCACCGGGGCGAGCCTTGAAGAGGCGCGCAAGGCGGGTGCCTCGGTCTTCGCCTATGGCGCGTTCCTGATGGCGGTGATCAATTTCTTCATCATCGCCTTCGTGGTCTTCATGCTGGTGAAGATGGTCAACCGCATCAAGGCTGCGGCGGAGAAGCCGGACGATGTCGCGCCCGAGGTGCATACCGGTCCGAGCCAGCTCGACGTGTTGCTCGAAATTCGCGACGCACTTCGGAAGTGATGGCGCGGCGCGCAGCGCCGCCTGAAGATAGAAGAACGGCCCGGGGCAAAGCGCCGGGCCGTCCTCGTCATGGGTGCAGTTGTTCTTGGCGTCGTGGCCTTTATTCGGCCGCGTGCATCACCGCGTCCGGCGCGTCGAACGGCAAGTCGAGCGCTTCGGCCACTGCCTTATAGGTCACCTTGCCGGCATGGACGTTAAGCCCCGCCGCGAGATGCGGATCCTCGGCACAGGCGCGCTCCCATCCCTTGTCGGCCAATGCGAGCAGGAAGGGCTGGGTCGCGTTCGACAGCGCGAGCGTCGCGGTGCGCGCGACCGCGCCGGGCATATTGGCCACGCAGTAATGCATGATGCCCTCGACCTCGTAGATCGGGTCGTCATGGGTGGTCGGGTGCGAGGTCTCGACGCAGCCGCCCTGATCGATCGCGACATCGACGATCGCCGCGCCGGGCTTCATCGTCTTGAGCATTTCGCGGGTGACCAGTTTCGGGGCGGCGGCCCCGGGGATCAGCACCGCCCCGATCACCAGATCGGAGGCCGCGACCAGCGCCTCGGTCTCGGCTTTCGAGGCATAGGCGGTGCGGAAGGTTCCGCCGAACGTGTCATCGAGATAGCGCAGACGCGGCAGCGACTTGTCGAGCACGGTCACATCCGCGCCCATCCCGGCAGCCACGCGCGCGGCGTTGGTGCCCACGACGCCGCCGCCGATCACGACGACCTTCGCGGGCGACACGCCGGGCACGCCGCCCAGCAGCACACCGCGCCCGCCATTGGCCTTCTGCAGGGTCCACGCGCCCATCTGCGGCGCGAGGCGACCAGCCACCTCGGACATCGGCGCGAGCAGCGGCAGGGTGCCGTCCTTCGCCGTCACCGTCTCGTAGGCGATGCAGGTCGCGCCCGATTTCATCAGGTCATGAGTCTGCGCCGGGTCGGCGGCCAGATGCAGATAGGTGAACAGAAGCTGGCCTTCGCGGAGCATCGCGCGCTCGGAGGCCTGCGGCTCTTTCACCTTCACGATCATCTCGGCCTCGGCGAACACCTTTGCCGCATCGCCGAGGATCTTCGCGCCGGCGGCCTCGTAATCGCTGTCATTGAAACCCGCGCCCAGGCCTGCGCCGGTTTCCACCAGCACTTCGTGGCCATGGGCGACCGCCTCTTGCGCCGCGGCCGGGGTCAGCCCGACGCGGAATTCCTGCGCCTTGATTTCGCGTACGGTTCCGATCTTCATCGCGTGTCCTCCTCCAAAACATGGAAACGTCCTGCGACCAGTATGCGCTCCGTCACAAGCAAGTGCTTTGCCATTTGGCGGTTGTGGATGGGGTAGGCCGCTCGTATCTTCGATAAAATACGTGAATAGCGGCAGGATATTGCATGAGCGACAAGCTGGACGCGACAGATCGTCGGTTGCTGGAGGTTTTGCAGCGGCAGGGGCGAATCTCCAATGCCGAGTTGAGCGAGCGGGTGAACCTCTCGCCCTCGGCCTGTCACCGGCGGGTGCAGCGACTGGAGGAGGAGGGCTACATCCGCGATTACGTCGCCCTGCTGAACCCGCGCAAGCTGGGGCGGACGACGACGGTCTATGTCGAGATCAAGCTGTCCAGTCAGGCCGACGAGGTTCTGGATGCCTTCGAGAAGGGTGTGCAGCAGGTCCCGGAGGTGCTCGAATGTCATCTGATGGCGGGGGCTGCGGATTACCTTCTGAAAGTGGTCGCCGCCGATGCCGAGGATTTTGCGCGGCTGCACCGGGCGAAGCTGGCCAACATTCCGGGCGTGGCGCAGATCCAGTCGAGCTTCTCGCTCAAATGCGTGGTCTCGACCACGGCGATGCCGGTCTGAGAGTCAGGCACGCCAGAAGCGCGGCAGGAATACGACGAGGATCGCGAGCATCCCGATCCGGCCCAGCAGCATTGCGAGCGTCAATAGCCAGGTCGCGGCGTCGCTGAAGTCGATCATCGTGTCGGTGCGATCGGTCAGCGGGCCGACCCCGTAGCCTATATTGCCGAGAGCCCCCCAGGTCGCGAAGATGGCCGAGACGAAATCGGCCCCGGTCATCGAAATCCCGACCGAGATCAGGCCCAGCGTCAGGATGTAGCCGGTAAAATAGAGGATCAGAGAGGAGAGGATGTCTTCCTCCAGCAGCCTTTCGCCGAGGCGCGGCTGCAGTACCCGATGCGGCATCTGCAATCGGCGCACGGCGGCGCGGATCACCGCGCCGAGTGCCTGCCAGCGAAAAACTGACAGCGCGCCCGAGCTGGACCCGGTGCAGCCGCCGATCAGCCCGACCCAATAGGCCAGCACCATCGCGAAGCTGCCCCAATTCGAGACGTTGGCCGTGCCGAAGCCGGTGCCGGTCATGATCGAGGACAGGTTGAAAGCGGCGGAACGGAAGGTCGGCTCGATCCCGTCGGGCGCGTGGGTGTAGAGCCAGATCAGGAGTGCCGCGAGCGCGAGGCCGAACCAACGAAAGAAGGCGTGGATTTGCGGGTCGTCCCAGAACGGGCGCAGGTCGCCTCGGCCAAGCTGGACATAGCGGATGAAGGGCAAGGCCGAACCCAGCATGAAGACGACGCCCGCATATTGCGACCCGGGCGAGAAGTTCGCGAAGGAGCTGTCATGCGTGCCGAAGCCCCCGGTCGCGATCGTCGCCATTGCGTAGCAGATCGCGTCGAAGGAGGTCATGCCCGTGGCGGTGTAGCTGATCGCGCAGGCCAGCGTCAGCGAAACATAGACCCAGAGCAGCGAGCGCGCGATGTTATGGGCGCGCGGCATGACCTTGCCCAGCGTGTCGAAGCCTTCCGCCTGGAAATAACGCATGCCGCCGATGCGGAGCACCGGCAGGAAGATCATCGCGACGAAGGCGATCCCGAGCCCGCCGAACCAGTTCAGCATCCCGCGCCACAACACGACACCGCGTGGCAGCGTGTCGAGATGTTCGAAGACGGTGTAGCCGGTCGTGGTGATGCCCGAGGCGGCTTCGAAATAGGCATTCGTCCAGGTCGCGTGCGGTGCGCCTTCGATGAAAGGGAGGGCGGCGAAGATCGGCAGGCCGAGCCAGATCGCCGCGGTGAGCAGATAGGCCTGCCGCGTGGTGAGCCCGCTCGCGCTCTTGGTGCGGGTCGCGAGCGCGAGAGCGCCCCCGATCAGCGCAGTCTCGAACGCCGCTTCCAGGAAGTCCTGCCAGTTCGGGTTGAGGTCGCTGAAATCCAGCGCCGCGGGCACCAGCATAGCGGTTCCGAGGGCTGTGACGATCAGGCCAAAGAGGTGCAGGACGGGCCGGATATCGGACATTTGAAAGCGGTTCCCGCCAGAGCGAAGTGCTGGCGCTAGGGTAGGGGGTGCAGCGCTTTAGGCAAGATCAAAGCGGCGGCGATTGCGCTTTCTTGTAGCGGTGTCCTCCAGAAACCAAAAACCCCCGCGGCCAAGCCTCGGGGGTCATCGGTGCGGGCAAGCCCGCCAGCATTTTCAGGCGCCTTTTCAGACGCGGAGCGGTGCGCTTAGAGCGCGCCTTCGCGCTGAGCCTTCTTACGTGCCAGTTTACGGGCACGGCGGACGGCTTCGGCTTTCTCGCGCGCTTTTTTGACCGAGGGTTTCTCGAAATGCTGCTTGAGCTTCATTTCGCGGAACACACCCTCGCGCTGAAGCTTTTTCTTCAGAGCACGGAGCGCCTGTTCGACGTTGTTGTCGCGAACGCTGACCTGCATGTGGTGTCACCACCTTCCTAAGTTAGAGTTGCAGTTGCTTGCAGGAGCGCTCCATATAGTCACCAAAAGGCGGTTTGTCTACCGTCAAAGCTGAGAGAGGAAACGCGATGAAAAACGACCATCTCGATATGGAACGCACGCGGTCCGAGCTGTTGGCGGCGATCAAGCCGCATGTCCCTTTCGATGGCTGGTCCGAGCCTGCCTTCAAGCTCGCAGTGTCCGATCTGGGGCTCGATCCGGGGTTGGCGCGGGTCGTGTGTCCGCGTGGTGCCGTCGATCTGGCGGTGGCCTATCACCGCGAGGGCGATGCCGAAATGCTCAGGCGTCTGGAAGAGGCGGATCTGTCGGGACTGAAGTTCCGCGACCGGATCGCGACTGCCGTGCGCTTCCGTCTGGAAGAGGCCGATCCGGAGCTGGTGCGCCGTGGCGCCGCGATCTTCGCGCTACCGCAGAACGCCACGACCGGCTCTAAGCTGATCTGGGAAACGTCGGACAAGATCTGGCGCGCGCTGGGTGATGTCAGCGAGGATTACAACTGGTACACGAAGCGGATGACGCTTTCGGGGGTCTACAGCTCAACGGTGCTCTACTGGATGGGCGACGAGAGCGAGGGCAAGGGCGACACCTGGGCCTTCCTCGACCGCCGGATCGAGGACGTGATGCAGTTCGAGAAGGTGAAGGGGGCCGCGATGAAGCTGCCCTTCCTGCCGAAACTGCTTGGCGGCATCCGTGCGCCCAAGGGCAATGCCGACATGCCGGGTCGGGAGGCGCAGTGATGGAGCCTGTCGAGATGCCGACCGAGATGCGCTGCGTTGAGATTTCCGAACATGGCAAGCCGGAGGTGCTGAAGGAAGTGTCCCGCGCCGTGCCGGTCGCGGGACATGGCGAGATCCTGATCGAGGTGGCCTATGCCGGAGTGAACCGCCCGGACGCGCTGCAGCGTGCGGGCGCCTACAATCCGCCGCCCGGCGCGTCGGATCTGCCGGGGCTGGAATGCTCGGGTCGGGTCGCAGCGATCGGCCCGGGCGTCACCGATTGGGAGATTGGCGACGAGGTCTGCGCGCTGCTGCCCGGTGGCGGATACGCGGAATACGCGACCTGCCCGGCGGAACATGCGTTACCCGTGCCCGCCGGGCTCGATCTGAAATCGGCGGCCTGCCTTCCCGAGACCTGCTTCACCGTCTGGTCGACCGTTGTGATGCGCGGCGGCTTGCAGGCGGGCGAGCGGTTCCTCGTGCATGGCGGCTCGTCGGGCATCGGCACCACCGCGATCCAGATCGCGACGGCGCTGGGTGCGCGGGTGTTCACCACCGCCGGGTCAGCGGAGAAATGCGCGGTCTGCGAAGAACTCGGCGCGACCGCGATCAACTACAAGACCGGCGATTTCGTCGACGTGCTGAAGGCCGAAGGCGGGGCGAACCTCGTGCTCGACATGGTGGGCGGCGACTATATCGCGCGCAACATCAAGGCGATGGCCGATGACGCGCGGCTGGTCTTCATCGCTTTCCTCGGCGGTCCGAAGGCTGAAATCAATTTTGCGCAGGTCATGGCGAAGCGGCTGACGCTTACCGGAGCGACGCTGCGCCCGCAATCGGTTGCGGCCAAGGCAGAGATCGCGCGGCAATTGAACGCCAATGTCTGGCCGATGATCAATTCGGGCAAACTGCGGGTGATCCACGACAGCAGCTTCCCGCTGGCCGAGGCCGCAAAAGCTCATACCCGGATGGAGACGAGCCAGCATATTGGCAAGATCGTGTTGGAAGTTGCGGGCGGCTGAACTTTCGTGAAGCGCGCGCCGGGTGTATGCTTGCGGCGCGCGCGAACCAACGAGGGGAGGCAGTCATGAGCGAAGGACGCTTTGAATTTCTGGATGGATTTCCGGCGGATGTGCTGGCTTTCGAAGCCAAAGGCACGATCGGTGCGGAAGCCTACGAAAAACACCTCATCCCGGCGGTGGAGAAGAAGATCGCCGCCGAGGGAAAGGTGAAGCTACTCTATATCATCGGGGAAGAATTCGACGGCTACACTGCGAAGGGAGCATGGGACGACACCAAGCTGGGCCTGTCGCATCTGGGCGATTTCGCCGCCGTGGCGCTGGTCAGCGATGTCGACTGGATCCGCTGGGGCATTCAGGCCTTCGCGCCGATGATCCCCGGCACGGTCAAGCTGTTTCATCTCAGCGAGCTCGAGCAGGCGAAAGCGTGGATCTGTTCCTCGGGCAAGCCGGAGGAAGATCACAGTCACGACGTCGCGGCGACACACAAGCTGCCGACGCTGGAAGATCGTCAGCCGCCGCTCGACGAATAGCGCCTCAGCGCACCTTTTCCATCAGCGCGTTCGACAGGCTGCAATCGCGGATCGTATCGGCCCCGCAGCGGCGCGGCTCCAGCTCCTTGGTCAGGCAGATGCGCGCTTCTTGGATGCGTCCGGATTTGCAGGTGATGGTGATCTCGTCGGCATCGAGGCCAGGATTGGCCTCGAGAAACGCCTGCTCGACCACTTTCGCGGGCAATCTTACGTCGCGGTCGAGGTTCGCCAGCACGCGCGGAATTTCGATGCTCTCGTAAGCCTTGCGCTCCAACGCGAAGTAATCCGTGGCGGACAGCCCCGAGCAGCGCCCGTGCTTCTTCCACTCGTACCACGCCAGCCCCGGCGCGCCGGTCAGGTCCTCTATCGCCGCGGTCTGCTGGCGCGACGGATCGCGCTGCGGCGTGCGGCAGAAGCTGGGCCAGCCGGTCTCGTATTGCGGCCAGAGCCCGTGCAGCACGAAGCCGCGATCCTCCGCCGGGTCACATTGCGGCGAGTTGCGCGCGTCGCCGGTCAGCGCGCACCACGTGGGCGACCAGCTGAGCGAGAGGAGGTAATAGTCGAAATCGCCCGCGCGCTCGCCCTCGGCGGAGACGCTGGATGTGAGGGTCGAAAGCGCAAGCAGGGCTGCGGTCAGAAGGCTCAAACGAGTCATTTTCTCTTTTCTCCTGACGCGCGATTGACTATATGAGGCGGCAATTCCCCTTCCAGAAATGGACCGCGGCAGGGAAATCTCGCGCCGCAGCCGATTTCTCGGCCCGGGAGAGATATGTAAAGGATGGCTGCAATGACGAACAAGCCCCTGATGGCAAAGGCCACCGCCGTGTGGCTGGTGGACAATACGACGCTCAGCTTCAAGCAGATCGCGGATTTCTGCGGCCTGCACGAGCTGGAAGTACAGGGCATCGCCGATGGTGACGTCGCCACCGGCGTGAAAGGCTTCGATCCGGTCGCCTCGAACCAGCTCGATCAGGAAGAGATCGACAAGGCCGAGAAAGACCCGCTGCACAAGCTGAAGCTGAAGTTCAACAAGGCGGCGCTGGGCGAGGACAAGCGTCGCGGCCCGCGGTACACCCCGCTGTCGAAGCGTCAGGACCGTCCGAACGCGATCCTGTGGCTGGTGAAATTCCATCCGGAACTGGCCGATGCGCAGATTGCGCGTCTCGTTGGCACCACCAAGCCCACGATCCAGTCGATCCGCGAGCGCACGCACTGGAACATCCAGAACATGACCCCGATCGATCCGGTCGCGCTGGGTCTTTGCCGCCAGTCGGAACTGGATATCGAAGTGCAGAAGGCCGCGAAGAAAGCCGCCGCCGAAGGCGTGATGAGCGATGACGAGCGCCGCAAGCTGGTCTCGACCGAGCAGTCGCTGGGCATGCCCGACGAACCGCGTCTGCCCTCGGGCATCGCCGGCCTGGAGAACTTCTCCTCCTCCGATCTCAAGCAGGAGACCGAGGAAGAGGAAGAGACCGCGGACAATGCCGACTATTCGGACGCGGACAGCTTCTTCAACCTGCCCGACGACAACGAGGACGAGGACGAAGACGACAACCACAAATAAGTTGTCGCCGTTGCGAAAGATCAGGGCCGCCCCATCGGGGGCGGCCTTTTCACATTGCGAGTGCGTCGTTTCGCGCCGCTGAGGATGGAAAAGGAATACGGGCGACGAATGAACCGTCGCCCGTCGCTGATATGGCGGAGTGAGCTGCTCGAGAGGCGGCCCTGTTCCGCTGCAGCCGCGACTTACTGCTTCAGCACCACCGGCTGGAACGAGAACACGGCGTCGGATTTCGGATCGACCGTCATCTCGACCCAGCTGTTGTCGCTGCTGCCGAAGACCTCGACGCGGGTGAAGTTCGCGGTGCTGCGGCCATCGGGCTGGATCATCGGCTTGTCGACCTTGAAGTAATGGGAGTCGCCATGGACCAACAGGACCTGACCTTCGAAGTTATTCGTCTCCTCGACGAGAGTCTTGTAGAAGTCGGTGAAGCCGTTCTTGTCGTCGAGGGTCGGAAGGAAATCCTCTTCGTAGCCGCCGTCGCTTAGCTCGAACGGGAAGAAGATGTCGGCCTGAATGTCGATCAGGATGCCCGCGTCGTTATTCTCGCGCGCCTTCGCGAAGGACTCCTTGAGCCATTCGACGTTCTTCGGATTGCGGGCTTCGTATTCCGCGGTTGCGGCATCGCAATCGGCCTGCGTGCGGTCGGATTTCTTGGTGCACTGCTTGTCGGTCACGACAAGGTTGTTGTTGCTGCCCGGCACGTTGAGGGCCACGAACATCACGTTGTCGCGCTCGAAACGGCTGTTCTCGCTGTAAGCTTCGCCTGGCGTGCCCTGACGTTCGACGTCGATCGGGTTCTGGCCTTGCGACTTCGCGGCAGCAAAGAAGGTCTTGCGCAGGTAGGACAGCCGCTCGACCGGGTCGTAGCTGCCGTTGTTGGTCCGGTGGCAGTCGACCCATTCATTGTCGCCGAGGGCGTAGAGTGTCGGCATGTCGAGGCGGTTGAAGATCGCCTGCACGTCCGCCCCGATCGCCTGATCGGTGCACTCGCTGCTGCCGCTTTTGGTGTCGCCGGCGAAGATCGTGAAGTCGAGATCGTGTGCGTTCATCGAGGCGACGGTCTGGTCGATCCAGTTCGCCTTTTCCTCCGGGTCCTTGCTGTAGAACTCGTCGCCCCAGAGCGCGACCTTCAGCACGCCCGCGTCGGAGGCGGATTGTGCATGGGCCGGAGCCAACAGGGCAGTGGAGAGAACGGCGGCAGCGAGAGCCGCGCAAAGCGTGATCGAACGGGAAGGACGTGGCATATATACCCCCAAGGTAGACTTGATATGACGAAGGCCCAGAGGGTGGCGCGGTGCATCGGGCGGCAGACCGTCGGCTCGGGGCGCTTCGGGCGTCATAATACGCCGGGCTGTGACAGCCCGCTGACGCAGGGGCGAAGGATTTGTGACGCGGGCCGCGCCGCCACCGGCTGGACAGTCGCGACCCCGGGCGCGATGCTCCCGTCGAGAAGAGGGAGGAACAGATGCCGGAATTCGCCACTTATCCGAGCCTGAAGGGCAAATCCGTGATCGTGACCGGGGGCGCCTCGGGGATCGGAGCGCTGATCGTGGAAGGCTTCGCCGCGCAGGGGGCGAAGGTCGGCTTTCTCGACCGCGATGCGGAGGGGAGTGCGGCGGTCGCGAAACGGCTGGGCGTCGAGTACGAGCTGTGCGACCTGCGCGACATCGCCGCGATGAAGGGGGCGCTGGGTCAGCTGCGCGAGAAGATCGGCCCCGCGGATGTGCTGGTGAACAATGCCGCGCGCGACGACCGCCACGACTGGCGCGAGATCGATGCGGAGTACTGGGACGAACGCCAGCACACCAACCTGCGCCACATGTTCTTCGCGATCCAGACGGTTGCGCCGGACATGATCTCGAAAGGGGCGGGGTCGATCATCAATATGGGCTCGAATTCGTGGTGGGAGGCCGGCAGCGGTTTCCCGGCCTACGCGACGGCGAAAGCGGCGGTGCACGGTTTGACCCGCACGATGGCACGCGAGTTGGGCGGGCATCGCATCCGGGTCAACACGGTCGTGCCGGGCTGGATCATGACGGATCGGCAGAAAACACTCTGGGCCACGCCCGAGGCGCTGGAGGATCATCGTCGCAATCAATGCCTGCCGGATCTGATCCAGCCGGAATATGTCGCGCGGATGGTGCTGTTCCTCGCGTCCGACGATGCGGCTATGTGCACCGCGAACAACTACATGGTCGAGGCGGGTTCGATTTAATCGGGTTGCGGCGCGTTGTTCGACGGCGCGTCGCTTCGCCCGGTCTCCAAGGGCTCGACAGGTTCGATCTCGACCTGCGCGAGTTCGGTTTCGAGGAATTTCTCGAACGCATCGAAGTCCAGCGGTTCGAACTGGCCGAAGCCCTGAATCCATGTCGTCGCGGCAGACATTGCGAGCGGCTCCAGCTTGCACCATTTCACCCGGCCGCGTTTCTCCTGCGAGATCAGCCCGGCATTGGTCAGGATCGCGAGGTGCTTGGAAACGGCGGCGAGCGACATCTCGAAGGGCTCTGCCACGTCGGTCACCGCCATGTCGTCTTCGAGCAGCATCGTCAGGATCGTCCGCCGGGTCGGGTCGGCGAGCGCGGCGAAGATCGCATCGAGAGAAGGGGCGGGCGGCGGTAGCATCGCTCCTTGATGGGGCGGTACGCGACAAACGTCAACCGATCGGTTGAATATGCCATTGCTCGCATTCCCGTGAGCTTGGCGCGGCGCGAATTTGATGCCGATTTTCAAAATCGTTACGGATCAATGGGTTGCGCGGTGCCTTCAAGGGGCTATCCGGAATTGACTCAGGCTGGGGGCGCGGCTATCACGGCTGGGACCTGAGTGGGGGCCGAACCATGCCTGATCACCGCTCCGACGAGCCCGATCCCGAGCGCCTCGCAGCGCTTGAGAAGAAGCTTGCGGCAGTGAGAAAGACGCAAGAACCGCCTCCGCAACGTGCCGATCATCATCTGTCCCAGGCGAACATGGCCTGGCGTATGGTGATCGAAATGGTTTCGGGGCTGGGGATCGGCTTCGGCATCGGATACGGGCTTGATGTGCTGCTTGGCACGATGCCTTGGATGATGGTGCTGTTCACGCTTCTCGGGCTCGCGGCCGGGGTGAAGGTGATGCTTCGCTCGGCCAAGGAAATGAACGAAGAGCGTGCGGCCGACATGGCCGATGAAGAGGAAGACGACCGTGGCAAATCTTGAACAGGAAATGCGCAGTGAACTGACCTTCCACCCGATGGATCAGTTCATCGTTAAGCCCCTCTTCGGCGAGGGTCCGGTTCACTGGTACACGCCGACCAATGCGACGCTGTGGATGGCGATTGCCGTTCTGGCGATCTTCTTCATGCTGGTCATCGGCACCCGTGGCCGCGCCGTGGTGCCCTCGCGCGCCCAGTCGATCGCGGAGCTGTCCTACGGCTTCATCCACAAGATGGTCGAGGACGTGGCGGGCAAGGACGCGCTGAAGTTCTTCCCCTATATCTTCACGGTCTTCCTGTTCATCGTATTCTCGAACTTCCTCGGCCTGCTGCCGCGCGGCTTCACCACGACTTCGCATATCGCGGTGACCGGTCTGCTGGCAGTCGCGGTGTTCGTTGCGGTGACCGTCATCGGTTTCGTCAAGAACGGCGCGGGCTTCCTGAGCCTGTTCTGGGTGGCTTCGGCCCCGCTGGCGCTGCGCCCGATCCTCGCGATCATCGAGGTGATCTCCTACTTCGTGCGTCCCGTCAGCCACTCCATTCGTCTTGCGGGCAACATGATGGCCGGCCACGCGGTTATGAAAGTGTTCGCCGCCTTCGCGCCGCTGATCCTGTTCTCCGGCGTCGGCCTCGCTGTGACCCCGCTGTCGATCCTCGCGATCACCGCGATGTACGGGCTCGAAGTTCTCGTGGCCTTCATCCAGGCCTATGTCTTCACGATCCTGACCTGCGTCTACCTGCGCGACGCGCTGCACCCGGCACACTGACCGGATCGCGGATCGAACCAGTTCACCAAGTTTCTGCCACTTCCAACCTCAAGGAGTTACGACAATGGAAGGCAATATCGTTCAAATGGGTGCTTACATCGGCGCTGGTCTGGCCTGCATGGGCATGGGCGGCTCGGCTATCGGTGTGGGCAACGTTGCCGGCAACTTCCTGTCGGGTGCCCTGCGCAACCCCTCGGCGGCCGCTGGCCAGACCGCGACCCTCTTCATCGGCATCGCCTTCGCAGAAGCGCTCGGGATCTTCTCGTTCCTCGTCGCTCTGCTGCTGATGTTCGCAGTCTGATCCAGCACGCTTTTCCTTGAGGGCGGGTGGGCTCATTCGGAGCCCATCCCGTGACCCGCAAGGGGATTTGTGATCAGGGTCGAGGGACGACATGGCAAGCGAAACGCAAAATACGGCGCACGCAGCCGCTGATGCGGCCCAAGGCGCGGCACATTCCGCGCAGCAGGGCGGCATGCCGCAGCTCGACTTCTCGAGCTACCCGAACCAGATCTTCTGGCTTCTGGTCGCTCTTGTCGCGATCTACTGGCTGCTGACGCGCATCGCACTGCCCCGGATCGAGGCAGTTCTCGCCGACCGTCAGGGCACGATCGCGGGTGACATCGCCGCGGCCGAGGACTTCAAGCGCAAGGCCGAAGAGGCCGAAGCCGCTTACGAGAAAGCTCTGGCCGAAGCACGCGCTCAGGCGCAGAAGATCGCAGGCGAAACCAAGGCCGAGATCCAGAAGGACCTCGACGCGGCCATCGCCAAGGCAGATGCCGAGATCGCGGCACGCTCCGCGGAATCGGAAGCGCGCATCGCGGAAATCCGGGACGGCGCACTTGCAGCGGTCGATCAGGTCGCCAAGGATACCGCCGGCGAGATCGTCGCGGCTCTGGGTGGCAACTCGGACGCAGCGGCTGTGAACGCAGCTGTCGAACAACGGCTGAAAGGGTAAGACGATGAAGAAACTCTCGCTTCTCCTTCCGCTCGTGGCGGCACAGCCCGCCTTCGCGGCAACTGGTCCGTTCTTCTCGCTGTGGAACACGAATTTCATCGTGACCATCGCCTTCATCATCTTCGTGGCCATCGTGCTCTACGCGAAGGTGCCGGCGACGCTGGGCAAGATGCTCGACAAGCGTGCGGCGAACATCCGTTCGGATCTCGACGAAGCTCGCAAGCTGCGTGACGAGGCACAGGCGGTTCTGGCCAGCTACGAGCGCAAGGCGCGCGAAGTGCAGGGGCAGGCCGACCAGATCGTTGCCGCCGCCAAGCGCGACGCCGAAGCCGCCGCAGAGAAGGCCAAGGAAGATCTGAAGGTCTCGATCGAGCGCCGCCTGAAGGCCGCTGACGAGCAGATCGCCTCGGCCGAGGCGCAGGCTCTGAAAGAGGTCAAGGACCGCGCCGTGTCGGTCGCCGTGGCCGCCGCTGGCGATGTGCTCGCCAAGCAGCTGAGCGCGTCGGACCGCGCCGCGATGATCGACAGCTCGCTTTCGGAAGTCGAACAGCGCCTGAACTGATCTTCCCTTACGGGTGACATTGAAAACCCCGGTCCGATGGGCCGGGGTTTTTCTTTATTCAGCGGTTATGTTCGAGACGTAATCGCGCGGTGGCCTCGTTGCGCTCGGCCCGGCGCATCGCCGCCATCTCGACCTCGACGAATTCCATATGGGCCGCGATGGCCTTGCGCGCGGAGTTGGCGTCGCGGCGCTGGATCGCATCGTTGATCGCGCGGTGCTGGTCGAGCAGCTTGCTGCGCGTGCCGCGGTTCTTGAACATCATGGAGCGGTTGTAGAACACGCCTTCGGCCAGAAGATCGAACATCGCGCGCATCATATGGATCATGATGACGTTATGGCTCGCCTCGATGATCGCCATGTGGAACTGCGCATCGAGCTGCGCTTCCTGCGTCGGATTGCGCTTTGAATGGGCCGCTTCCATCTGAGAGAACAGGGTCTGGATCACTTCGAGATCGGTGTCCGAACCGCATTGCGCGGCGCGCTCGGCGGCCAGTCCCTCCATGTCGCGGCGGAACGAGATGTAATCGAACAGCGCCTGGTCGTTGCGGGCAAAGAGCCGGATCAGGGCGGGCGAAAAGGCGGAATCGAGCACTTCGGCGACATAGATGCCCGCCCCGGCGCGGGTCGTCAGAAGGCCGGATTCCTGCAGCTCCGCGACCGCTTCGCGCAGACTTGGGCGCGACACGCCGAGACGCTCGGAGAGCTCTCGCTCCGAGGGGAGGCGCTCTCCTGGGCGCAGGATGCCCTGCAGGATGAGCTGCTCGATCTGGCGCACGACGGCATTCGCGAGCTTCTCGGATTCAATCTTCTGAAACGGCATTTCCCCCTCCATGTGGTCAAGATGTATGACCAGATCAGGGGGTAGGCAATGAAAAAAGGCCGGGATTTCCCGGCCCTTTTCCCGCTCTGATGAGCGATTTAGTTGTTCGGACGAATGATGAATTCGACCCGGCGGTTGGCCTGACGGCCTTCCGGCGTGAGGTTGCTCGCGATGGGCTGATCCTCGCCACGACCGGTCGGGATGACGCGGTAGCTCGGGACGCCGCCATTGATGAGGACATTGGCCACCGACTGCGCGCGCTGACGCGAAAGGCGCATGTTGTAGGCCGCATCGCCGGTGTTGTCGGTGTGGCCGACGACCTCGACGGTGGTATCCGGATAGCGGTTGAGGCTGCCGGCGAGCGTGTACAGATCGCGCTGCAGATCGGGGCGCACGGCTGCGCTGTCGGTCGCGAAGAGCACGTCTTGCGGCATCGTCACGATCAGCTGGTTGCCCTGACGCACGACGCTGACGCCGTTGGTGGTCAGGTCGCGACGCAGTTCCTGTGCCTGACGGTCAAGCTGCGAACCGATCGCGCCGCCGATCACGCCGCCGACGATTGCGCCGGCTGCGGCTTTGGTCAGCTTCTCGTCGCCTTTGCTTTTCGCGCCGAGGGCGCCGCCGATCAGCGCACCGGTGATCGCACCGGCATTGCGATTTGCGTTCGGGCTCTGGTCGGGGTTGTTCGCCCCAGTATAGCCGCCCGGCACACAAGCGGTGAGCGCCATCGCTGCGGCGGCACTCAGAAGAATGGTTTTGGTCTTGAGAACGGTGGTCATGTTCTGTCTCTGCCTTCTCTGGTCGCCCCATGTTTCGAGGCTTGACGGAAGATACGCGTAAAAAACGCGCAGGTTCCATGCCCTTTTCGCGAAGCGCGGAATTCCGCGCATCATCTGCCGGTAGAAGCGGCGGAGCGACGCTCAATCTGCCTCTGCACGGGCGCCTTCCCAGCCCAGAATCGCGCGTTTGACGCCCAAACCCCAGTGATAGCCGCCCAATCCGCCCGATTTGCGTAAGGCGCGGTGGCAGGGAATCAGGAAGGAAATCGGGTTGCGGCCTACGGCGGTGCCGACGGCGCGGACCGCTTTCGGGTGGCCGATCGCCTCGGCGATGTCGGAATAGGTCGTGACCTGTCCCGAGGGGATCGAGAGCAGCGCCTCCCACACCTTGATCTGGAAGGGCGCGCCGATCAGCGTCAGCTTCGCCTCGCCATGGCGGGAGAAGGCGGCGTCGACCCAAGCGCGCAGCGGCTCGGGGTCTTCGGTGAAGCGGGCCTCGGGCCAGCGGCGGGCGAGATCGTCAAATGTCTCCTGCTCGCCCATCTCGGCGGTGAAGCCCATGCCGCAAAGCCCCTGATCCGTGCCCATCGCGATCACCGGGCCGAAGGGGCTGTCGAACCGTCCCCAGCGGATCGCGACGCCTTCGCCGCCACGCGCGAAGGCGCCGGGCGTCATCGCCTCCCAGCGCAGAACCAGATCGTGCAGCCGGCCCGTGCCGGACAGTCCCGCACGGCCGGCCACCTCGTCGAGCGGCAGGCGCTGGCTCAGCAATTCGCGCACGAAGTCGAGCGTCAGATATTGCTGGTAGCGTTTCGGCGACACCCCGACCCAGGCAGAGAACAGCCGCTGGAAATGCGCGGGGCTCATCGAGAGCCGTGCGGAGATCGCCTCGAGCGTCAGCAACTCGCCCGCCGCCTGCGCTGCGTCGATCTCGTCCAGCGCGCGGGCGATGACCTGATAGTGGTAGCTGTCGGCGATGTCGCTGTGGTCGTTCATCACGCACCTCTTGGGCTTTCCCCGATCCTAGGACGCGGGCGGCAGGCGCGCGACCCGAAAGCTGCGGTTTCGCGGGTGGCCTTGCCCTTCGCGCGCGTGGCGGGCATTAGGAAAGCATGGCCAAGCAATTCGATTATGCCACGATGAAAGAGGTCTTCGCGCGGTTCGAAGCCTCCGAGCCCCATCCCAAGGGGGAGCTCGAGCACGTCAACGCCTATACGCTGGTGGTGGCCGTGGCGCTGTCGGCGCAGGCGACCGATGCGGGCGTGAACAAGGCGACGCGAAAGCTATTCGCGGTGGCCGACACGCCCGAGAAGATGCTGGAGCTGGGCCTTGAGGGCGTGACCGAGCATATCAAGACGATCGGTCTCTTTCGGCAGAAGGCGAAGAACGTCATCAAGCTGAGCCAGATCCTCGTCGATCAGTATAACGGCGAGGTGCCATCCTCGCGTGCCGCGCTGCAATCGCTGCCGGGCGTGGGGCGAAAGACCGCGAATGTCGTGCTGAACATGTGGTTCGGCCATCCCGCGCAGGCGGTCGATACGCATATCTTCCGGGTCGGCAATCGCAGCGGCATCTGCCCGGGCAAGGATGTCGACGCGGTCGAGCGCGCCATCGAAGACAACGTGCCCGTCGAATACCAGCGCCACGCCCATCACTGGCTGATCCTGCACGGTCGCTATATCTGCGTGGCGCGCAAACCCAAATGTCAGGCCTGTCCGATCAAGGATCTGTGCCAGTTTGAGGAGAAAAACCTTTGAAACAGTATCAGGTCGTCGGCATCGGCAATGCCGTCGTGGACGTGATCGCGCAATGCGACGACAGCTTTCTCGAGCATATGGGCATCGAGAAAGGCATCATGCAGCTGATCGAGCGCGAGCGCGGCGAAACGCTGTACGGCGCGATGAAAGAACGCACGCAGGCGCCGGGCGGCTCGGTCGGCAACACGATCGCGGGGCTGGGCAATCTGGGCCTGACCACCGCCTTTATCGGCCGGGTGCGCGACGACACGCTGGGGCGCTTCTATGAGGCGGCTCTGCATGGCGAGGGCACGGATTTCCCGAACCCGCCGGTGAAGGATGGCGAGCTGCCGACCTCGCGCTCGATGATCTTCGTGACGCCGGACGGTGAGCGTTCGATGAACACCTATCTGGGGATTTCGGCTGAGGTCTCGACCGAGGATGTAAGCCTCGAGGTGGTCGAGAACACGCAGATCCTGTTCCTCGAAGGTTATCTCTTCGACAAGGATCACGGGAAGGCCGCATTCCTGAAGGCGGCGCAGGGCTGTCACCGGGGCGGCGGCAAGGCGGGGATCGCGCTTTCGGACCCGTTCTGCGTCGATCGTCACCGCGCCGATTTCCGTCGTTTGGTGCGCGACCAGATGGATTACGTGATCGGCAACCAGCACGAATGGGAATCGCTCTACCAGACCGATCTGGATGCGGCGCTGAAACAGGCCGCTGAGGAATGTGAGATGGTGGTCTGCACCCGCTCGGGCGACGACGTGATCCTGATCCGTGGCGAGGAGCGTGCGACGGTTCCGGTCAAGCGCGTGGTGCCGGTCGATGCGACGGGCGCGGGGGATCAGTTCGCGGCGGGCTTCCTCTATGGCTACGCGACGGGGCAGAACCTCGAGACCGCGGGCAAGATGGGCTGCGCCGCGGCGGCCGAGGTGATCGGCCATTATGGCGCGCGCCCGGAAGTGGATGTGAAGGCGCTGTTCGCAGAGCGCGGGCTCATCTGAGCCTGTCCGGCGCGCCCGGGATCAGGGCGCGCCGCCAGCCTTAACGCATCAGCAGCATCGGCCCGAGCGGGCGACCTGCGAGGATATGCAGGTGGTAATGCGGCACTTCCTGCACGCCGTTCTCGCCCGCATTGGTAATGCCGCGATAGCCTTCGCCGCCTTCGCCCGGGCTCGCCCCGGTCATCTTGCAGACCTCGGCCACGGTGCGGTGGAAATCGACGATCTCTGCATCGCTGGCTTCAGCGCAGAAATGATCGAGCGCGACATAGGCGCCTTTCGGGATCACCAGCACATGCTCGGGCGCTTTCGGGGCGATGTCGCGGAAGGCGAGCGTATGCTCGGTCTCCAGAACGGTGTCGTTCGGGATCTCGCCGCGCAGGATTTTGGCGAAGATGTTCTGATCGTCATAGGTATAGGCCATGGCCTCTCTCCTCAGTCGCGGAAGATGTAGTCGAGTTCGGCCAATTCCTGCGCCATATCGGAGGGGATGTCGAGCGCATGGGCCAGCGCGCGTGCGTTGTCCTCGATCTCGCCGCCCTCGCGCATGAGCGCGTAATTCTCGAACTCGGCATCGCGGAGCCGTTCGGATTCATGATGCAGGTCGGCGCGGATCGTCGGCAGCATCTGATCGAGCACCTGCGGCGGCGTATGATGCCCAGCGAGGCCCACGCGTTGCGCGTGCCCCTTGAGATAGTCGTCGGAGAACTGGCACTCGATCTCGAGGATGCGGGTCTGGCATTTGTCGCGGGTGAAATCCTCGATCACGTCAAGCTCGGCCGGATCGACGCAGATCACCATGCGGTCGGCGTTCTCGTGGTCGAACACCATCCGCATCAGGGCGCGGCGGTGACGGTTGCGCTTTTCGGGGCTGGTCTCGATGCCGCCGAGATCGGGCAGGGGGGCCATCTCGTTGAAAACGTAATCGAGCGCGGGGATCGAGGAGCGTTTGCGGAACTCCGCCACCAGCCGCTTCGCGACATGCCATTTCTTGCACAGGATCAGGGTCAGCGTGCGTTCGCGCCCCAAGGTCGCCTCCGCCTCCCAGAAGCGCGGTGCGAAGCGACGGCCGACGCGACCGCGCCCGGTCAGGAAGCGATGCAGCGCGCGGCCTTCGTTCGAGACGGCGAATTCGACGCCCTCGCGTGTCCACAGCTCGCCCAGACGCTGCTTCAGCTCCTTCGCCTCGGGGCTGATCTTGCGCGCGAAAAGGTAATCCTGCGCGAGCAGCAGGTCGTAATGGTCGTTGTAGAAATTCGCCGGCATCCCGTAATCGGTGAACATCAGGAAGGTCAGCGTCCGGGCACGGATCTCGGTCTCGGGGATCAGGTGGTGGACGATGGTCTGAAAGAAGGTTTCGTCCGGAATCCATGTCGTGCGGAAGAACCGCATCACATCGGGCCGCGCCTTGATGAAATCGAGCACCTGCTCCATCGTGCGCCGCCGCAGGCACCACCATTGCGAGCCGATCATCATCTGCAGATCGCGCGGCACCTCGCGCGATAGCTTCAGCCGTTTCTGCAGGTTATAGGCAAGGTAGAACCGCTTGGGCTGATTGCGCTCGTTGAACCAGTGGCGATAGACCAGCCGGTCCTCCTTCATCCCGGTCTTGATCCAGCCAGACGAAAAGAAGTCGAAGCTTTCGATGTAATCGACCTCTTCAGCGTCGAGAAAGTCATGCGCGTATTCGGCCGATTTGATCTGCATGCAATCGCCCGAGAGCATGTAGAAATGCGTGGCGCGCGGGAAATCGGCGACGGCGGCTTTTACCGCCTCCAGGGTCGCGGCGACGAGGCTCCATTCGCCCCAGCCGCATTTGACGCGCTTTTTCGCGAAGGTGACATTGGGATTGGCATCGAGCGCGCTGCGCAGCTTGCGGTAATGCTCTGGTTTGGCGCGGGCATCGAAATGGATCGCCACATAATCGCCGGTCTGCGTCAGTCGTTCCGCCTGAGCGATGATCCCGTCCGGGTCCTTATGGGTCAGAAGAATAAAGGCGATTCGGGCCATACGGGAAACGATGCGCTGTCACTTGCTGGTATTATCCGACTTGTTAGCCGGAATGAGCGTTGAAAAGACAGGGTTTCTTTGCTCTTTACTCAATATTTATTATGTCTGCGTCACCCATTCACGGGTGCGCGACCTTCTGGAGGGCTTTGAATGGGATTTCCCGGAACCTGGATGACCGAGAGCGAAAGCATGGTGTATCGCGTCGTGCCGAAATGCGCCTGCTCCTCCATCGGGCAGATCATGTTCTATTCCGACCACGGGAAATTCTTCGACGGCGACATCCACGATTCCAAGACCGGGCTGCATAAGTGGTCGCAGGAGGAAAGCCAGACGCCGATCACCGAGAACGTGGTGGCGCACAAAAGCTACGCCTTCACCTGCGTTCGCAACCCGTATCAGCGCATCCTGTCGAGCTTCTTCGACAAGATCGCGGGCATCCAGCGCAACGGCAAACGCTATCGCGGAAATCTGGTGCCACAGCTGGTGCAGAAATACGGGATCGAGGTCGGCTCGCCGGAAGATAATTTCGATTTCGACCAGATCGCCTCGTTCCGCCGCTTCTTGCTGTTCGCGCGCGACACGATCCGCTGGCGCCGCCCGATGGAGCCGGACATTCACTGGTCGGCCATGTCGGGCCATATCTCGACCTTCATCGTCAACGGCGGGCGCTACGACAACATCTTCTTCACCGAGAAATTCAACGAGGGGATGCAGTCGGTGCTCGACGCGGTCGAGACGCCGGTGAAGGTCGATCTGGCCGACGTGCCGCGGTTCAACGAATCCGAAGGGCACGGGCCGAAGCGTGCGCATAAGGTCAGCGATTATTTTGACGACCTGTCGCGCCACCTGATCTGGGAAATCTACAAGAAGGATTTCCAGCTATTTCAATACGATTTCGACGATCCGGATAACAAGATGCCGGTGGGCGAGGTCGATCTGGACGAGGTGCACGCAAAGCTGGGCGACTGATCACCAGCGTTTCAGCGCGTCCTCATCCTCATCCTTCGCGGCGACCCAGGAGGTGCCTTCGGGCCCGTGTTCCTTCTTCCAGAAGGGCGCGCGGGATTTCAGGTAATCCATCAGGAATTCGGCCGCCTCGAAGGCAGCGACGCGGTGGCGTGCGGCGGTGGCGACCATCATGATCTGCTCGCCCACGACGAGACGTCCATGGCGGTGGATCACGGTCACGTCCGACAGGGACCAACGCTCGACCGCCTGATCCACGATACCCGCGATCGCGCGCTCGGTCATGCCGGGGTAATGCTCCAGCTCCAAAGCTTCCATCGCGCCGGTGTCGTCGCGCACGATGCCGGTGAAGCTTACGACGGCGCCCACATCCGCGCGGCCCGTGCCGAAATCGGCAAGCTCTGCGCCCAGATCGAAGGGCTCGGCCTGAACGGAGACTTTCATCTCAGCCTCCCGTCATCGGCGGGAAGAAGGCCACCTCGCGCACACCTTCGAGCGGCGCATCGAACTCTGCAAGATCCTGATCGAGCGCGACCCGCAGCGCCGAGATGTCGGCAAAGGCCGCCTCGTAGCGCGGCTCGCGCGCTTTCAGTTCCTCGACCAGATCGGCCACTGTTTTTGCCTCGGTCTCGACCTTTTCCCTCGGCAGGCCGATCCGCTCGCGGACCCATGCGAAATAGAGAACGTCAATCATGGCTCGGCTCCTTCAGATAGGGCAGGGCCTTGCGGAAATAGTCCCAGCCGGTGATCGCGGTCAGCACGGCGGCGATCCAGATCAGCGCAAGCCCCACATGGGTCGCGACATCGGCGGGGGTGGCGCCCATGCGGATATCACCTTCCCCCGCGCGCGGGGCCTGACCCTGTTCGAGATAGGCGAGCCCGGTACCGAGGAACAGCACGGCGATCGCCACCATCTGCGCGGTCGTTTTCCACTTCGCGAGCTTGGTCACCCGCAGCCGCCCGGCATCCGCGCCGAGGAATTCGCGCAGCCCCGAGACGAAGACCTCGCGGAACAGGATCACGGTGGCGGGTAGGATCAGCCAGGGGTTCATGCCCGAGTAGCCGGTCAGCACCACAAGCGCGATCACCACCATCGCCTTGTCTGCGATCGGGTCGAGCATCGCGCCGAAGCGGCTCTCCTGTTTCCACGCCCGGGCAAGGTAGCCATCGAACCAGTCGGTGATTGCTGCGCCGATGAACAGCGCGAGCGCCAGCCAGTCGGCCCAGGGCCGCGAGAAATAGAGGAACATGACCGCCACGCCCGGGGCAGCCAAGAGCCTGAGCACGGTCAGGATATTGGGAAGGGTCCATTTCATGGGAGGCAACCTAGCTGCGTGCTTGGCAAAGCGGAAGAGGGCGCGTTAACGGGTCGCGGGATCGCGATATGCATGCACCGTGCCGCGTCGGTCGGTCACATGCCAGTCTCCGGGACTGTCCCCCGGCGTGAAATGGTCGGACGTGATCGGCACTTTGCCATGCCCACCGGGGATGTCGAGCACATAGGTCGGCAGCATGGTGCCCGAGCAGCGGCGGCGCAGCTCGGCCATCAGCGCGCGGCCTTCCGCGATGGTGGTGCGGAAATGCGAGGTACCGCGCGCGAGGTCGCAATGGTGCAGGTAATAGGGTTTGACGCGCAGCTTGGTCAGGGCGCGGAACAGGCCCTCCAACGCGTCGGCACTGTCGTTGATGCCCCGCAGCAGTACGGTTTGCGAGAGCATCGGTATGCCGCGATCGACAAGTCGCGCGATGGCGTCGCGAGCGACAGGCGTAAGTTCCTGCGCGTGGTTGGTGTGCAGCACGATCCACGCAGTAGGCGCCTTGCGCAACAGAGCGCAAAGCTGATCGGTGATGCGCTCTGGCGCGACGACCGGAACGCGGGTGTGGAGCCGGACCTGGTCGAGATGGGGGATGCCGGAAAGACGCTCCAGCACCGCGCCGAGCCTGCGCGTCGACAGCGTCAGCGGATCGCCCCCGGTCAGGATCACCTCGCGAATGGCCGGGGTCGCGGCGATATAGTCGAGCGCCTGCGTCAATTGGTCTTCCGGCAGCGGCCCGTTCTCCCCCACCGTCTCGCGGCGGAAGCAGAAGCGGCAATAAACATCGCAGGTCTTGGTGATGTGCAGGATCACCCGGTCCGGATAGCGATGCGTCAGCCCGGGCGCTGGGGAATGGGCATCGTCGCCGATGGGGTCTTCCATTTCTTCGGGGCGGGTCACCAACTCCGCCGCGGAGGGCACGAATTGCGCGGCCACCGGATCGGTCGGATCGGCGATGGCCCCACGCATCTCGGGTGTCACGCGGATGCGGAATTCCTTGGCGACGCGCTCCAGATCGACGCGCGCCCCCGAGGCGGTCAGACCGTCGCGTTCGAGATCGGCCACGCGGGTCAGCGCGCGGGGGTGGCGGCTGTGATCGGTCATCTCAGCCCTTCTCGTTGAAGAAATTGTGGATGGTCTCGGCCATCGCCTCGGAAATGCCGTCGACCTCCATAAGATCGATCGGGGCCGCGCGGCTCACCGCCTTGGCGGAGCCGAAATGCGCCAGCAGCGCGCGTTTGCGGGCCGCGCCGATGCCCGGAATTTCATCCAGCGGGTTCGCCATCTGCGCCTTGGCGCGTTTCGCGCGATGGGTGCCGATGGCCCAGCGGTGCGCCTCGTCGCGCAGGCGCTGGATGTAGTAGAGGACCGGCGATTGCCGGGGCAGGGCGATTGGGCGCTGGCCGGTACGGTGGAATTCTTCCTTGCCGTGGTCGCGGTCGACGCCCTTCGCGACGCCGACCATCGCGACGTCACTCACGCCCATCTCGTCCATGATCTCGCGCACCGCCGAGACCTGGCCGGCGCCGCCGTCGATGAGCAGCAGATCGGGCCAGGATTCGGATTTGCGCTCTGGGTCTTCCTTCAGCAAACGGGTGAAGCGGCGCGTCAGTACCTCTTTCATCATCCCGAAGTCGTCGCCCGGCGTCAGGTCGGCGTTCTTGATGTTGAACTTGCGATACTGGCTCTTGATGAATCCTTCCGGCCCCGCGACGATCATCCCGCCCACGGCATGCGCGCCCTGAATATGCGAGTTGTCGTAGACCTCGATCCGCTGCGGCGGTTTCTCCAGCCCGAAGGCTTCGGCCACGCCAGCCAGCAGCTTCGCCTGCGCCGCAGATTCCGACATCTTCCGACCGAGGCTCTCGCGGGCATTGCGCGCGGCATTCTCGACGAGTTCGGCTTTCTCGCCCCGTTGCGGCACGGTGATCTCGACCTTGCGCTCGGCGCGCTCGGAGAGGAATTCGCTTACCAGTTCCTCATCCTCGACTGGGTGCGACAGCAGGATCAGCTTCGGCGGCGGGCGGTTCGTGTAGAACTGCGCGATGAAGGCCTGCAGGATTTCGGGCGCCTCGGCGCCGGAGCCGGTCTTCGGGTAGAAGTCGTGATTGCCCCAGCTTTGGTTCGCGCGGATGAAGAAAACCTGAACACAGGCCTGCCCGCCTTCCTGATGGAGCGCGATGACATCGGCCTCGGCGGTGGTACGAGGATTGATCCCCTGGCTTTGCTGCACGTTGGTCAGCGCCTTGATCCGGTCACGGAGCGCAGCGGCGCGCTCGAACTCCATATCGTCCGAGGCTTGCTGCATCTGCTCCGCCAATTCACGCTGGATCGTGGTGGACTTGCCCTGCAGGAAGCGCTTCGCATCGTCGACCAGCGCTGCGTAATCCTCCTCGGAGATCTTGCCGACGCAAGGCCCCGAACAGCGTTTGATCTGGTATTGCAGACAGGGGCGTGTGCGGGTCTCGAACATCGAATCCGAGCAGTTGCGCAGCAGGAACACCCGCTCCAGCTGGTTCAGCGTGCGGTTCACCGCGCCAGCGCTCGCGAAGGGGCCGAAGTAATGTCCCTTCTCTTTGCGCGCGCCGCGATGCTTCTTGATCATCGGGTAGGGGTGATCGGTCGCGATCAGGATGTTGGGGAAGCTCTTGTCGTCGCGTGCGAGAACGTTGTAGCGCGGCTTGAGCTGCTTGATCAGGTTCTGCTCGAGCAGCAGCGCCTCGGTCTCGGTCCGCGTCGTGAGGAACATCATCGAGGCGGTCTCGAAGATCATCCGCGCGATCCGTGCCGAGTGTCCCGAGGGCCGCGCATAGTTCGAAACCCGCGCCTTCAGGTTGCGCGCCTTGCCCACATAGAGCACCTCGCCCTTCGCGTTCAGCATCCGGTACACGCCGGGCGAGCCGTCGAGACGCTTGAGGTAATCCGCGATCAGAGCATGGCCCGTCAGCCCGTGTTGCGGGCGCGTGGCCGCCGGGGGATCGAGGGTGTCCTTGTTGTTCTCGTCATCATTCATGAGCAGGCTTCGATTCTCCCCCGTGGCTGCAACCTCGCGCGGCCGTTTTCAAGAAAAAACATGTCCACGAAATTTGGGGATAAGTCTGTTGGCAAACATGTGGGACCGCGGGTTCCGACCTTAATATAAGGGTTGATCGAGTGTTTGCCCGTTTTTTGAGC
Source organism: Thioclava sp. JM3 (assembly GCF_002213185.1). Classification (NCBI taxonomy): domain Bacteria; kingdom Pseudomonadati; phylum Pseudomonadota; class Alphaproteobacteria; order Rhodobacterales; family Paracoccaceae; genus Thioclava; species Thioclava sp. JM3. Next base: position 147,571 of record NZ_NBOB01000006.1, read on the forward strand.
AATTGCGGAGCGCATTGATTTCATTGAGAAATTTTCTGCACATTTGCCAAGCTATTGAAAGGATTAATACTTTTGTGACGGTCTCGTTACAGGCCGCCGCGCAGTGCACAACTTCGGCCTGTGATTCGATTTCAGGCTCATTCCGGACCTAATACATCGGGCGTCCGCCAGCCTAGATGTTGGCCGCCATCTACGCAGAGCAACTGCCCTGTGACGGCCGGCGCATCCATGAAATATCCCAGCGCTGCGACGATATCCGCCGGGTCCGCGCCACGCTCAAGGATCGTCGCCGCGCGCTGCCGGTTGAAGTGATCTTCCGACTGGCGCGCGCCCTGCAGGGTGGGGCCGGGGCCGATCGCGTTCACCCGGATATCGGGGGCCAGCGCCTGCGCGCCGGTCTGGGTCAGCGTCCACAGCCCCATCTTAGCGAGTGAGTAGGTCATGAACTCGGGCGTCAGCTTGCGCATCCGCTGATCGACCATGTTGACCACCAAGGCACGGGCCTTGGGTTCCGCGCCTGAGCGGTCGGCTTGCGGGGCCTGTGCCGCGAAATGCTGGATCAGCACGAAGGGCGCGCGGAGGTTGGAGCCGATATGCCGGTCCCAGCTTTCGCGCGTGGCCGAGCGGATCGTGTCGTATTCGAAGATCGAGGCATTGTTGATCAGCAGATCGAGCGGCCCGTCGAGCAGTTGCGCCGCATGCGGCACCAGGGCCGCCGTCGCTGCCTCGTCCAGCAGGTCGGCCTGTAGGATCTCGGCGCGCACGCCCTTCGCGCGGGCCTCCGCTGCCGTGGCCTCCGCGTCCTCCGCGGAGCCGTGATAATGGATCGCGACGTCCAGGCCGCGTTCGGCCAGATAAAGCGCCATCGCGCGCCCCAGCCGCTTCGCGCCGCCTGTCACCAATGCTCGTTTCATGCGCTGCCTCCAATGAAGAGGGCCACCATATAGGCCAGATAAGCCACGGAAAAAGCGATACCGACGCCGCGGGTGATCACGCGGTTGCCGAAGATGAATGGCGCGAGCGCGATCGAGGCGGCTGCCATGACCCAAAGGTCGATCTGCAGCATCTGCCGAGGCACCGGAATATCGCCGAACAGCCCCGCAACGCCGATGATGCAGAGCAGGTTGAAGATGTTCGAGCCCACGACGTTGCCGAGCGCGAGGTCCGAGCGGCCTTTCATCGCCGCCGTGATCGAGGTCGCCAGCTCCGGCAGCGAGGTGCCGAGCGCCACCAGCGTCAGGCCGATCACCGCATCCGAGATGCCCATGGCGCTGGCGATCTCCGATGCGCCGCTGACCAACCAGTTCGCGCCCAGCGGCAAGCCGACGAGGCCCGCGAGAACGTAAAGCCCGATCCGCCAGAGCGGCATCTTCGGATCGACGCTTTCGATCTCTTCATTCGCCTCGGTCTCGGCCGCGCGCCCGTTGCCGCGATTGGCGCGATGGGCGCGCGCCTCGCGGATCTGCCGGAACAGGACGATGCTCAGAGCAAAGAGCAGAAGCAGCCCCTGCGCCCAGCGGATCGGGCCCATGAAACAGACGAGAATGAACAGAATCGTCGCGCCCATCATCAGCACGAAGCTTTCGCGCGTGTCGTGCAGGTCGGTGCGGATCGCGGAGATGATCGCCGGCAGTCCCAGCACCAGCAGGATATTCGCGATATTCGAGCCCACGACGTTTCCGAGCGCGATGCTCGGCGCATTGTCGAGGACGGCGGCGACGGAGACCATCAGCTCGGGCGCGGAGGTGCCGAAGGCCACGACAGTAAGCCCGACGATCAGCGCCGGAATGCCAAGGCGCAGCGACATCGCCACCGCGCCTTTCACCAGCAGATCGCCCGCCACGACCAGCAACGCCAGCCCGGCAATGATCTCGCCGAAATCCCAGATCATGACCGGCGCTCCGTCTTCTTGCTCTTGGTCTTGGAGGTCGTCTTGCAGGGGCAGGGGCCGCGTCCTATTTTCGGACGTCCGCAATCGGGACAACGTGCCGACAGCCGGCCCGGACCGCGCGGGCCCTTGATCTTCGGCATCCGTAGCTTGCCGAACATGGCGAGCACCGCCATGACGACCAGGAAGAGGGTCATGCCCTTGATGAGCATCGGGTTACAGCCCGTAGCGCGCCCAGAGCGCGCGCTCTTCGGTCGTGTCGATAAGTGCGCCTGCCGTCGCCGCCGCCATCTCGCCGCCGATCTGCGCGCCGAAACGCCGGAAGAGAGAACGCTTGGGCGCATAGGGCACGATGCGTGTCTTCTCGCCGTAGATTTCTTTCAGCTTCGGTACCGCATGGGCCAGCCCGTCGATCAGGCCGGTCTTCTCGGCCAGCGCTTGTCGCCCGGTCCAGATATCGCCGGTAAAGAGGTCGCGATCCGAGGCCAGTTTTGCACCGCGCCGGGACTCGACATGTTCCTTGAAGCTGACATGCATGTCCTCGAGCAGCTTGTTCAGCCGCGCGACGTCCTCGTCCTTTTCTGGGCGGAACGGGTCCATGAAACTTTTCGAGCCGCCCGCCGTGTGCACACGGCGCTGGATTCCGTGACGGCTGATGAACTCGTCGAGGCCGAACCCTGCCGAGATCACACCGATCGAGCCCACGACCGAAGTCGGGTCGGCCCAGATCTGGTCGGCGGCGCAGGCGAGCCAATAGCCGCCCGAGGCCGCGACGTCTTCGACGAAGGCATGCACGGGAATACCTTTTTCGTCCGCGAGCCTGCGGATACGCCCCGCGATCAGCGCTGATTGCACGGGCGATCCGCCGGGCGAATTGATCATCAGGGCCACCGCCGCCGGTTTCCCGCGGGAAAAAGCCCGCTCGATGATCGGGGCCATCGCGGCATCCGACAGGCCGGGCGATCCCGGGCGCGAGATGCCAATGGCACCGTGCAGACGGATCACCGCGACGAAGGGCGATTTCTTGACGAAGGGAAGGCGTTGGATCAGGCTCATGTGAGGGATGTAGAGGCTCACCCCTGCCCGCGCAAGCACGGCGATGACGGTTCCTGTCCGCGCCTGTTCGCGATTGAACCAGTCGTGACTTGCTGGTCGGGGCATGCTCGCCCCATCATCGGGGCCGGGAGGATGGAAATGACCGAAGACGACAGGCTCGCCGCGATTCTGGCGGATCATGCGGGGCGCGAAGGTGCGCTGCTGCCCATTCTTCACGATGTGCAGGCCGCTTACGGCTGCGTGCCCGCCGATAGCTATCAGCCGATTGCCGATGCGCTGCGGTTGAGCCGGGCGGAGGTGGCGGGCGTCGTCTCCTTCTATCACGATTTCCGCGATGCGCCCGCGGGCAAGCATGTGATCAAGCTGTGCCGTGCCGAGGCCTGCCAATCGATGGGCGGGACGGAGATGATCGCGCGGCTGGAGCGCGCGCTCGGCATGAAAGTCGGAGAAACGAAGGGTGACGTGACCCTTGAGGCGGTCTACTGCCTCGGGCTGTGTGCCTGCGCGCCCGCCGCGATGGTGGGCGATCAGTTGGTCGGGCGGGCGACGCCCGAGCGGATCGAGGCTCTGGTTGCGGAGGTCTCGGCATGAAGATCTGGGTTCCCCGCGATGCCGCTGCCGCAGCCTGTGGGGCCGATGAGGTCGCGGCGGCGATTGCCTCAGCGGCTGGTCTGAGCGGCGAAACGGTCGAGATCATCCGCAACGGCACGCGCGGGATGATCTGGCTGGAGCCTTTGGTCGAGATCGAGCGCGACGGTGTGCGCTACGGCTTCGGACCGATGACGCCCGAGGACGTACCTGCGCTGTTCGAAGACGGCGATCACCCGAAGGCGCTCGGCCCGGTCGAGGAAATCCCCTTCTTCGCAAAACAGACCCGCCTGACCTTCGCGCGCTGCGGTCGGACCGATCCGCTGTCGCTGGCCGATTATGAGGCGGGCGAGGGCTGGCAGGGTCTCAAGCGTGCGCTGGAACTGAGCGGGGAGCAGACCATCGAAGAGGTCATCACATCGGGGCTGCGCGGTCGTGGCGGTGCGGGCTTCCCGACCGGCATAAAATGGAAGACTGTCGCCGGGGCAGAGGCCTCGCAGAAATATATCGTCTGCAACGCGGACGAAGGCGATAGCGGCTCTTTCGCGGATCGGATGCTGATGGAAGGCGATCCCTTCTGCCTACTCGAGGGCATGGCGATTGCCGGTCTTGCGGTCGGCGCGACCAAGGGCTTCATCTATGTCCGTTCGGAATATCCCCATGCGATCCGCACGCTGAACGCAGCGATCAAGGCAGCGCGCGCGGCCGGGATCATCGGCGACAGCCTGATGGGGCAGGGGCCGGCCTTCGATCTGGAGGTGCGCGTCGGCGCGGGCGCCTATATTTGCGGCGAGGAGACCTCGCTTCTCAATTCGCTCGAAGGAAAGCGCGGGATGGTGCGCGCCAAGCCGCCGCTGCCCGCGCTGGAAGGCGCGTTCGGCAAGCCGACCGTGGTGAACAACGTGCTCTCGCTGGCCGCCGTGCCGTGGATCTTGGTCCACGGCGGCGCTGCCTATGCCGAGTTCGGGCTGGGTCGCTCGCGCGGGACGATCCCGCTTCAGATCGCGGGCAACGTCAAACATGGCGGGTTGTTCGAGACCGGTTTCGGGATGTCGCTCGGCACGCTGGTCAACGAAATCGGCGGCGGCACGGCCTCGGGCCGTCCGTTCAAAGCGGTGCAGGTGGGCGGACCGCTGGGCGCCTATCACGGGCCGGACGATTTCGATTTGCCGGTCTGCTACGAGGCTTTCGCCGATCAGGGTGGCCTCGTGGGCCATGCCGGTTTCGTGGTGCATGACGACAGCGCCGACATGCTCGCGCTCGCCCGCTACGCGATGGAGTTCTGCGCCGTCGAGAGCTGCGGGAAATGCACGCCCTGCCGGATCGGCGCGGTGCGCGGCATGGAAACGCTCGACCGCGTCGCGGCGGGCGACCCGGCGGCGATCGAGTTGCTGCACGAGCTATGCGAAGTGATGGAGAAGGGCTCGCTCTGCGCGATGGGGGGCTTCACGCCCTTCCCGGTGCGCTCGGCGATACGGCTTTTCCCGCAAGAATTCTCGCTCTCACAGGAGGCTGCGGAATGAAGGATTTCATCATCCCCGACGGAGTGCACGGGCCGAAACTCTCCGATATGGGCACGCCTGCCAAATCGGGCCCGCCTGTGACGCTGGTGATTGACGGCATGGATGTGAGCGTGCCCGAGGGCACCTCCGTGATGCGCGCCGCCGCCGAGGCCGGGATCACCGTGCCGAAGCTGTGTGCGACCGATATGCTCGACGCTTACGGCTCGTGCCGTCTTTGCGTGGTCGAGATCGAGGGGATGCGCGGAACGCCTGCGTCGTGCACCACGCCCGTGCGCGAAGGCATGGTCGTGAAAACCCAGACCGAGCAGCTGCACAGGCTGCGTCGCGGGGTGATGGAGCTTTATATCTCCGATCACCCGCTCGACTGTCTGACCTGCGCGGCGAACGGCGATTGCGAATTGCAGGACATGGCAGGGGCCGTGGGCCTGCGCGACGTGCGCTACACGCCGGGCGAGAACCATGTCGAGACGCGCGCGGCGGACGGCGCCAATCCGCTCTATATTCCGCGCGACGATTCCAACCCGTATTTCTTCTACGATCCGTCGAAATGCATCGTCTGCATGCGCTGCGTGCGCGCCTGCGAAGAGGTGCAGGGCACTTTCGCGCTGACCGTGGACGGGCGCGGCTTCGACGCCCGCATCTCGACCGGTACGGAAGATTTCCTGAACTCGGATTGCGTCAGCTGCGGCGCCTGCGTGCAGGCCTGCCCGACAGCGACCCTGCAGGAGAAGACCGTCGACGAGATCGGCGTGCCGGAGCGTTCCGTGGTTACGACCTGTGCCTATTGCGGCGTGGGCTGCTCTTTCGAGGCGCAGATGCGCGGCGACCAGCTGGTGCGCATGGTGCCGTGGAAAGAGGGCAAGGCGAACCGTGGACATAGCTGCGTGAAGGGCCGTTTCGCCTGGGGCTATGCGAACCATGGCGACCGCATCCTCAACCCGATGATCCGCGACAGCATCACTGACCCGTGGCGCGAAGTGTCGTGGGAAGAGGCGCTGGAATTTGCTGCCAACGGCATCAAGCGCGCGCAGGCCAAGCACGGCAAGGATTCAGTGGGCGTCATCACCTCGTCGCGCTGCACCAATGAGGAGACCTTCCTCGTGCAGAAACTCGCCCGCGCGGTGATGGGCACGAACAACACCGATACCTGCGCCCGGGTCTGCCATTCGCCGACCGGCTACGGGCTGAAGCAGACCTTCGGGACCTCGGCTGGCACGCAGGATTTCGACTCCGTCGAGCAGGTGGATTGCGCCGTGGTCATTGGGGCGAACCCGACCGACGGGCATCCGGTTTTCGCCTCGCGGCTGCGCAAAAGGCTGCGGCAGGGCGCGAAGCTGATCGTGGTGGACCCGCGCCGGATCGATCTGCTGGAGACCCCGCATATGGGCGAGGGGCATCACCTACCGCTACGTCCGGGAACCAATGTCGCGGTGTTGACCGCGATGGCCCATGTGATCGTGACGGAAGGGCTGTTTGACGAGGCGTTCATCCGCGAGCGCTGCGATTGGGACGAATGGACGGATTATGCCGAGTTCGCCGCCGATCCGGCCCATTCTCCCGAGGCGGTCGAAGAGTTGACCGGCGTGCCGGCCGACGCGCTGCGCCACGCTGCGCGGACCTACGCCGCCGCGCCGAACGGGGCGATCTATTACGGGCTGGGCGTGACCGAGCACAGCCAGGGCTCGACCACCGTGATCGCCATTGCCAACCTCGCGATGATGACCGGCAATATCGGACGCCCCGGTGTGGGGGTGAACCCGCTACGGGGGCAGAACAACGTGCAGGGCTCGTGCGATATGGGCTCCTTCCCGCACGAACTGCCGGGCTATCGCCATGTCTCGGACGACTCCGTGCGCGCGGTGTTCGAAGCGGAATGGGGTAGGACGCTCGACCCCGAGCCGGGGCTGCGTATTCCCAATATGCTCGACGCCGCCGTCGCGGGGGACTTCAAGGCGATCTACATTCAGGGTGAGGATATTCTGCAATCCGATCCCGATACCCATCACGTGGCCGCGGGCCTCGCGGCGATGGATTGCGTGATCGTGCATGACCTCTTCCTGAACGAGACCGCGCGCTACGCCCATGTCTTCCTGCCGGGCTCCACCTTCCTCGAGAAGGACGGGACCTTCACCAATGCCGAGCGCCGGATCAACCCGGTGCGCAAGGTCATGGCGCCGAAAGCAGGGCTGGCCGACTGGGAGGCGACGCAGGCGCTGGCCAATGCGCTGGGCGCGGGATGGAGTTACACCCACCCGTCCGAGATCATGGCCGAGATCGGTCGCACGACGCCCGCCTTCGCGGGCGTGACTTACGACCTGATCGACCGTATGGGCTCGGTGCAGTGGCCTTGTAACGACGCGCATCCGCAAGGCTCGCCGGTGATGCATGAACATGGCTTCGTGCGCGGCAAGGGGCGGTTCATCCGCACGGCCTATGTCGCGACCGAGGAGCGCACCGGGTCGCGCTTCCCGCTGCTGCTGACCACCGGGCGCATCCTGTCGCAGTATAACGTGGGCGCGCAGACGCGGCGGACCGAGAATTCCGTCTGGCATGCCGAGGACCGGCTGGAAATTCACCCGCATGATGCCGAGACGCGCGGCATTCGCGAGGGCGACTGGGTCCGGCTCACCAGCCGAGCGGGCGAGACGTCCTTGCGCGCGACGATCACCGACCGGGTCTCGCCCGGCGTCGTCTACACGACTTTCCACCACCCCGAAACGCAGGCGAACGTCGTCACCACCGACAATTCCGATTGGGCGACGAACTGCCCGGAATACAAGGTGACGGCGGTGCAGGTGGGGCTATCGAACGGGCCCTCGGACTGGCAGGAGCTCTACAACGCGCAGACCAAGTTGACCCGCCGCGTCGAGGCTGCTGAATGACGGCGACCGATTGGGAAATGCCCAGCGGCGCTGTTCAGCGCCTTGCCGAGGAAGTGCCCGTGGCGCTGTCTTTCGACGGGGTGACGCAGGCGGTGATGATGGCGAGCCCCGCCGATCTGGAGGATTTCGCACTGGGATTCGCGCTCTCCGAAGCGCTCATCGAGGACGCGTCCGAGATCACCCGGCAGGAGCTCGAAGTGACCGAGGCCGGGATCGAAGCGCGCAACTGGCTGGCAGCTCCCGCAGGCGCCCGGTTTGCCGAACGCCGCCGCGCTACGATGGGGCCGGTGGGCTGCGGGCTCTGCGGGATCGAGCAGCTGGAGGAGGCGCGGCGCAAGCTCGCTCCGGTTCTCCCGCCCGCCTTTACCATGACGCCGGAACAGGCCTCGGAGGCGCTCGAGACCCTGCGTGACCATCAGCCTCTGCAGGACGAAACCCGCGCTGCCCATGCGTCGAGCTTCTGGCAGCCGGGCAAGGGGATCGTGCTGACGCGCGAAGATGTCGGCCGCCACAACGCCCTCGACAAGCTGATCGGGGCGCTGATCCGGGGCGGGATAGACCCGGCGAGCGGCGCGCTGGTGATGACCTCGCGGCTTTCGGTCGACCTGATCCAGAAGGTCGCGACCCTACGTATCCCGGTGATAGTCGGCCCCTCCGCCCCCACCGCTTTGGCGGTGAGCGAGGCGCGGGACGCGGGCCTTACCGTTATTGCACGCGCAGGCCGGGGCCTCGCGCTTTACACCGCGCCGCAGGAGGCCACCGCATGAAGCCTGAGAAACTCGCCGGGATGGCCAATCAGATCGCACAGTTCTTCGAAAGCCAGCCCGGCGATCAGGCGCATGCCGTGGCCGATCACATCAATGCCAATTGGGCGCCCACGATGCGCGACACGTTCCTCGCGGCGGCGGACAAGCTGGAGCTGCACCCGCTGGTGAAAGCGGCCCTGCCGGATATCCGTCCCCCTCAGCGCGGCTGATCGCCCGGCGTCACGATTGGCGCGACCGAGAGGGTGAACTTCGCCTCATCCGCGAAGGGGTAGGGGGCCGCGAACTGCTGCACCGGACCGATCGTCCAGTCGGGATGGTCTGGATAGGTCGCGCGCGGAAGACCTGCCCCGGACATATCATCTGCGCCTCGTCAATCCCGCGCGCGCCGCCGAGCGCGGTGCGGCAGGGGAGGGCGCCACGGGAAAGGTCTGGAGCATGGCGCAGCTATTGGCTTGCAGATCGGCCGCGCATGGCGGGCAGGACTCGATACCAACTTCGGGGCGCGGGCCAAAGCGCCATGGGCGTCTGCCGCCTGACATGACTGTTTGGAGAATCTGCGGCAATATCGGGCGGGGAGCCGCGAGAGATCAGGCCTCTTTCGTACGCTCTATATAGGCGCGCAATTCCTCGGCCTCGTGACGCGCGTCGCGCAATCCATCCATCGCCGCGCGCAGCTCAGCCTCGGTCTGGCTGAGCTGATTGGCCAGTTCCGCCTCGCGCTGCTCGACATAGGCGAGCGCCTGATCGCGGGTCTCCTCGGCTTCATGCAACGCCTGCGCCATCTGCTCCAGCTCGCCCATATCGGCCTGGCTCACACGGGTGAGGCGGTGGATCAGCCAGCTTGCGAACCAGCCAAGCGCGAAAGCCACGAAAAGGATGATCGCTGTGGCGATGATGAATTCGTCTCTGTTCATATGGCGTCCCTTCAGCCCTTCGACAGGTCCTCCGGCCGGGATTGCGGGCGCGGCGTCTTCTCGCCGGGCGTCTCGACCGGAATTTCTTCTTGTTGCGGGGTCTGTTGCCCCGGTTCTGCGGCGGTGTCCCCATCGCCGGATTTGTCCTGCGCGCCGTTCTCGGTGGCGGGGGCGCCGTCATCGGTCACGGCGCCATTCCAGTGCGGCTCGCCAGCGCCATCCCCAGTCCCCTCGTCAGCGCCTGCCGTCGCGTCTGCCGTGGCATCGGGCAGCGCCTCGTCACCCACCGGCGCCTCGTCCAGCAGCACGAACTCGATCCTGCGGTTCTGCTCGCGGCCGGCTTCGGTGTCGTTCGAGGCGATGGGCTGGGCTTCGCCGTAGCCTTTTGCCTCCAGGTTGCCGATCAGCACGCCACGGTCCAGAAGCCCGCGGATCACCGCCTGCGCGCGCTGTTGCGAGAGCTGCAGGTTCATTTCCTCGCGGCCCTGATTGTCGGTATAGCCGGCCACTTCCATCTTGAAGTCGGTGCAGTTCTTGATCGCCTTGGCCAACGCGTCGAGCGCGTCGAGGCTTTCCGCAGCGACCTGCGCCGAACCCGGATCGAAATCGACTTTCTTCTTCTTCAGCGTGTCGTTCAGGCGGGCCACGCACTCCTTGCCGGTCGGCAGGGCGAGCTGCTCATCGAGGCGCTTGTCGTATTTCACGCTCAGGTCGATCTGCGCATCTTCGCCAAGCTCGCTCGTCAGAATGCGCGAAATCGTGTCGGAGGCCTGCGGGTCGCCCGAGACGCCGCTGACCGAGATGCCGTCGGGGGTCACGGTGACCTTGCCTTCGTGCAGCACCGACAGGGCGTCGAGGGCGGCCAGGGTGCGTACCGGCCAACCGGCGGGAAGCTCCTTGTCGACGCGGGTCGCGCCATGGACATTGGCATGGCCGAGCTTGGCGCGTGCGTAGCTCTCGACGGTCTGGCGCTCACGCGCATCGGTCACGCGGCCCTTCAGGTCGACATGGCCGTTGCCGTCGCGGGTGGCGGTGAAGCTCGCCTCGCCGGCTTTCGCATCGGGGGCGGGCTCGCGCTTGGCCTTGAGCGAAAACACCCCGGGCAGGTTCGATTCCAGCTCACCCACGACATCGTCGAATTGCTGCTGATCGACGGTCGAAGGCACATCCAGCGCGATATCGGCATCCGAGAAGGTCACCGAGCCCGCGCCGAGATCGCCGAGCGCCTTGATCGCCATCTGCGCGGCCTTGGACCAGTCGGGCGAAGGCGTGCCCATCCCGATCGTGCAGCTCAGCGTGCCTTTCGCGCCCGCCGCGCGGGCCGCAGTCAGGATGCGGTCGCGCGCACGTTCGTTATCGGCGGAGCAGGCGTCGAAATGCGGGCCTTCCGCCTTGTCGATGAGGAAGCGCAGCGTGAAGGGGGTGATCACGGGGCGCGGTGCGGAGATGTCGAAGCTGAGCTTGAGATCGGAGGGGCGGCGACGTGCCAGCGAAGTCTCCACTCGACCCTTTTCGGCGGGGCTGTCGGTGATCGCCTCCACCGAGACTTTGCCCGCGCTGACCGACACTTTCGAGCGCGGCAGCGTCTCGAGCGTCGTCATCGCGAATTTCATCGCTTCGTCCCAACCGCCGGGCACCGGGTAATCGGCGCTCTCCAGCATGTCGGTGACGCCATCCTCGCCTGCGACTTTCGAGAGCTTCTCCACGATCGCCTCGCGGTCGATCGAGGATGGCACCAGCCCGATCAGCGAGATGCCGTTCTCGTTGCGCAGCATTTCCAGCGAGAAGGCGGGTGGCGTGATCGGCTTCGTGATCTGGGTGTCGGTATTGTCGACGACCCGCGAGCTGTCGACGTATTTGTCGACCTCGGAAACGGCGCGGAAGCGCTCGGCCTCGGTCGGGGCGGTGCCGGAGAGGATCACCTGCAGCCCATCGGTATGGATACGCATCCAGCCGTAGCCCTGCGCCTCCATCGCGACGCGCACTTCTTGTTTCGTGGATTTTTCGACAATTGTCGCCGCGCCGCCCGCGATGACTGCGGAGACGACGAGTGCGAGGACAAAGGCGGCGATCGTCAACAAGGTGGCGCGGCTGCGCATCGGTCTCAGGCCCTCCCCAGGGGAATCTTTATCCCGTTTCCTTAAGGTGCAGGGGCGCGGGGATCAATCGATACGCCGTTACACGATTGCGCCAACGGCGAGAAACAGCGCAGCGATCAGGCCCGTATCGCGGTTCGCGCGGAACAGTTTCAGACAGGTGTCCGGGTCGTCGATATCGAGCTGACGCATCTGCCATAGCATGTGCCACCCCATCGCCCAGGGCGCGAGCAACGAGAGCGCGAGGCGCAGCGGCGGCGCGCCGGGCAACAGTGCGCCCATCACGGCGATGGTCATCAGCGCGACGGAGGTCATCAGGAAGCCGCCCAGCCATTTCGCGCTGTCGTCCCCGAAGAGCCGCGCGGTGGATTTCACGCCGATCAGCGCGTCGTCTTCCTTGTCCTGATGCGCGTAGATCGTGTCGTAGAACAACGTCCAGGCCATGCCCGCGAAATAAAGCACGACGGGCGGCCAGCTGAGGCTTCCGGTATGCGCGGCCCACAGCAGCAGCGCACCCCAGTTGAAGGCGATCCCGAGGAAGATCTGCGGCCACCAGGTGAAGCGCTTGGCGAAGGGGTAGATCGCGACCGGGCCGAGCGAGACGATCCCGAGAATGATCGCGGGGGTGTTGAAGGTCAGCAGGATCGCGAAGGAGATCAGCGACTGGATCACAGCCCAAGCCAGCGCCTGTTTCGTCGAAACCTGCCCCGAGGGGATCGGGCGCGAGCGGGTGCGCGCCACGCCGGCGTCGATGTCGCGGTCGGTGATGTCGTTCCAGGTGCAGCCCGCGCCGCGCATCAGGAAGGCTCCGACGGAGGCGCCGATGGCCAGCCACAGATCCCACCAGATGAAGCCGCCCGTCGAGGACGCCGCCAGCGCGATCGACCAGTAGCAGGGCAGCAGCAGCAGCCACGTCCCGATAGGCCGGTCGGCGCGGCTCAGGCGCAGATAGGGCCGCGTCCATGCCGGGGCCAGCCGGTCGACCCAGTTGCCGCGATAAGCATCCGCGACCGTGCCGTTTGCGTCTTCCGCCGCCTCTGGCGTTTCGGGTTTTCCGCTCATAAAGTCCGCCTCATGGAACGTGCCAAGATCAGGCTCTGTGTAGAGCACCCGCTGGGCGCGGGGCAAGCCGTGCCTCTGACTCAGGACGAAGCGCATTACCTCTTCGCGGTGATGCGGCTGGCCGTGGGCGCCCGTGTCGCGCTGTTCAACGGGCGCGATGGCGAGTGGACGGCGGAGGTCGTCGAGGCTCACAAGAAGCGCGGTATTCTGGCCTGCGTCGAGCAGGCCGCGCCGCAGCTCGCGCCGCCGGATCTCTGGCTGATCTTCGCGCCGATCAAGAAAGAGCGCACTGATTTCATCGTCGAAAAGGCGACCGAGCTGGGCTGCGCCAAGGTGCTGCCGGTGCAGACCGAGTTCACCAATTCCGCGCGCATCCGGCAGGACCGCTTGCAGGCCCATGCCAAGGAAGCGGCGGAGCAATGTCTGGGCACCTATGTGCCGCCGGTCGAGGATTTGCAGGGTCTCAAGAAGCTGCTGGATGGCTGGGATCCGAGCCGTCGCATCCTCTGGGCCGACGAGGCTTTGGTTGGCCCCGCAGAGACGCTCGCAGGGTTGGAGCCGGGACCTTGGGCGATCCTGATCGGGCCAGAAGGCGGGTTCTCGGAGGCCGAGCGCGAGATGCTTCGCAGTCGCGATTTCGTGACCCCCGTCAGCCTCGGCCCGCGCATCCTGCGCGCCGATACGGCGGTCTGCGCGGCGATCACATTGTGGCAATCGGCGCTGGGAGACTGGCGGTGATCCGTCCCGAAGTTGCAGAAGGCTTCAAGCGCTGGGGCGAGGTGATCGCGGCGGGCGTCGTGGTGGCGTTCGGAGCTTGGCTGATCTGGCTCGGCGGATTGATCCTGATGCCGCTGGGACTGGTCGCCGTGGCGCTCGGGCTCGGCTGGGCGCTGATCGGCTGGCGGCGGCTGCGCTTTGCGCGTGAAACCAGCGCGCCGGGTCTGGTCGAGATCGACGAGGGGCGTATCTCCTATTTCGCAGCCAGCCGGGCGCGCGCCATTGCGGGGCCGGGCAGCAATGTCTCGGCGCTCGGGATGGGCGGCGAGGTGCCGCTGCGCGAACTGGCGGAAATCCGACTGCTGACGCTGCAGGGCCAGCAATATTGGCGGCTTCGCAGCCTGTCGGGCGAGGCGCTTCTGATCCCGCTCGATGCGGCGGGGGCGGATGGGCTGTACGACGCCTTCGCGAGCCTGCCGGGGATCGATATGGGGAAAATCTCCGCCGCGCTCGACCAGCAGACTACCGCACAGAGCCTCTGGATCCGTAAACAGGTTTCACGCTTGACTTGAGCTAGCCCCCGCGCCACCTGTGGCGCTCCATAAAGCGACGCGAGAAAAGACATGTCCATTCCGCAGCAGGGCGGTGGCCCGATCGAGCGCTTCGAGCAACTGGCCGAATATCTGGCCGCGGGCGAGAAGCCGCGCGACGATTGGCGCATCGGCACCGAACACGAGAAATTCGGCTATTGCGCGGACAAGCAATTGCCGCTGCCCTATGACGGCCCGCGGTCGATCAAGGCGATGCTGGAAGGTCTGCGCGACCGCTTTGGCTGGCAGCCGGTGGAAGAGCAGGGCAACATCATCGGGCTGGAGCTGAACGGCGCGAATGTGAGCCTCGAGCCCGGTGGGCAGCTGGAACTGTCGGGCGCGCCGCTCGAGACGATCCACCAGACCTGCGACGAGGTGAACCTCCACCTGCGCGAAGTGCAGTCGGTCGCCGACGATCTCGGCGTAAGGTTCATCGGCCTTGGCGCGGCTCCGATCTGGTCGCAGGAGCAGATGCCGATGATGCCCAAGGGGCGCTACCGGCTGATGACCGATTACATGGGCCGCGTCGGCGAACTCGGAACGCAGATGATGTATCGCACCTGCACCGTGCAGGTGAATCTCGACTTCGCGTCCGAGGCCGACATGGTGCAGAAGATGCGCGTGGCGCTGGCGCTGCAGCCGGTCGCGACGGCGCTCTTCGCGAACTCGCCCTTCCTCGATGGCAAGCCCAACGGTATGAAATCGTGGCGCAGCCATATCTGGCAGAACCTCGACGATGCGCGCACGGGCATGCTGCCCTTCATGTTCGAAGAGGGCGCGGGCTACGAGGCCTACGCGAACTACGTTCTCGATGTGCCGATGTATTTCGTCTATCGCGACGGCAAATATATCAATGCTCTGGGCCAGTCGTTCCGCGACTTCCTCAAGGGCGAGCTGCCCGCGCTTCCCGGCGAGAAGCCGACGCTGAGTGACTGGGCCGATCACCTGACGACCGTCTTCCCCGAGGCGCGGGCGAAAAAATTCATCGAGATGCGCGGTGCCGATGGCGGGCCCTGGCGGCGTCTGTGTGCGCTGCCCGCGCTGTGGGTCGGCCTGTGCTATGACCAGACCGCGCTCGATGCGGCTTGGGATCTGGTGAAGGGCTTCGATCACGAGACCCGTGAAGGTCTGCGCCGTGCGGCGGCGGTCGATGCGCTGCAGGGCGAGTTCAACGGCGTGAAGCTGCATGACCTCGCACGCGAAACGGTGGCGATCGCGAAATCCGGTCTGGCGGCACGGGCGAAGCCCGGCGCAGGCGGAATGATCCCCGACGAGACCCATTTCCTCAACGCGCTGGAAGAGAGCGTCGAGACCGGCCGCGTGCCTGCCGACGAACTCCTCGAGAAATATCACGGCGAGTGGAATGGCGATCTGAGCAAGATCTACGCCGAATACAGCTACTAACGGACAGGGCAGGGCGGTTAGCCGCCCCGCCGCTCTATCCCAGCCGCTCGCGCACCCATTGCGGGACGAGCACGCTCGCCGGTCCCTGGCGCGAGATGTCGAACATCTCGCTGCCCGCCGAGCGGTCGAGGTTCAGCTCCAGCGTCTCGACACCGGCCATCGCGGCATCCTGTACGAAGCCTGCCGCCGGATAGACGTTGCCGCTGGTGCCGATCGAGACGAAGAGGTCCGCGGCTTCCAGCTCGCGGATTATCCGGTCCATCTGGTAGGGCATCTCGTTGAACCAGACGATGTCGGGCCGCGTGGCTTTTCGCCCGCACTCGGGGCAGGTGTCACGCGGCTTCATCGCTTCCGGCGCGGGCCAGCGATGGCCGCATGCGTGGCACAAGGCTCCAAACAGCGTGCCGTGCATGTGGATCACGTTCCGAGAGCCAGCGCGCTCGTGCAGGTCATCGACATTCTGCGTCACCACCAGAACCTCGTGGCCCGGATCGGCCTCAAGTGCCACCAACGCGACATGGGCAGGATTTGGCTGTGCCGCGCGCGCCGCCGCCCGGCGCGCATTGTAGAAGCGATGCACCAATTCGGGGTCGCGCGCAAAACCCTCAGGCGTCGCCACGTCCATGATGCGATGCTCGTCCCAAAGGCCGTCACTCGCCCGAAACGTCTTGAGACCACTTTCGGCGGAAATACCGGCGCCAGTCAGAATCACGACCTTGGCCATCGCGCTGCCCTCAGTTATCACTCCTCCTATGCGTATCCTCTTTCTCTGCCTTGGCAATATCTGCCGCTCGCCCGCCGCCGAAGCGGTGACCCGTCACAAGGCCGCCGCGGCCGGCCTCGATATCGAGTTCGACAGCGCCGGCACCGGTAGCTGGCATCTGGGAGAGCCGCCCTACGAACCGATGATCGCGGCGGCGGAGGCGCGCGGCTACGACATGCGCGCTCTGCGTGCACGGAAAATCGAGCCCGCCGATTACGACGCGTTCGATGTGATCCTGGCGATGGATGAAAATAACCTGCGCGATGCGCTGGACGGGGCGCCGCGCGAGATGCGCGCGCAGGTGCAGATGTTCATCGACGGGCCGGAAGGACCGCGCGATGTGCCCGATCCTTATTTTACCCGCAATTTCGAGGGAGCCCTCGACATGATCGAGGCGGGCGCGGATCAGCTGATCGCCGATTTGCTGGCCGATGAGGAAGAAAAGCGGCGCGGGCAGTAGACCGCGCGCCGCAGACTGACCGCTTACTTGCAGAAGCCTTCCGCGGTGGAGGCGAAGTTCTTGTAGCGGTCCCAGAAGTCCGAATCCGACTTGCGATCCGACATGCGCACTTCCTGCGCGCGGTCGGGATCGTGGAAGAAGCTGGCGGCGCGGCGCTGGTCGCGGTGGCTCAGCGTCATGTCGGCGACTTGCTGGATGCACCCACAGGTGCCGGGATTGCTGGCGCGCCCCGCCTTCAGGCAGGCGTTGTCGATGGGCCCGGCCGAGGCCATCGAAGCGAGCGCCACGGCGCCCGAGAATGCGCAGAGTCCGAGTGTCGTCTTGAAAGTCATCTACTGCCCCTTTTGTCGTTGCGGCCGGCATGTATTTGCCGATCCTGCCTGCTCATTTGTCCGCGATTCTAAACAAATTTCAAAAAGCAGGCAATAAAACAGGCAGGATTTCGCTTGTCCGGGGCCGGGCAGGGAACCCGATTTCTAACCGTCGCGTTGCGCGGCGCTGGGCCTACTACATCTGGACCGCGACGCCCCTCCAGATCATTCTTCGACCGGGGTGGCCTCGTAGCCCGCGCCTTTCAACGCGCTGATCACGGTGGATTCGGGCAGCCCTTCCACCTCGACCTCGCGATCTTCCAGATAGACATCGGCCTTGCCGCCCACCTCTTCGATCGCGGCTTCGACCGAGGCTTTGCAATGCCCGCAGGTCATGTTCGGAACGGAATAGATCATCTTGCGTCTCCCGTGTTTCGTGTCTCAGGGATATGTCGGACGCGACCGGGCCTAGGTCAATGGCAGATGGCGTTCAATCCCTCTTCCCGGCCCGCTTTTTCCCCTGTATACGCGCGCCCATGACTGATCTTGATCGCATCCGCAATTTCTCCATCGTGGCGCATATCGACCACGGTAAATCCACGCTTGCCGACCGGCTGATCCAGCTGACCGGTACCGTGGCCGAACGCGATATGAAGGACCAGCTCCTCGACGCGATGGATATCGAGCGTGAGCGCGGCATCACGATCAAGGCCAACTCGGTGCGGATCGACTATCCCGCCAAGGATGGCAAAACCTATGTGCTGAACCTGATCGACACCCCCGGCCACGTCGACTTCGCCTATGAGGTGTCGCGCTCGATGCAGGCGGTCGAGGGATCGCTGCTGGTTGTGGACGCCTCGCAGGGCGTCGAGGCGCAGACGCTGGCCAACGTCTATCAGGCGATCGACGCGGATCACGAGATCGTCCCGGTCCTGAACAAGATCGACCTTCCGGCGGCAGAGCCCGAGCGCGTGAAGGAGCAGATCGAGGATGTGATCGGGATCGACGCCTCCGAGGCGGTGGAGATTTCCGCGAAGACCGGCCTGGGCATCCCGGACGTTTTGGAAGCTATCGTTCATCGTCTTCCGGCGCCGCAGGGCGACCGTGACGCGCCGCTGAAAGCGATGCTGGTGGATTCGTGGTACGACCCCTATCTGGGCGTCGTGGTTCTGATCCGCGTCATGGATGGCGTGATCAAGAAGGGCGACCAGATCAAGATGATGAAGACGGGGGCGACCTACAAGCTCGACCGTCTCGCCGTTCTGAAACCCGCGATGGTCAATATCGACGAGCTGGGCCCCGGCGAGATCGGCGTCTTCACCGCCTCGATCAAGCAGGTGCGCGACACCAAGGTCGGCGACACGATCACCCATGAGAAGAAGCCCTGCGCCAACGCGCTGCCGGGCTTCAAACCCTCGATCCCGGTCGTGTTCTGCGGCCTCTTCCCGGTCGATGCGAACGATTTCGAGGCGCTGCGCGACGCGATCGAGAAACTGCAGCTGAACGATGCGAGCTTCTCGGCCGAGATGGAAACCTCGGCCGCGCTCGGCTTCGGCTTCCGCTGCGGCTTCCTCGGACTGTTGCACCTCGAAGTGGTGCGCGACCGTCTGGAGCGGGAATACGATCTCGACCTGATCACCACCGCGCCCTCGGTCGTGTTCAAGATCCACATGAAGGACGGGGAGGTGATCGAGCTTCACAACCCCGCCGACATGCCCGACCTGACCTATGTCGATCATATCGAGGAGCCGCGCATCAAGGCGACGATCCTCGTGCCGGACGAATATCTGGGCGATGTGCTCAAGCTCTGTCAGGACCGTCGTGGCATCCAGCAGGACCTGACCTATGTCGGTGGCCGCGCGATGGTGGTCTATGACCTGCCGCTGGCCGAGGTCGTGTTCGACTTCTACGACCGGCTGAAATCGGTCACCAAGGGCTATGCCAGCTTCGATTACCAGATCACTGAATATCGCGAGGACTACCTCGTGAAGATGTCGATTCTCGTCAATGACGAGCCGGTCGACGCGCTCTCGATCATGGTCCACCGCGACCGCGCCGAGGCCAGGGGCCGCGCGATGTGCGAGAAGCTGAAAGACCTGATCCCGCGTCACATGTTCAAGATCCCGATCCAGGCCGCCATCGGAGGCCGCGTGATCGCGCGCGAGACCCTGTCGGCGATGCGCAAGGACGTGACCGCGAAATGCTACGGCGGCGACGCGAGCCGTAAGAAGAAGCTGCTGGAAAAGCAGAAAGCCGGTAAGAAGAAGATGCGCCAGTTCGGGAAGGTCGAGATCCCGCAAAGCGCGTTCATCGCTGCGCTGAAGATGGACGAGTGATCCTCTTCGAAATTTCTTGATTGAAGGCCCGGCGATTGCGCCGGGCCGTTTCATTTCTGGCGGCGCAGGGCGGCGGCCTTTCTGAGGAACATGGGAAGGCGGGCTCACGTTCTCCTCCCAGACCTATTTCAGGAGGAAACGACATGACCGACCAAGCCAAGATCGAGAAAGATTTCTGGGACGCCCTCGACTCGGATCGCACAGTGATGTTGGCGCGGGCCGGCGTCGATACGGCGGCGCCGCGTCCGATGACGGCGATCGTCGAGGAAAAACCCGGCCCCGTCTGGTTCTTCACCGCGCGCGACACGGAATTGATGGACGGGCTGGCCCCCGGCGCCGGTGCGATGTTCACCTTCGTCGACAAGGGGCATGATGTCTTCGCGACCGTCACCGGCAGTCTGACGGAGAACACCGACCCGGAGATCGTCGAGCGTCTGTGGAACCCCTTTGTCAGCGCCTGGTATGACGGCAAGGACGACCCGAAGCTGGTGCTGTTGCGCTTCGATGCGGATGCGGCCGAGATCTGGGACAGCGGCAATGCCTTGGTGGCGGGCGCGAAAATCCTTCTGTCGTCGGACCCGGGCGAGTCGATGAAAGATCGCGTCGCCCATGTGAAATACTGAGCCGGACGCGTCTCTGACGGCATCGGTCCGAAGTTCGAAATGCAAAGGCCCCGGAAATTTCCGGGGCCTTTGATGTTTTTGGCAAGCTTCGGTCGTACTTAGCGCGCCTGACGGGCTTCACCCGCAATTGTGCTGCCCGCGACGGACAGATCCTGACCCGCGCCTTGCACCGTGTTGCAGGCCGCGAGGCCCAGAAGAATCACGGTCATTGCTGCCATTTGAACCGATTTCGTCATCTCTTACGCTCTCCTATTAAGCCATTGTCGGCCAACGTACGAAAAAATTTACGGTTCCGTGGAACTGTAGGCAAGAAGCGGCGTTTTGCCCTCGAACACATAAGGGAGAGCCCGAAGAAAGACGCCTCTGCGCCTATTCGTCGTCGCCCTCCCGGACAGCATTTTAGCCGGACTCCGGTCCGAGCGGCGTAACAAAAGGAATGACCCGTTCTGGCCGCCCCGCCAGGCATGATCCCTGTCAGAACGGTCTTGCGGCCCCTGCTATGTCCCTCGCGGGGGCCGCACACTCCGCCCGAGCTGGTTAACTCATTGTTAATCAAGCTCTGAAAGGCTCCGGGTTGTCCCTCCCCGGAGCCTTTCCATGTCTAGAGCCTCGTTTTTCCTCGCTCTTTGCCTCCTCACGAGCTGCGCTTCCCCGGCGCCGCAGTTCCTCGGTGCGTCGCGGCACGAGGTGAGGCTCGACGGCATCGATTTCGTCGTCTTCCTCAAGGGGGACCGGGCGGAGGTCGTGCGAATGGGCTATCTGCGCCGGGCAGAGAGGGGCCGCGTGCCGCCCCTGTTGATCCGAGCGGCGGAACAGGTATCTGGCTGCAAGGTCACGGGTTCGGCGGGCGGGCTCTATCGGTCGCCCTCGCTGCCCGGCGATACGGGCGAAGCGCGCTTCCAACTCGATTGCTGATGCGACGCCCTGCCGCAGCGGCGAGAGGGCGGATTTGATGCGGATCAAGGTAACATCGCCGTGATCGTGGCCAATCTGACGTCCGAAATGTGTTCTCACTGGAGATCAGATATGCGCCTCTTCGGTATCATCTACGCCCTGGCCGGACCGACCCTTGCGGGCATCCTCATTATCGCCGTATTGACGATGAATATGGTCACGACCAACGCGATCATCGTTTCGGCAGTAATCGGCTTCCTCGTGGCCCTTCCGATCGCGTGGTTCGTCGCCAAGGCGATCCGCGAAAACGCCTGATCGCATTCGCGCGAGCCGTCGTCGCGGGGGAATCCCAACTTCGTGACGGGGCGGAACCTCCGCGCCTTCCTCGCGCTAGTCTGGCGAAGCGCAGAGCCGTTTCGCCAATTTTGAAGAGGTAACATGTCCTACGCCCCCGGTTATTCGAAAACGCAGATATGGCTTCACTGGGCCGTCGTCCTGCTGCTCATCGTCCAGTACCTGTTCAATGACGAGATGGGCCACACTTTCCATGACCTGATGAAGAACGGATCGGCCGATGCCGGGTTTCTGACCTATGGTCACATCGTCATCGGCATTACGGTGCTCGTACTTGCGATCTGGCGCTTGGCGCTGCGCGCAGGCCATGGAACGCCCGAGCCGCCGGAGAACGATCCTGCCATTCTGCGGTTCGGCGCAGCGGCAATCCACTGGCTCCTTTACGTGCTGCTCTTCCTGATCCCGATTGCGGGGCTCGTGGCCTATTACGGGCAGCTGGGATGGGCGGCCGAGACGCACTCGATCCTGACGACGGCCCTCCTGTGGCTCGCCGGTCTGCATGTGGCGGCCGCGCTCTACCACCAATACGTCAAGCGCGATCATCTGCTCCGCCGGATGATGAGGCCGGGCGCCTGAGCGAGGGGGCGCGGTTTCGTCAGCTCGCGGAGTTGAGGAAACGCGCCACGTCGGCCTCGAATTCGCGGGGTTTCTCGGCGTGCAGCCAGTGCCCCGCGTTGTCGACTTCCTCGAAGCGAGCCTGCGGGAAGAAGCCGCGGATACGCTCGTGCATCTCCGGCTGGACATAATGCGAGTCCGCGCCGGACAGGAACAGCGTCGGTCCGTCGAACTGTTTGCCCTCGAGTGTCTCGGGCCAGCCGAGAATGCCGTCCATATTCGCCTTCAGCGCCGCAAGGTTGAACTTCCAGCGCGGCGGGCCGTCGCGCAGCACCAGCGATTGTAGCAGAAAGGCGCGGGTGCCCGGATCGAAGACCTGCTCGCCCAGCCGCTCGTCCGCGGTGGAACGCGAGGTCAGATCGCTGATATCCATCTCCTGCATCGCTTCGATCAGCGCAGTGTGGTTGTCGCCGTGGTCGTAGTTCTCGGGCGCGATATCCGCGACGATGAGATGCTCGACACGTTCCGGCCGCGTCAGGGCGAGCGTCATCGCCGCCTTGCCGCCCATCGAATGGCCCAGAACGTCCGCGACCCCACCATTCGCCTCGATCACCTCGGCGATATCCCCCGCCATCGCCTCATAGCTGTGATCGTCGTCCCAGAAGCTGTCGCCGTGATTGCGCATGTCGAGCGCGATCACGGGCCGGTCCGCGCTCAGCCGTTTGGCGATCGCGGTCCAGTTCCGGGCCGATCCGAAAAGGCCGGGCGCGATGATCAGGGGCCGCGCGCCGGGATTGCTGTCGGAGGAGTAGAGGGTCGTGTTCAACATGGGGCCTAAGCTAGATCGCTCTTCCAGGCGCTTCCAGAGCGGATGCGAAAAAAAACTGCGGCCATGCGCGCTGTTGCGCTGATCTCGCGCGGCGGCTAGCGTCCGGTGCGGTCGTGCCGAACGCCGCGTAGGTGAGAGGGTCGCATGGGGCCGGAGAAGATAAACGAGATGGTGCGGCAGGTCTCCCGGCTTCTGGCGCAGCGGCTGGGCGCTAAGGGGCCGACGCTCGAGGCGCGGGTCGCCTCGCGGGCCCGGGCGCTGCCGCGCAAGGTGCGCAAGGCGGCGCTGGTGCTGATCGATGCCGAGCGCAAGATGCAGGCCCCCAAGATCGCCCGACAACTGGATGCCCGCCGGGTGGAGGCGGCCTTCGCGACCTGCCGCGATTATCTCGAACCGCTGGGCGCGGCAGAGCGGTTGCGCTCTGCGGCGCTTGGCCTCGCCACGTCGATCGCGGTGATCGTGGTGATCGTGGGCGGCACCTTGCTGGCGGCGATGGTCTGGACCGGGGCGATCTGATCCGCCCGCAATCTCCCACATGAAAAAGGCCCCCGGAACGCGGGGGCCTTCGTCGTGATCTCGGATCCGGATCAGAGTTCGGGGTAGATAGGGAAGCCGCTCAGCAGGGTCGAGACCTTGGCCTTCACGGCCGCTTCGACCTCGCCATTGCCCTCTTCGCCATTCGCTGCGAGCCCGTCGACCACTTCGACGATCAGGCGTGCGATCTCGCGGAACTCTTCTTCGCCGAAGCCACGGGTCGTGCCCGCCGGGGTGCCCAGACGGATGCCCGAGGTGACCATCGGCTTTTCCGGGTCGAACGGGATGCCGTTCTTGTTGCAGGTGATGTGCGCGCGGCCCAGAGCCTTCTCGGTCGCGTTGCCCTTCACGCCTTTCGGGCGCAGGTCGACCAGCATCACGTGGGTGTCGGTGCCGCCGGTGACGATGTCGAGGCCACCCTTCATCAGCTCGTCGGCCAGCGCCTGAGCGTTCTTCACGACCTGGGCTGCGTAGTTCTTGAACTCGGGGCGCAGCGCTTCGCCGAAGGCCACGGCCTTGCCGGCGATGACATGCATCAGCGGACCGCCCTGAATGCCCGGGAAGATCGCAGAGTTCACCTTCTTCGCAATCTCCTCGTTGTTGGTGAGGATCATGCCGCCACGCGGACCGCGCAACGTCTTGTGCGTCGTGGTGGTCGCGACATCGGCATAGGGGAAGGGCGAGGGGTGCTGACCGCCCGCCACGAGGCCCGCGAAGTGGGCCATGTCGACCATCAGGTAGGCGCCGACCTCGTCCGCGATTTCGCGGAACTTGGCGAAGTCGATCTGGCGCGGGATGGCCGAGCCACCGGCGATGATAAGCTTCGGCTTGTGCTCCAGCGCGAGTTCACGGACCTGCTCGTAGTCCAGCAGGCTGTCTTGCTTGCGCACGCCGTACTGGATCGCGTTGAACCATTTGCCCGACTGGTTCGGCTTGGCGCCGTGGGTCAGGTGGCCGCCCGCATCGAGGCTCATGCCGAGGATGGTGTCGCCGGGTTTCAGAAGCGCGGTGAACACGCCTTGGTTCGCCTGGCTGCCCGAGTTCGGCTGGACGTTCGCGAATTCGCAGCCGAAGAGCTGCTTGGCGCGGTCGATCGCGAGGTTCTCCGCGACGTCGACATATTGACAACCGCCGTAGTAGCGCTTGCCCGGGTACCCTTCGGCGTATTTGTTCGTCATCACCGAACCCTGCGCCTCCATCACCGCCTTCGAGACGATGTTTTCCGAGGCGATCAGTTCGATCTCGTCGCGCTGGCGACCGAGTTCATCGGTGATCGACTTGAACAGTTCGGGGTCACGGCTGGAGAGGCTTTCGGTGAAGAAGCCCGCATCGCGTTGGTCTTTCATGGCCATTCCTCGCAAAGATCCGGTCGCCGACCGTTTAGCGCAGATTTCGCAGGGCTGAAAGCAGACAAACGACCAAATCGGTCATTTCCGCGCCGGATTGACGCTTGTCTTTCGTCCAAGCCCTTGCAACACCTTGGACAAGCAGGAGGACGGCGCGGTGGCGAAGCAATTTACCCATATCCATTTCGCAGCCTCCCATGCCGAGACGGCGCAGAAGGCGCTCGAGGATCTGGTGGCGCGTTACGGGCAGGTGCCGCGCTATGCGGCCGATGTGATCGTGGCGCTTGGCGGCGACGGGTTCATGTTGCAATGCCTCCACGAGGGCACGGGGTTGCCGGTCTACGGGATGAACCGCGGCTCGGTCGGCTTCCTGATGAACGACTATGTCGCCGACGATCTGCCAGAGCGGCTGGAGGCGGCGGAGCAGGCGGTGATCAATCCGCTGTCGATGAAAGCCGAGACCGAAGACGGGATGCTGCATGAGGCGCTCGCCATCAACGAGGTCTCGCTGCTGCGCGCGGGTCCGCAGGCCGCGAAGCTGAAGATCTCGATCAACGGCAAGGTGCGGATGGAAGAACTGGTCTGCGACGGCGCGATCGTCTCCACCCCGGCCGGATCGACCGCCTACAACTTCTCCGCCCACGGGCCGATCCTGCCGATCGGCTCCGACGTGCTGGCGCTGACCGGCATCGCGAGCTTCCGGCCACGTCGCTGGCAGGGCGCGATCCTGCCATCCTCCGCGCTCGTGCGCTTCGACATTCTGGAATCCGACAAGCGACCGGTCATGGCCGATGCGGACAGCCGATCGGTCAAGCCGGTCAAATGGGTCGAGGTGCGCTCCGAGCCGGAGATCGAGCACTGCATCCTCTTCGATCCCGGCCACGGTCTCGAAGAGCGATTGATGCGCGAGCAATTCGCCTGACGCTCAGTCCTTCGACAGCCACGCATCGCGCTTTCGATAGATCGTAGAGGGCGCGACCCCCAGTTCCAGCGCCGCCCGCGGGATAGATCCGTCATGGCGGTCTATCGCGGCTTCGATCGCGGCGCGCTCGATCTCTGCCAGGGTGCGGTTCGCGAAGGGATCGGCGGCTTGCGCGGCGGGCGCGGCGGCGGCGGCCATCGTCGGGTCGAACTCCGGAAGCATATGGGCGCGCAGCACCGGCCCCTCATGCATGACGATCGTCGCGCGGATCACGTTCATGAGTTCGCGCACGTTGCCGGGCCAGGGGCGGTCTTCAAGACGGGCGATCGCTTCGGGCTCAATCTCGCTGAAGCAGCGATCTTCCTCGGAGGCGAACCGCTCCAGCGCCATCCGCGCCAGAGGGCCGATATCCTGCCGGTGCATCCTCAGCGGCGGCATCTCAATCGCGAGCACCACTAGCCGGTAATAGAGGTCTTCGCGGATCGCGCCGCTTTGCAGCAGTGCCGTCGGCGAACTGGTGGCGGCGCAGACGATACGCACGTTGACGTCAATCGCCTGGCTGGCACCGAGCGGTTTGATCTGGCCGCTTTGCAAAAATCGCAGCAGCTTGATCTGCGCGGTGGGGGCGAGCTCGCCTATATTGTCGAGCAACAGAGTGCCTCCATCTGCGTCATGGAACGCACCGGGTTTGTCTTCCAAGGCGCCGGGGAAGGCGCCGCGGCTGTGACCGAACAGCTCGCTGTCGATCCGTTCCGCGGGCAGGGCGCCGCAATCAAGCGCGACGAAGGGGCCGTCGGCGCGGGGGCTCGTGCTGTGAACCGCATGGGCGCAGAGTTCCTTGCCGGTGCCGCTCTCGCCCCAGATATAGACCGGCGCCGTCGAGCGGGCGGCGGCGCGCGTCCGGGCATAGAGCGCGCGCATCTTCGGCGCGCTGCCGATGAACTCCCCGACCGTCCCTTCGACCGCGTTCGCATCGTTGGCATCCGCTCGCAGCGACAGGCTGCGCGCGCTCTCGATGGCGCTTCGGAAGCGCGGTTCGTCGATCGGTTTGACGAGAAAGTCGATCGCGCCCTCCTGCATCGCTCGCACCGCGCGATCGATCGACCGGTCGGCGGTTACCGCGATAATCGCCGTGTAGGGGCGCAGGGCCAGCATCTCCGCGATCAGCTCATCACCATCACGGTCGGGCAGCATCAGATCGAGCAGAACCATGCGGATCGGGTTCTCGCGGAAGATGCGCATCCCTTCCTCGGCGCTTGCCGCGAGATGGGTGACGAAGCCGGCATTGCGCAGATAAGCGTCGTAGATCGCGCGCAGCGATCCGACATCTTCGATCAGAAGGAAATGATCGGCTTCTGCGTCTTCGCCGTCCCGCGCGCGTCGGCCTGACGCGTAAGGCTGGTCGTCCGTCCCCCCGTGCGTCTCGCCGTCCGGGGTCTTCGTATCGGAGTCACTGGGTCTCATGCTGTAAATCAGTCTTCGTGTTCAAATTATTTCGAGTGGTGGCGATCAGCCGGTCGATGAAAATGAGGGCGACACGGCCAAGGGTTTGAATATCTTCATAAGTCCCATGACGGGTAGCGCTGTCAAGCGCCCGTGCTTGCCGCGACAGGGGTGTGTCACCGGCGGCTCCAGCCACGGCACTGAGCTTATGACTAAGTAATTGCAGGGCGCAGAGGTCGAAAGGGGGCAATGCGAGCGAGAGTCCGTGACGTACCGTCTCGAGATCGGCGATCAACTCGCGCCCGAGCCCTTCCGGCAGCGCCTTCTCGGTCAGGCGCAGGTGCGCGAGCAGACCGCGCGGCGGTGTGGTCACCCGTGGCACCGTCGTCGTGCAGCCGGCGTCTTCCAGAGCGCGCAGGATCGGCCGCAGACCCAGCATCGGCTTGAGGAGGCAGGCATCGGCCCCACCCATCTGAGCTCCGCTATGGCCGCTACACTGAATGATCGGAAGGTCCGCCCAAGGCAGCCCGGAGCGGCGAATAGCCGCAATCACCTCGGTGCCGCGGAGACCCGGCATCTCGATGTCCAGCACCGCGAGATCGAACCGTTCGGTCAATAACTGGGCAGCGGCGGTGCCGCCGTTGCTCAACCCTGTCACTTGCGCGCCCAACGCGCTCAGGAACTGTTCGAGCAAGGCGCGGCTCGTCTCGCTGTCGTCCGCGACGAGCACGTTCCATCCGCTGAGATCGGGCAGCGGAGCGTCTGGCATCGTGGAGCCGATATCGACGGGACGGGCGGGAAGCGACACGCGAATTTCGGCGCCGCCTTCCGGTGCGTTGGCGAGTTCGATCCGGCCGCCGGCCTCCGCCACCAGCGCGTGGCAGATCGCGAGCCCCAGGCCTTGCCCTTCTGGATTGCGGAACGTCGCGGTCTCGCTGCGTTGCCCCGCGCATGCCGGATCGCTGAGGCGTTCGGCGGGAAAGCCATCCCCCTCGTCCCGCACGGTCAGCAAAAGCCCCTCGGCTTGGTCGAAGTCAAGCGACAGATGGATCGTGCCACGCTGCGCATAGCACAGTGCGTTGCGCATCAGGTTGGCGAAGATGCGGGTGAGCGGCACGCGGTCGATCGCCAGCACCGGCGGAATATCGGGGGACATATGAACTGCGAGCGCCATGCCGCGACCGGAGGCCGCGCTGGTCCAGCGACGGCGCACACGTTCAAGCGCATCGGCGATGACCAAGGGCGGTGTCTCGGAGGGGGTGCCCCGATCGGCTGCGTCATCGCTCTGGACCACGGGCGCACCCGTCACCGCGTCGTCCAGATCGATCAGCTGAGCGAGATCGTTCGCCGCTTCGCGTGCGCGTTGGAGTTGCCCATGCATGCCTCGCCCGCCGGGATCGGCGAGCGCCGCGTCCAATCCGCACATCACATCGGCAAGCGCGGCGCGCAGATCGTGCTGCCATAAAGGCCCCCGATCGCATCGCGATGTCGCGAGAGGGGCTTGGTCAGCGGGGTCTGGTAGCTCTCGGTTCATCAAAATAACCCCTCGATGGATGATTCCGGGGTGCGGTTCTCAAATCAATCTTTGATAGCATAAACAATAACGTAAAGCCGCACCCATTGTGGATGCGGCTTCTTAACTTTCGCGTAAACTTCTAAAGTGGTGCCTATTCGCGTCTCTCACAATCAGCGACGCTTATTATAAGCTTGCCTTACTTTCGGGGATAACCGAGCCCCTTGAGCGCCTCGGTTATCTCGTCGAGGATCGCCGGATCGTCGATGGTGGCAGGCATTTTCCACTCCTGCCCGTCCGCGATCTTCACCATCGTCGCGCGAAGGATCTTGCCAGAGCGGGTCTTTGGCAGCCGATCCACCACAGTGGCGAGCTTGAAGGCCGCGACCGGACCTATCTGTTCGCGCACGCGGCTCACGCATTCCTTGACGATCTCTTCATGCGGGCGGTTGCAGCCAGAACTGAGGCACAGGAAGCCTAGCGGCGTCTGCCCCTTAAGCTCGTCCGCCACGCCGATCACGGCGCATTCGGCGACGTCGGGATGCCCTGCGAGAACCTCCTCCATCGCGCCGGTCGAGAGGCGGTGACCGGCGACGTTGATCACGTCATCGGTGCGCGCCATGATGTAGAGATAGCCATCTTCGTCGACATAGCCCGCGTCGCCCGTCTCGTAATAGCCGGGGAACTGTTCGAGATACGCCTTCTTGAAGCGCGCCTCGGCATTCCACAGCGTCGGCAGCGTGCCCGGAGGCAGCGGCAGCTTGATCGCGATGGCGCCGAGCTGGCCCGCCTCGACCGGGTGGCCGCCCTCGTCGAGCACCTGAATGTCATAGCCCGGCATCGGCACCGAGGGGCTGCCCACCTTGGTCGGCAGTTCCTCGATCCCGATCGGGTTTGCGGCGATGGCCCAGCCGGTCTCGGTCTGCCACCAGTGATCGACCACCGGCACGCCAAGATGTTTCTGCGCCCATTCGACTGTCGCGGGATCGGCCCGTTCGCCTGCGAGGTAGAGTGCCTGCAGGTCGTGCAGCGCATAGCGCTTGATCCATTCGCCATTCGGGTCTTCGCGCTTGATCGCACGCAGCGCCGTGGGGGCGGTGAAGAAGCTCTTGATGCGGTTGTTCTGAATAATCCGCCAGAATACGCCCGGATGCGGCGTGCCGATCGGCTTGCCTTCGAAAACCACCGTGGTGGCGCCTGCGATCAGCGGGCCGTAGCAGATGTAGGAGTGACCCACGACCCAGCCGACATCGGACGCCGCCCAGAAACGGTCGCCCGCCTCGATATTGTAGATGTTCTTCATCGACCATTGCAGCGCGACGAGATGGCCGCCGGTATGGCGCACGACGCCCTTCGGCTGTCCGGTCGTGCCCGAGGTGTAGAGGATATAGGCCGGGTGGTTGCCTTCGACCGGCACGCAGTCCGCGGGCTTCACGCCATATTGGAAACCGTGCCACGAGAAGTCGCGCCCCTCGATCAGCTTTGCCACTTCCTGTTCGCGCTGGAAGACGACGCAGAATTCCGGCTTGTGCTCGGCCTGCTCGATCGCCTCGTCGAGAAGCGGCTTGTAATGCACTGTGCGGCCCGGCTCGAGACCACAGCTGGCCGCGATGATCGCCTTGGGGGTGCAGTCGTCGATCCGCACCGCGAGTTCATGCGCCGCGAAGCCGCCGAACACGACCGAATGGACCGCGCCGATCCGGGCGCAGGCGAGCATCGCCTCCAGCGCCTCGGGGATCATCGGCATGTAGATGATGACGCGATCGCCCTTCTCGACGCCGCGCATTTTCAGCGCGCCCGCCAGCGAGGCAACGCGGGTCTGCAGTTCCTTGTAGGTGATGCCCTTGGTCGAGTGGGTGATCGGGCTTTCATGCATGATCGCGATCTGATCGCCACGTCCTTCCTCGACATGGCGGTCGACCGCGTTCCAGCAGGTATTGACCATCCCGTCCGAGAACCATTCGTAGAGCGGCGCGTTCCCGTCAAACAGGGCCTTCGAGGGCTTCTCGTCCCAGTCGATCTTCTCGGCGGCGTCCATCCAGAATTTCTCGGGATCGGCCTGCCAGGCGGAATAGACCTCTTTGTAGCCCATGCGAACATCTCCTCCTCAGGAATTTGGAGATGTGTTACGGAGCGGAAACGGCTGACGCAAGAATGTTACCGCGCACAATCCGTTGCCCTGCCAAAAAATTTGCAGAAACCGCGACAAATCGCCCGCAAACTTTTGCAAACTGCGGGCGAGTTTTCAGGTTATTTGCACCCTCGTGGGGGTTTGCAAATTTCGCTGGCGAGTGCGACTCAGCTGTAATGCGCCACCGGCGTGCCTGCGATGGCCGACATGTTCAGCAGGCCGCGCGAGGTGATCGAGGGCGTGACGATATGCGCCTTGTTGCCCATCCCCATCAGGATCGGCCCGACTTCCAGACCGCCCGCTTTCATCTTGAGGATGTTGCGCACGCCCGACGCCGCATCGGTATTGGCGAAGACCAGCACGTTGGCCGCGCCCTCGAAGCGCGAATTCGGCATCAGGCGGGCGCGGGTGTCGGGGTCGAGCGCCGCGTCGACATGCATTTCGCCTTCGAAGTCGAAATTCACCTCGCGCTGGATCAGCAGATTCATCGCGGCGCGCATCCGTTCGCCCGAGTCGCTGTCGAGATTGCCGAACTGGCTATGCGAACACAGCGCGATCTTCGGCTTCAGCCCGAAGCGCGAGACGTGCCGCGCCGCGCCGCAGACCGTTTCCATGATCTGCTCCGGTGTCGGCGCGTGATGGACGTGGGTGTCGGCCACGAAAAGCGGGCCGTCCTCCAGGATCATCAGGCTCAGCGCGCCCTGGGGATGGAGCCCGTCGCGGGCAAGGATTTCGCGCACGTATTTCAGGTGCCACAGATACTGCCCGAATGTGCCGCAGATCAGCGAATCCGCTTCCTCGCGATGGACCATAACGCCGGCAATCGCGGTGGAGTTGGTGCGCATGATCGCAC
Organism: Thioclava sp. JM3; assembly: GCF_002213185.1. Lineage (NCBI taxonomy): Bacteria > Pseudomonadati > Pseudomonadota > Alphaproteobacteria > Rhodobacterales > Paracoccaceae > Thioclava > Thioclava sp. JM3. Next base: position 178,925 of record NZ_NBOB01000006.1, read on the forward strand.
GCGCGAGGTCGGGCGTGACACCGCGGCGGGCCATCAGCTCGTGATAGGTGCCCCAATAGTCGCGGTAACGCGGGTCGTTCTCCGGGTTCACGATCTCGACCGCGCCGAGATCGAGCGGCAGGCCGGCCCGTTCGCAGCGCATCTCGATCACGTCGGGACGACCGATCAGGATCGGCGTGTCGGTGGTTTCCTCGATCATCGCGTTGGCGGCGCGCAGCACTCGCTCGTCCTCGCCCTCGGCGAAAACGATACGGCGGCTCACGGTCGCAGCGGCGTCGAAGACAGGACGCATCAGCAGGGCCGATTTGAACACCGAACTGTCGAGCTGGACCTTGTAGGCATCGAGATCCTCCAGCGGGCGGGTCGCCACGCCGGTCTCCATCGCGGCTCTCGCCACAGCGGAGGCGACGATGCCGATCAGCCGCGGGTCGAACGGCTTGGGGATCAGGTAGTCCACGCCGAAGGTGAGTTTCTCTCCGCGATAGGCGGCGGCGGCTTCGGCGGAGGTGGTCTGCCGCGCGAGTTTGGCGATCCCTTCGACGCAGGCGATCTGCATCTCGTCGTTGATCGTCGTCGCGCCCACATCCAGCGCGCCCCGGAAGATGAACGGGAAGCACAGCACGTTGTTGACCTGGTTCGGGAAATCGCTGCGCCCGGTCGCGATGAGCGCGTCGGGGGCGACCTCGCGGGCGAGATCGGGCAGGATTTCCGGGTTCGGGTTCGCCAGCGCGAAGATGATCGGCTGCTTGGCCATCTTCTGCACCATTTCGGGCTTCAGCACGCCGGGACCGGAAAGGCCGAGGAACATGTCCGCGCCTTCGATCACCTCGTCGAGCGTGCGCAGATCGCTGTCCTGCGCGAATTCGGCCTTCTGCGGCGTCATGTCGGCTTCGCGGCCCTTGTAGACCAGCCCTTCGATATCGCAGAGCCAGACGTTCTCGCGCTTCACACCCAGCTTCAGCAGCATGTTGAGGCAGGCGATGCCCGCCGCCCCGCCGCCGGTCGAGACGATCTTGATGTCCTCGAAGTTCTTCTTCGCGATGCGCAGCGCGTTGGTCGCGGCCGCCCCCACAACGATCGCGGTGCCGTGCTGGTCGTCGTGGAAGACCGGGATGTTCATCTTCTCGCGGCAGATTTTCTCCACGATGAAGCAGTCGGGCGCCTTGATGTCTTCAAGGTTGATCGCGCCGAAAGAGGGCTCGAGCGCGCAGACGATCTCGGCCAGCTTCTCGGGGTCGTTCTGGTTCACCTCGATGTCGAACGCGTCGATATTGGCGAATTTCTTGAACAGAACCGCTTTGCCTTCCATCACCGGTTTCGCGGCGAGCGGGCCGATATTGCCCAGGCCCAGCACCGCCGAGCCGTTGGTGACGACAGCCACCAGGTTGCCCCGCGCGGTGTAGTCATGCGCGGTGTCGGGATCTTCCTTGATGGCGAGGCTCGCCTCGGCCACGCCGGGCGAATAGGCGCGGGCCAGATCGCGGCCGTTCGCGAGCGGCTTCGTCGCACGAATTTCCAGTTTTCCGGGTTTCGGCTGGGCGTGATATTCCAGTGCCGACTGACGCAGGGTGTCCTGACGCGCCTCTTCCATGAGATCCTCCCCGAACTGGTTTAGCGCTAAACTAATTTTTCGCGCGCGATTCTCCCGCCGTTCTAGATAGCACGAAGGGAGTGATTGCAACCCCTGCGAATTACGTTGCGGCATGAACTCCGCGCGAGGCGGACGGGTGGCGCGAGGTGAGCGCTTGCATCCGGAGCAGGTGCGGCGCAGGATCGGGAGAACTCAACCGGCTGGACAAATTTTACGCTCCGGCCACGGACCGGAGACCGCCGATGTCGCTGCTCGATTCTGCCCGTCAGGTGCGCGAAAACGCCTATGCGCCCTATTCGAAATTCAAGGTCGGTGCGGCGGTGCGCGGGGCGTCCGGCACCATCTATAGCGGCGTGAATGTCGAGAACGTGGCCTATCCCGAAGGCACCTGTGCCGAGGCCGGCGCGATCGCCGCGATGGTGGCCGCGGGCGAGACCGAGATCACCGAGGTCGCCGTGATTGCCGACAGCCCGACGCCGGTCCCGCCCTGTGGCGGCTGCCGTCAGAAGCTGGCGGAATTCGCGCGTCACGACACGCCGGTGACGCTGGCCACGACCGAGGGCGAGCGACTCGATACGACGGTGGGCGATCTGCTGCCCGGTCGCTTCGATATGAGCCATATGGAAAACACCTGATGGATGCCCGCAGCATTATCCAATCGGTGCGCGACGGCAAAAGCTTGAGCGCAGATCAAGCCCAATGGTTCGCGCGCGGTCTGGCCGACGGCTCGGTCTCCGATGCGCAGGCGGGGGCCTTCGCGATGGCCGTCCTGCTGAAAGGTATCGGCACCGACGGTCGTGTGGCGCTGACGCAGGCGATGCGCGATTCCGGCGAGGTTCTGCGCTGGGACATGCCCGGCCCGGTGATCGACAAACACTCGACCGGCGGGGTAGGGGATTCCGTCTCGCTGCTGCTTGCGCCCGCGCTGGCGGCCTGTGGCTGCTACGTGCCGATGATCTCGGGACGGGGCTTGGGCCATACCGGCGGCACGCTCGACAAGATGGAAGCGATCCCCGGCTATGACGCGACCCCCGGTATCGGCGCGTTGCGCAAGGTCGTGGGCGAAGTCGGTTGCGCGATCGTCGGCGCCACGGGCGAGATCGCCCCGGCCGACAAGCGCCTCTACGGGATCCGCGACATCTCGGGCACGGTCGAGAGCATCGACCTGATAACCGCCTCCATCCTGTCGAAGAAGCTGGCCGCCGGGCTGGAAGGGCTGATCCTCGACGTCAAGGTCGGCTCGGGCGCGTTCATGGCGCGGCCCGAGGATGCGAAGGCGCTTGCGCAGAGCCTCGTCGCCACCGCGAACGGTGCGGGCTGCAAGACCACGGCGCTGATCACCGACATGGACCAGCCGCTCGGCCATTCGGCGGGCAATGCGCTGGAAGTGATCGAGGTGATGGAGACGCTGACCGGCACCGGTGTGAACGAGGCGCTTTGGGACGTGACCGCGGCTCTGGGCGGCGAGGCGTTGGTTCTCGCGGGGTTGGCCAAGGACGCGGTCGACGGCACGGCGCGGATCGACGAGGTGCTCAGTAACGGGCGCGCGGTCGAGGTGTTCGGCAAGATGGTCGCCGCGTTGGGTGGCCCGAGCGATTTCGTCGAACGTTTCCCCGACCGACTGCCCTCCGCCCCGGTGATCCGCGCCGTGGAGGCCCCGCGCGCAGGCTTCGTCAGCCGCATCGACACCCGCGCGGTGGGCGAAGCGGTGGTGCATCTGGGCGGCGGGCGTCTGGTCGGCACCGACAGGATCAATCCCTCGGTCGGGCTGTGGGAGATCGTCTCGCTGGGCGACGACGTGACATCGGGCGAACCGCTGGTGACGATCCATGCCGCGAATGATCGCGACGCCGATGCCGCCGAAGCGGCCCTTCTGGCTGCGATCGAGCTGAGCGACGAGGCCCCCGAAGAGCCGCCCCTGATCCACGAACGTATCGGCCCGGAGGATGTTCAATGAGCCGCGCCTTTCTGATCGTCATGGACAGCGTCGGGATCGGCGGCGCGCCCGATGCGGATCGTTTCTTCAACGACGGCGCGCCGGATACGGGCGCGAATACCGTGGGCCATATCGCGCAGGCCTGCGCCGAAGGACGGGCAGAGGAGGGCCGCTCGGGGCCGCTGAAGATGCCGACTTTGGCCGGTCTGGGGCTGGGCGCTGCGGTGAAGCTCGCCTCGGGCGAGGATGCGCCGGGGCTGATGGCTGAACCTGTCGGGCTCTGGGGCGCGGCCACCGAGGTCTCTCCCGGCAAGGACACGCCCTCGGGCCATTGGGAACTGGCTGGTGTGCCGGTGCCGTGGGAATGGCATTACTTCCCGGACAAGGTGAACAGCTTCCCGCCGGATCTCGTCGCGAAAGCCTGCGAGATCGCTGGGACCGACGGCATCCTCGGCAATTGCCACGCCTCGGGCACGAACATCATCGAGGAACTGGGCGACGAGCATATCCGCACCGGCTGGCCGATCTGTTACACCTCTGCCGATAGCGTGTTCCAGATTGCAGCCCATGAAGAGCATTTCGGCCTCGACCGCCTTCTGAAGCTCTGCGAGGGGCTCGCGCCGACGCTGCATGCGATGAAGGTGGGGCGTGTGATTGCGCGGCCGTTCGTCGGCGAGAACGGGCAGTTCACCCGCACGCCGAACCGCCGCGACTATGCGATCCCGGCGCCGTCTCCGACACTTCTGGACTGGGCCTATGATGCGGGCCGCGTGACCCATGCGATCGGCAAGATCGGCGATATCTTCTCGCATCGCGGCATCACCCATCTGCACAAGGGCAAGGGCGATGCCGATCTGGCCGATCACCTGATCCGGCTGGCGGATGAGGCCGAGGAGGGCTCGCTCACCTTCGCCAATTTCGTGGAATTCGACAGCCTCTATGGCCATCGCCGCGACATCTCGGGTTATGCTCGCGCGCTGGAATGGTTCGACACGGTGGCGGAGCAATTTCTCGACCGCCTGCAACCGGGCGATCTGGCGATCTTCACCGCCGATCACGGCAATGATCCAAGTTGGCGCGGCACCGATCACACCCGCGAACGCGTGCCTGTTCTGGGCGCGGGCCCGGGGATCGGGTCGCGCAGCGTGGGGAATGTGGGCTATGTCGACCTAGCGGCCTCGCTCGCCACGCATCTGAACATTCCGGCGCAAGGGCCGGGCAAAAGCTTTCTGTGAGGGACAAGACCATGAGTGACCATCTGACCGTCGTCAAACATCCGCTGGTGCAGCACAAACTGACCCTGATGCGCGAGAAGGACACCTCGACCGCGTCCTTCCGTCGTCTGCTGCGCGAGATCAGCCTGCTGCTGGCCTACGAGATCACGTCGGAGTTGGAACTGACCTCGAAGAACATCGAGACGCCGCTTCAGGAAATGGACGCGCCGATCCTCGCGGGCAAGAAGCTCGCGCTGGTCTCGATCCTGCGGGCGGGCAACGGTCTGCTGGATGGGGTGCTGGAACTGGTGCCGGCGGCGCGCGTGGGGTTCGTCGGTCTCTACCGTGACCCCGAGACGCTGAAGCCGGTCGAGTATTACTGCAAGCTGCCGAGCGAGCTCGAAGATCGTCTGACCATCGTGGTCGACCCGATGCTGGCCACCGGCAACTCCTCGGTCGCGGCGATCGACCTGATCAAGGAAAAGGGCGCGAAGAACATCCGCTTCATGTGCCTGCTGGCCGCCCCCGAGGGCGTCGCGCGCATGAAAGAGGCGCACCCGGACGTGCCGATCGTGACCGCCGCGCTCGACGAGAAGCTCAACGAGCACGCCTATATCGTGCCGGGTCTGGGTGACGCGGGCGACCGGATGTTCGGGACGAAGTAAGGGCAACGTCCTTTACTCAAAGGAAAACCCGGCTATCCTCCCCCTAGATAGTTTAGGGGTTGTATATGCGATTGAACGCAGGAGCAGCGGTCGGTCTGGCCGCAATTCTCACGCTGGGGCTGGGAGGCTTCGCATCGGAATTGCGGGCGCAGCAATATGCGCCCGCCGAGATGCCCCCGGCAAGCTATACCGAGCCGCAATATGTCGACAGCGAGGGCTGCGTCTTCGTGCGCGCCGACTATGGTGGCGCCGTGCGCTGGGTGCCACGAATGAATAGCGACCGCGGCATCGTCTGCGGCTATAAGCCTACGATGACGCTGGCGGCGAAGCCTGCAACCGCGAAACCTGCCACCCGGGCGAAGGTGGCAACGCGCGCTCCCTATTCGCCGACCCCTGCGTCCCCGCCCGCGCCGCGCGGCAGCGCGCGCGTGTCGCACAGGGTGAGCGTCGGTGGGCTCGCGCCGATCGTAACCCGCGCGCCCCAGCCGGAGAACGGCTGGACGAATGCCTTCGAGGACGGGCGCCTCAACCCCTATCGCGGTCCACGCACCGTCCAGGGCAACGAACAGATGCGGGCGCGCTGGACCGAGGAGACGCCGATGCAGCTACGGCCCACCGCGACGCCCGATCAGGTCTATGTCGAAAGCTCTCACCCGCCGGTGCCAAGAACCCGGATCGTGGTGGTGCCGACCGTCACTGTGTCGAACAAATCGGTCGCGCCGGTCGGCTCGAACGGCAAGCAATATGTGCAGGTCGGCAGCTTCGCCAATGTCGCGAATGTTGCGACCGCGACGAAGCGTCTGCAGGCGCTGGGCCTGCCGGTCGCGACGTCCAAGACGCAGGAGCTGACTGTGGTCTATGCCGGGCCGTTCTACGATACCGCGAAGCTGAACTCGGCGCTGGCCTCGGCGCGTCGAGCGGGCTTTCCCGATGCGCTCGTGCGCTGAGGAAGTATGGACCGAAGCAAGATCGAGCGGCCCTTCGGGGCCGTTTTTCATTGCGCTGAGCAGATATCCTGCAGGGCCACCCATTGCGCATCTTCGAGAACCGGCTTCGGCGCGGGCTGGCCCTTGAACGGATCGGCCTCGATCAGGCCCAGCACGGACTCTCCGGTCGGGTCGAGCGCGTAGGCGTAGGGCGTCGCGCTGACCCCGGCCTCGCGGAAGGCGCGCAGAAGCGTGTCGCCATCGGCGCGAGCAGGCGGACGCTGTAACAGGTCCTGCGCATACTCGGCCAGTCCGCTCTCGGGAAGGTCGCCCGTCGTCAGCAGCCGCAGCGCCGCCGCGGGCCCGAGACGGTCGAGCATCCGGTGCAGCGGGCGTTCTCCGGCGGCGCTGTTCTGCGCGGCGATGATGTAGCCCGCGACGACCTCGGGCGTGTCCGGCCCGTTGATCGTGTCGCGACCGACCACGGTCATCCCGCCGGGCAACAGCCGCGCCCCTTCGAGCGCCTGCGGCAGGACCGCGATCGCCGATTGTCCGGGAAGTCGCTCGGCGAGGGCCGAGAGCGCGCGATCGCCGCCGGGGCTGTGACAGGCAGCGCCCGTCATCTTTACCATCTCCGACAGCAGCTTACGCCCGATCTCGACGCGTTTTGCCTGGGGTGCGACGCGCGCGGCATGATCGACCAGCGCCGAGGGTAGCCAGAACAGCGCCACCGCGCCGACTGCCAGCAGAACCGCCCCGATGAGCACGCCGCGCAGCCGCCCCGGATGCGGGCGCTGTGCGGCGATCATCGCGTGAACCTTCTCGATCGCGGCGATCATCGTTTCGTCTTCGACCTCGAGCTCTTCGCCCGGCTCCTCGGATGGGGCGAAGATCGCGGGGCGCTTGCCGGGATTGCGACGGTGCATCGCGGGCAGCGACCAATGTGCGAGTGCCGTGCCGGAGCGCACCTCCGACAGCACAAGCGTCGCGTCGCCCAGCGAGAGGATCACCTCGCGGCGTTGTGCGTCCGCATCGGGACGCCATATGCCGATCGCCTCGAGGCGCTCATATTCGGAAAGGGCGGTCATGCGGGCCCGTTACTGCTCTTGTTTGTCAAGAGGATAGCCGATCCTGCCGGGGGGTCAATCAAACAGCCCTGCCTGCAACGTAAGCCGCCCCGCACGGAAGGCCGAGCGGGGCGATCTGGGGCGCAATTCAGAGTGGAGTGCGCGGGATGCGTGGTGCTGCCCGCGCTCTCGTCCGTCAGGGGCGCAGATAGGCGTAACCGTCGCGCTGCAGATCGACGAGGTAGGCCGCGCCGGACGGGACGATCTCCGCCTCTTCGACCATCGGAGGCTCCTTGCCGAGCTTCTTCGTCATACCGGCGAGCGTGTTGGCGCAGGCGCGGAAATGGATCGGCTGGCCCAGCATCGCCATTTCCTCGATCCGGGCTTTCACCGGCGAGGTATCGGCGCGCAGCATGTTGAGACCGGGCCCGTAGGTGACCAGCTCGATCTGCACGTCTTCGCCCTGGTCCTTGTAGTATTGGATCATGTTGAGCGCGTTGTTGAGCGCCATGTTCATCACTTGTGGGTCGGCGCTGTTGACCTGAATCGCGATCTTCTCGTTCGCCATCGCGGGCAACGCCCAAACCATCGCCGCGAGCGCGAGCCCGAGGCGCAGTCCTCCCTTGTCCATCGTGATCTCCCTTTCACTTCAATGGAAGCTCAGCCTCGACGTGCCGGGGTCGAAAAGCAAGCGATTGCACGGATCGCTCCGCAAATTTCACGTCCTCGTGATGGATGGCTGGCGCTCTCGGCCCGGCTACGGGCGCGCGCGGTGCGCCCATCCGGGCGATTGACCGCATGAGTGCGAATGTCTATCTGCTGCCTTGCGCGGATGGCTGGATGGCCGCGAGCGCCCGTAGCCCCGCGCAATGCGGGCAGCCGGGTGCCCGAGGAAAGTCCGGACTCCATGAAGCAACGGTGCCGGGTAACGCCCGGGCGGGGAAACTCGACGGAAAGCGCCACAGAAAACAGACCGCCCCGGTTTCGGCCGGGGTCAGGGTGAAACGGTGGGGTAAGAGCCCACCGCGGGACTGGCAACAGGACCGGCACGGCAAGCCCCACCGGGAGCAACGCCGAATAGGGATCGTGTGCTGCGCCGCTTGCGGTGATGGCAGGGGAGCTTCGCCCCGAGCGATCCGGGTTGGCGGCTGGACCCTGCGAGCAATCGCAGGGCGAGAGGAATGGTCATCCACGGGGGCGCGAGCCCTCGGGACAAAATCCGGCTTACAGGCCGTCCGCGCAAATTCCGCTTCCAGTATCGCCAGAAAACGCGGGCATGGAACAAGCTCCCACCCGCACGGGTTCCCGCCATTGCGGCACAGCGAGCGCGCGTTGAAGCACATGCCTCGCCATGATCGTGACTTGCGTTTCGGACCGAATTAACCACGCTCGAAGCAAAGGCAAACAAAGCTGAGACGAACAGGGGAGAGAGATTGCCATGGGCTATACGATCGACAAGGTGATGACCGGGGCATTCGACGAGGTCGAGGCGAAAGTGCGCGAGGGATTGGCTGATGCGGGCTTCGGCGTGCTGACCGAGATCAACGTCTCGGCCACGATGAAGGCCAAGCTCGACAAGGACATGCCGCGCTACAAAATCCTCGGTTCCTGCAACCCGAAGTTGGCCTACGAGGCGATCGGCTTCGCGCCGCGGATCGGGGCGATGCTGCCCTGCAACGTGGTCCTGCGCGAGGTCGAAAACGGGATCGAGGTCAGCGCGGTCGACCCGGTTGCTTCGATGCTGGCGGTCGAGAACGACGATCTCGTGGAAGTCGCCAGCCAGGTGCGCCAGATGCTCGCCGACGTGATCGCCAAACTGTAAGCCGCACGAGTTTTTTCTAGCCAAGCGCGCCGACGCGCGCGAAGCTGGCGCAACAGGAAACCGAATTTCGGGGGAATGATATGAGCTTCGTGAAGACATTGGCCACGCTCGCGGTGGGCTTCGCCGCCGCCAAGGGCGTGGAGCGTTTCAACAAGATGGGCGGTCTCGACGGCATGAAGGACGCGCTCGGCAAGGCGGGCGAACCCGGCGGTATGGGTGACCAGATGGGCGAGTGGGCCGAGAAGATGGGCATGCCCGGCGGCAAGGAGACCGTGCGCGGTCTGTTCGGCCAGTTCGGCTCTCAGGCGGCCTCCGCGACGGCTGCGACCGAGGCGGGACTGGGCGCGCTGATCGGCGCCATGACCGGCGCTGCGAAGACGGGCGCGGGCAATATCTCGGAAATGCTCGGCGCCGTGACCTCCGGCACGCCGGTCAACGCGATGATGGAAGATCAGGCCAAGCTGATGATCCGCGCAATGATTCAGGCCGCGAAAGCCGATGGCGAGATCGACGACAAAGAGCGGCAGACCATTCTCGATCACCTGTCCGATGCCTCCGATGAGGAAATCGCCTTCGTGAAGGCCGAACTCGACGGCCCGATCGACATCACCGCTCTGGCCAATGCCACCTCGGATCACATGAAGTCGCAGGTCTATTCCGCAGCGCTTCTTCCGATCACAGTCGATACCGAGGCGGAGAAGCAATATCTGGCGAATCTGGCTGCCGCGCTGGGCCTCGAGACGGAGAAAGTCGCCCAGATCCACGAGACGATGGGCAAGCCGCTGATCTGAGCGGAGAGAGCCTTCCGGCTTTATGGGGCGCGGGCGAAGAATTTTCAGCTTGCGGCCCGGTTTGCCGGTTGACTCCGCATCGCGCATCGCTAAAAGGCGGGCTTCAAGGATTCCGCGGGTGCGTAGTTTTTTCGATGCCCGGAGCTAGGAGATAGACAATGGCGAAGCCGACGACGATCAAGATCCGTCTGAACTCGACGGCGGGCACCGGGCACTTCTATGTGACCAAGAAGAACGCCCGCACCATGACCGAAAAGATGACCGTGAACAAATACGATCCGGTCGCGCGCAAGCACGTCGAATACAAGGAAGGCAAGATCAAGTAAGATCGCCTGACCTTGACGGTTAGAAGGCCGTGCCTCCGGGCACGGCCTTTTTCTTTTTGTATTGGAAGCTGGCTGCCCGGATCAGCCGCGAAGTCGCCCGGGCCGCGCCCGACCTCTCCCCCGGGGAGGGCGCATTGGCGATGTCGTCGCGGGTCTATGTGTCTTGCGGGCTTGCGAGATAAAGCACCCTGCCATAGGCGGGGAAAGCGCCCACCCGAGGTCGGGCGCGGCCCTCTGGAGGCTCAAAATGGAGTTACCGGGGTTTCCCCGGTGCATTGCTCGCGCAATCCGCGTTCGCCGCTTCGGTGGCTTCTCTGGAGCCCCCGATCTGCGCCTTCAGCGCAGGCTGCGGCTCACACCAGCCACAGCGAGAGGTAAAGCGCTGCGAGCCCGCTCAGAATCGCCCACAGCGTGTTGCGCGTCGCGATCCCGACGCCGAGCGTCGCGAAGGCCGCGATCATCCGCGCGGGGTCGGTCTCACCGCCGGTACCTGCGGGCCACAGCACCAGCGGGGCCACGAGCCCCGGCAGCACCGCAACCGGCGTGTAGCGCAGGTAGCGCAGCGCCCATTCAGGCAGTTGCCGGTCGCCGAGAAACCCCATGAAGGAATAGCGCAGGAAGTAGGTGCCGATCCCCAGTGCGACGATGATTCCCCAGACCAAAGCGTCCGAATAGCCGTTCATTCCCGCACCGCCTTTCTACGCGCGACCCAAAGCTCGACCTGCGCGCCTGTCACCATAGCGGCGACGGCGGCGATCATCAGCCCAACGCCCGAGGGCAGGAAGCTCAGCGCCAGTGCGCCCACGACCGAGACGGCCGCCGCGGCGACATGGGCCAACGTGCGCAGCGCCGGCCCGATCATCGCAAGAAAGGTGATCGGCACCGCGAAATCGAGCGCGAATTCCGGCGGGATTTGCGCGCCGACCAATGCGCCGACAAGGGTCGCGACATACCAGTTCGGGCAGACCGGGGAGCAGACGCCCGCGTAATAGGCCAGCTTCTCGGCGCGGCTCAGGTCGGGCTCGGCCTCGTATTCATTGGCCGCCATCGCATAGGCCTGATCGACCATGAAATAGGCCACCAACGCCTTCTGCCACGTCTTCGCCTTGCCGAAATGCGGGGTGAGGGCCGCCGAATACATCGCCATGCGCAGATTGACCGCAAGCGAGGCTGCGAGGATCAGCACGACCGGCGCGTGATCGCCCATCAGTTGCAATGCGGTGAACTGCGCGGCGCCCGCGATGACCATCACCGAGAAGCCCATCACCTGGACCAGATCGAGCCCCGCACTGGTTGCGGCCACGCCGAACAGGAGGCCGAAAGGCACGATGACCAGAAGGAACGGCAGGCCATGCCGAAATCCGCGCCAATAGGCGGCCCGCACCGCGCCTTTCGGGGCCGTCCCGTTCGCAGTCATGTCCGACATGATGCTTGTCTCCCGTTCTCAGTTGCGGGACAGATAGGGAAGGATGCGGGCAAAGGCAAAGCGCGCGATTGTATTGGAGGCAATCATCTTGACCGCTGGCGAAGAAGTCGAGCCGCGCGTGGTCGCGGTGATCCTTGCGGGCGGGCAGGGCCGGCGCATGGGCGGCGTAGACAAGGCGATGGTGATGCTCGCCGGACGCCCGCTATTTGCCCATGTCGCAGCACGGATCGGCCCGCAGGTGGCAGGGCTCGCGATCTCCGCCAATGGTGCGGCGGTTCGATTCGCTCCGATCCCCGTTCTACCCGATCCGCCCCAAAGGCAGGGCGAGGGCCCCCTGGCGGGGCTCCTGAGCGCGCTGGACTGGGCGGCGGAGCAGGGCGCGGATATGCTGCTCAGCGTTCCCGTCGATACACCTTTCCTGCCCCGCGACCTCGTTGCCCGGCTGCGCGCTCCCGGCGGCGCGGCTTACGCCGCCTCGGCCGGTCGCGACCACCCGAGCGTCGCGCTGTGCCCGGTCATGGAGCGGCCGCGGATAGCCGAGCTGTTCGCCTCGGGCGAACGCCGATTGCGTGCGGCCTTCCCGGAGGCGACGCGGGTGGCGTTCGAGGGCAGCCCAGACCCGTTCACCAATCTCAACACGCCCGAGGATCTCGCCACGGCGGCCGCGCATCTGGCTGAGGCGACCCGGTGACCCAGGTGTCGATCCGGCACGGGCTCGCACGCGAGCATCGCGCAGCGGCGGCGGAGCTTTACTGGCAGGCCTTCGGCGGCAAGCTCGGCCGCGTGATGGGGCCGGAGCGGCGCGCCTTGGGCTTCATCGCCGAGGTGATCGATCCGAGCCACGCGCTCTCGGCGCTCGATGGCAATGGCGCGCTGGTCGGGGTGGTCGGGTTTCGCACGCTGCGCGGCTCCTTCGTCGGCGGTAGCTGGGCCGATCTGCGCAGCCATTACGGGCGCGGTGGTGGGCTCTGGCGCGGTGCCTGCCTGCATCTTCTGGCCCACGATCTGCCCGAAGGCGGAATGATGGTCGACGGGATCGCCGTCCACCCGGAACTGCGCGGCGCAGGCATAGGGCGCGCGCTGATCGAGGCGCTGTCCCACGAGGCGCGCAGGCGTGGCTACCGGGCGCTCTGTCTCGACGTGATCGACGAGAACCTGCGCGCACGCGCCTTGTACCAACGGCTGGGCTTCGAGGTGACGGGGCGGCGCAGTTCGCGACTGACGCGGCTGGTCTTCGATTTCCGTTCGGTGCAACTGATGCGCCGCGCGCTCTGAAGGCTCCGCCGCGCCCTTTCGTATTGGCTCAAATATCCCCGGGGGGTGAGGGCGAAGCCCGAGGGGCTGGCCCCTCAGTCGAAACTGCCGGTGACGCGCCCCAGCAGCATGAAGGCGCGCGCGGTGCGGGTTTCGGCCATCTCGGCGATGTCCTGATCGGAGGCGTTCTTCTCGAACTCGGCGAAGGTCCGGTCGAACTGGCGCAGGAAGTGATGCGCCACGTCGCGGAAGATCGTATCGCCGCGCATCCGGCCCGCGCTGAGCGCCAGCGACGAGCGATCGCGAATGCCGCCGAGGCTGGTGATCTCGCGGCCGCGCTCGCCTTGCGCAAAACGGCGCCATAGTTCGGGCCGGGCGCGGTCGGGCTTGAGGTCGTCCATGTAGATGCCGTCCTGCGCGAGCAGGTTCAGCACATCCTGCGCCGAGCGCAGCAGCTTTGCCGTCGACCGGTCTTCGAGCGCGCGGCGTAGCGCGCGGAAGCCCTCGGTATCGTCGGGCGAATCCGGGAAGTTCAGCGCGCGGACGAAATCGGCGACCGAGAGCGGCGCGCGGAGGTCCTCCGCCGGGGTGCCGAGCGCCAGCATCGGTTCGCTGTCATCGGGTCGGGGCGGGGGCGGCGCGACCAGCGCCGCCTTGCGGTCGGCGGAGGGCTGGCTTGCCTGCACATCGCGGCGCGAGGCGAAGGTCGCGATCGTGGTCTCCGCCTGACGGGCGACGGCAGCGATCTCGTCGAGCTTCTTCTCGACATTCTGATCGGTACGCATCGCCTGCTGATTGAGCCAGGCGGTACGCATCGCCTCGATCGATTGTCGCAGCGCGGCGGTTTCGGCGCGCATCTCGCGGGTAGCGCGCGCGGTCACGGCGGCGACCCAGACCATCACGATCGGCACCGCCATCCCCACGACGAGGCTGACGGTGGCAAACAGCGACGCGGCGCGCGCGATCCCGGGTGCGAAGAACCAGAAGGCGGCGACCAGGAAGACCCACAGGATGCTTAGCCCCAGCGCGATCCATTCGGGCGCGCCGGGAAAGCGTGTCTTGAGGCGTGGACGACCGGCAGGCGGGTGCGATCCGCCGGGCATGGCGAACCGATCCTTGTCCTGCTCTGCGGGTCCTTCCATTCAGGCTCTCCGTCAGTGGCGCACGGGCACATGCTCAGAGGCAGCCGCGCAGGGGCGTCCGTGTCAGGCGAAAACGATCTTGAGGATTTCGTAAGCCTTGTCGCCACCCGGCGTACGAACCTCGACAGAGTCGCCCTCGTCCTTGCCGATCAGCGCGCGCGCCAGAGGCGACTTCATGTTGAGCTTGCCCTTCTCCAGATCGGCTTCGGGTTCGCCGACGATCTGGTAGGTCTTCTCTTCGTCAGTGTCCTCGTCGACGATGGTCACTGTCGCGCCGAATTTCACGGCGCCCGACATCTTCGACGGGTCGATCACCTCGGCTCGGCCCAGAAGCCCTTCGAGCTCCTTGATCCGGCCTTCGATAAAGCCCTGCTTCTCGCGTGCCGAATGGTATTCGGCATTCTCCGAGAGGTCGCCCAGTTCCCGCGCTTCCGCGATCGCGGCAATGATCGCGGGACGCTCTTCGGACTTGAGCTTTTTCAATTCTGTATTGAGCGCGTCAAAACCTGCGCGCGTCATCGGTTGTTTGTCCATGGAAGGCTCCCGAACTCGGAACTGTCCCCAATTCAGGGCATCTAAATCTGCTCTCACCCCCGGAAGTCAAGTGGACAGCGCGATTTTCGCGGCGAATTGCCGATCTCGTCAGTTCGGGAAGGCGGCGCAATTTGGCGCAAGATTGTTGCGCGGCATCGCAGCGTAACAATTGCCTCGTTACGCGAGGTAGGCTAGGCAGGACGCCAGCTAGGACGACCAGCAAGGGGTTCGACAGACATGACCGACGTGACGCGCGAGTCGATGGAATATGATGTGGTGATCGTGGGCGCGGGGCCTGCAGGGCTTTCGGCGGCGATCCGCCTCAAACAGATCGACCCGGAGCTCGAGGTCGTCGTGCTCGAGAAGGGCTCGGAAGTGGGCGCGCATATCCTGTCGGGCGCGGTGCTCGACACCAGCGGGTTGGATCAGCTGATCCCCGACTGGAAGGACAAGGGCGCGCCGATCACCGTGCCGGTCAAGAAGGACAATTTCTATGTCCTCGGAGAGGCCGGAGCGATGCGCATTCCGAACTGGCCGATGCCGCGCCTGATGTCGAACCATGGGAAATACATCGTCTCGATGGGCAATGTCTGCCGCTGGATGGCCGAGCAGGCTGAAGCCCTCGGCGTCGAGATTTTTCCGGGCATGGCCGCGTCGGAAATCGTCTGGGATGGAGACCGGGTGGCCGGTGTCGTCGCGGGCGAATTCGGCAAGAACCCTGATGGAACCGAGGGCCCGGGCTACGAGCCGGGCATGGAGCTGCGCGGCAAATACGTGATGATCGCCGAGGGCGTGCGCGGCTCGCTCGCCAAGGTGATGATGGAGAAGCACAACCTCTCCGACGGTCACTGCCCGCAGAAATTCGGCCTCGGCATGAAGGAAATCTGGGAGATCGACCCGGAGAAGCACCGCGAAGGCACCGTGACCCACACGATGGGCTGGCCGCTGGGCGGCAATGCGGGCGGCGGGTCGTTCATCTATCACCTCGAGAACAATCAGGTCTATGTCGGCTTCGTGGTGCACCTGAACTACGAGAACCCGCATCTGTATCCCTACATGGAGTTCCAGCGCTTCAAGCATCACCCGATGGTTGCGGAGCTGCTGGAGGGCGGCAAGCGCGTGGCTTACGGCGCGCGGGCGATCTCGGAAGGCGGCTGGCAGTCGATCCCGAAACTGACCGTGCCGGGCGCGGTGCTGCTGGGCTGTTCGGCGGGGCTCGTGAACGTGCCGCGCATCAAGGGCAACCATAACGCGATGCTCTCCGGCATCGCGGCGGCGGAAGCCGCGGCAGCCGCGATCAAGGGCGGGCGTTCGGGCGACGAGCTGACCGAGTACGAGACCGATCTGCGCTCCGGTCCGATCGCCGAAGACCTCAAGAAGGTCCGCAACGTGAAGCCGATGTGGTCGAAATGGGGGATGGTCCCCTCGCTCGTCCTCGGCGGGCTCGACATGTGGACCAACGATCTCTTCGGCTTCTCGCTCTTCGGCACGCTCAAGCATGGCAAGTCGGATGCGAAAGCGACCGGCGAGGCGAAAAACTTCAAGCCGATCGACTATCCCAAACCCGACGGCAAGCTTAGCTTCGACCGCCTGACCAATGTCAGCTTCTCCTTCACCAACCACGAAGAGAGCCAGCCCTGCCACCTGAAGCTGAAGGACGCGTCGGTCCCGATCTCGGTGAACCTGCCGAAATATGACGAGCCCGCTCAGCGCTATTGCCCGGCGGGCGTCTACGAGGTGGTCGGCGAGGGCGACGACGCGAAGTTCCAGATCAATTTCCAGAACTGCGTCCACTGCAAGACCTGCGACATCAAGGATCCGAGCCAGAACATCAACTGGACCACCCCGCAAGGCGGCGACGGGCCGAACTACCCGAACATGTGATCGCGAAAGGGGCCTGCGGGCCCCTTTTTCGTTTCCACCGCTCCTCGCCCCCATCACAACGCCGTGTCTGTGACGGCGGCTTCCCGCGTGCGGTGGTTCGGCTCATTGTAATGCCCGCAGCGCCCCGTTACGCTCGATTTCGACCCGAATGAGAGGACCGTTTCGTGCCGAGTTTTAAGACCCCGCTGCGCCTTGCGCTCTTCGCCCTCTTGATGGGCTCCACCGCGCCCCTGCCGCTGTTCGCTCAGGATGCACCGACGGCCGGCAGCGCCGAGGATGCCGCGCAGGCTGCCGATACTGCTGCTGCCAAAGGCGATGCAGGCGACACCGCGAATGACCCGAGCCCTGCGGAGGCGGGGGCCTATCTCGCCGCGCGCATCGCGTCGCAGCAATTCGATTTCGCCGAAGCCGCGCATTACTACCGCCAGTTGATGGCCAGTGGCGATACCAGTGGCACGACGGCAGAGGCCACGCTCGTCTCAGAGATCGCGATCGCCGATTTCGACCGTGCCAAGCCGCTTGCGCAGCAGATGGTCGAGGCCGGCACCGGAAGCCAGATCGCGGCGCTGACCGTGCTCGCTGCGGACGCGCATGACAAGAACTGGAGCGCCGCGCTCAAGTTGCTCGACAGCGATGCCGATCCGGGGCCGCTCGTGGGCGGGCTGACCAAGGCCTGGGTGCTTGCGGGCGACGGCAAGATGTCCGACGCCTCCGCTGCCTTCGACGAGGTCGGCAAGCAGCAGGGCCTCGCAGCCTTCGCGGGTTTCCACAAGGCGCTCGCACTCGCGCTCGTCGGCGATTACGAGGGGGCTGATGCGATCCTCTCGGGCGAAGATGGCGAGAAGATCACCTCGACCCGTCGCGGCGTTCTGGCCCATGTCGAGGTGCTCTCGCAACTCGAGAAGAACAAGGAGGCGCTGAAGCTGATCGAGGATCGCTTCGGCAAGGATCTCGACCCGCAGCTTAAAGATATCCGCTCCAAGCTGGAGGCGGGCGACACGCTGCCCTTCGACGTCGTGCGCAATGCGTCCGACGGCGTTGCGGAGGTCTATTACTCGGTCGCGCAGGCGCTGATCGGCGATGCGCCCGACACGTTCACGCTGGTGCATTCGCGGCTGGCCAACATGATCCGGCCCGACATGGATGACGCCACTCTGCTGACCGCGTCGATACTCGACCAGCAGGGCCAATACGATCTGGCCATCGAAGCCTATGCCGATATCAAGCCCGACAGCCCGATCTACCACGCCGCCGAAATCGGGCGCGCGGAATCGATGGTGCGCGCGGGCCGCAACGATGCGGCCATCGAAGTGCTCGAGAACCTGTCGCGCAGCCGACCCAACCTCGTCGGCGTCTGGACCGCTCTGGGCGATACGCTCCGCCGCGAGAGCCGCTTCGCCGAGGCTGCGAAAGCCTATGACAAGGCGATCGATCTGCTCGGTCAACCCGAGCCGAAGGACTGGTTCGTCTGGTATTCGCGCGCCATCGCGCAGGAACGCTCGGGCAATTGGGACGAGGCCGAGAAGGGTTTCCGCGAGGCGCTGCGCCTTTCGCCCGATCAGCCCTCTGTGCTGAACTATCTGGGCTATTCCTACGTGGACAAGGGCGAAAACCTCGACGAGGCGCTCGACATGATCCGCAAGGCCGCCGCCGAGCGTCCCGATGCGGGCTTCATCATCGACAGCCTCGGCTGGGCGCTGTTCAAGCTTGGCCATTACCAAGAGGCGGCCCAGAAGATGGAGCGAGCCGTGGAGCTCGAGCCGCGCGATCCGCTGCTCAACGACCACTTGGGCGATGTGCTCTGGGCCGTGGGCCGCCAGCGCGAGGCGAAATTCCAGTGGCGCCGCGCGTTGTCCTTCGCGACCGACGACGCGGAGACCACCGAGGAACTCGATCCCGATGCGATCCGCCGCAAGATCGAGGTAGGTCTGGACCAGCAGCGCAAGGAGCAAGGTCTGCCGCCGCTCGAGGATAAGGGTCCGAGCAAGGATAGCCCCAAGGCCGCCCCCGAAACGCCCGCGAGCGATGCGAATAATTGACGCTTTCGCGCCTGCGAAGATCAACCTGACGCTGCATGTCATCGGCCAGAGGGCCGATGGCTATCACCTGCTCGACAGCCTCGTGGCATTCGGGCCGATGGGCGACCGGCTGGTGCTGCGCGAAAGCGGCACCCTGTCGCTCAGTGTGACGGGCCCGGAAGCGGCAGGCGTGCCTGCCGATCCGTCGAACCTCGTGCTGAAGGCCGCAGCGCTTCTGTCGCGCCCGGCGGGGCAGGGGGCGGAAATCCATCTCGACAAATATCTGCCGCCCGCCTCGGGCATCGGCGGTGGATCGTCAGACGCGGCGGCTGCGCTGCGGGCGCTGGCTGCGCTTTGGGACCATCCGCTTCCGGCGGAGACCGCACAACTTGGGGCAGACGTGCCGATGTGCCTGACGCCACGCCCCCAGCGCGTGCGCGGCATTGGCGAGGCGCTCGACCTCGTGTCGCTGCCGCCGCTGCCCGCGCTACTTGTGAACCCGCGTGTGGAGGTGCCGACGCCTGCGATCTTCAAGGGGCTAGATTCGAAGGACAATCCCCCGATGCCCGAGGTGCTGCCGACATTTACTGGCGCGCCTGACTGCATCGACTGGCTGGCCACGCAGCGTAACGATCTGCAGGCGCCTGCCATCGCCTCGGCCCCCGTGATCGGGGAGGTGCTGGACGCGCTCATGACGCTCCCCGGCTGTCGTCTCGCGCGCATGTCGGGCTCTGGTGCGACCTGTTTCGCGCTGTTCGAGACGCTGGACGCCGCGCAGGCTGCGGAAGCCACGCTGGCTCAGCGCCGCCCTGGCTGGTGGCGGGCCTCCGGCATGCTCGGCGATCAGACGCAAAAGGGGCAGCCCCATAGCCGCGCCTCTTCTTCTTGACCCAAATATCCCGTGGGGAGCCCGCAGGGCGGGGGGTAGTGCCCCCTCAGCGCAACCGCGCCACCACGTAATCGGCCAGATCGTCCAGCATCTGCCGCAGCTCGCTTTCCGGCAGGATTTGCAGGCGCTCGCGCCCGCGATCGGCCCACTCGAGGGCTGCCGCGCGGGTCTCTTCCAGCGCGCCGGTCGCCTTCAGCAACTCCAACGCATGCTCCAGATCGCCCTCGCGCTGATCGCCCTTGTCGATGGTGCGGGTCCAGAAAGCGCGGGCCTCGCCGTCGGCCTTGGCCAGCGCCTTGATCAGCGGCAGCGTCAGCTTGCGCTCGCGGAAATCGTCGCCCACGTTCTTGCCCATCGTCTTGGCATCGCTGAGATAATCCAGCAGATCGTCGACCACCTGGAAGGCGATCCCGAGGCTCTCGCCGTAATCGTGCAGCGCCGCGATCTGTTCCTCCGGCGCGCCGGCCAGAACCGCGCCCGCCTCGGTCGCCGCCGAGAACAGAGCCGCCGTCTTGCCGCGCACCACCTTGTAATAGGTGTCCTCGGTCGTGTTCAGGTCTTCGGCCGCCGAGAGCTGCAGCACCTCGCCTTCGGTGATGACGGCGGAGGCGTTCGACAGGATAGACAGAACCCGCAGGTTGTCTGTATCCGTCATCAGCTGGAACGACCGCGCGAAGAGGTAATCGCCAACCAGCACGCTCGATTTGTTGTCCCAGAGCAGGTTTGCGGTCGGGCGGCCCCGGCGCTGCTTGCTCTCGTCGACCACATCGTCATGCAGCAGCGTTGCGGTATGGATGAATTCGACCGCCGCGGCGAGGTTGTGGTGCAGATTGCCCTTGTAGCTGCACAGCCGTGCCGCCGCCACCGTTAGCATCGGCCGCAGCCGCTTGCCGCCCGCGCCGACCAGATGGGCGGTCACTTCGGGGATGCGCGGCGCGTTCTCCGAGGCCATGCGCTCGGCGATCAGCGCATCCACCGCCGCCATGTCGTCGGCCAAGGCTTCCGCGAGCCGGTCATGCGGTTTCGCTGTGTTGTCGGGCTTGTCGTCGAGGCTCATGTTCATCCCTTCGATCTGCCTCATCTCGACAGCCCTCGCAAGGGGCCGTAAGTGAGGGATATGAAAGAGCTACTGCGCAGCACGGACCCGGTGAAACTGGCCATGGCGACCGCCCTTCTCGAGGGCGAGGGTATAAGCACGTTTCAACTCGACGTCCATACGAGCGTGCTGGAAGGCTCGCTTGGGATTCTCCCGCGCCGCCTGATGGTGCGCGACAGCGACATGTTCATGGCGCAGGCGGTGCTGCGCGATAACGAGATAAAATCGGATTGAGCGCATGAATCGGTTCGCGCCCGAGGATCTGACAGTCGATGGCTTTCTCGGCGGGCGGTTGCGGATCGCCCAGCCGCGCGCGGGCTACCGCGCCGCGATGGATCCGGTCCTGCTGGCGGCGGCCTGTCCGGCGCAGGCCGGCCAGTCGGTTCTGGAACTCGGCTGCGGGGCAGGGGTGGCGAGCCTGTGTCTTGGCTGGCGGGTGCCGGGGCTTGCGCAAAGCGGGCTGGAACTGCAGCCCGCCTATGCCGATCTCGCCCGGCGCAACGCGGCGGATAACGGGATCGCGCTCGAGGTGATCGAAGGCGATCTGGCGCAGATGCCCGCCGAATTGCGGGCGCGCAGTTTCGATCACGTCATCGCCAATCCGCCCTATTTCAGCCCCGAAGACGGGACGCCCGCCGCCGATCCCGGTCGCGAGCGCGCGCAGCGGGAGGCGACGCCGATCAGCGCATGGCTCGACGCGGGGTTGCGGCGTCTCAAGCCCGAGGGGCGGATCACGCTCATCCAGCAGGCCGACCGGCTGGCAGACCTTCTGGCGGGGCTCCAGGGGCGCGCGGGCGCGATCACCGTCCTGCCGATCGCGCCGCGGGTGGGGCGCCCGGCGCGGCGGGTGATCGTGACGGCGCGCAAGGGGGTGCGAACGCCGCTGCAGCTTCTCGCGCCGCTGATCTTGCACGCGGCGCCGATGCATTCACACGATGCGGAGGATTTGACGGATATTGCGCGCGAAATTCTGCGCGAAGGTCAAAAAATGCCTATTCCTCGTTAGTGCTTTCGCAAGATTTCGCGAAAATGATGGAGATGCCCCGTCACTATACGACATTTCCGTGACACGACTCAAAAGCTGTGCTGCAATCGACGGGCTGACAACTGGAGAGGAGACTGCCATGTCGCTTGGTTCGCATATCACCGAACTTCGCAAGAAACATGAGGCTCTGTCGATGGAGGTAGAGCGCGCTGCGCGCAGACCCGGCGTCGACGATCTTGAAATCGCTCAGATGAAAAGGCAAAAACTTCGGCTGAAAGAGGAAATCCGCCGCCTCGAAACGGCCTGAGGGCCCTCCCACGAGTTTAACCGGGCCGTCCTTTGGGCGGCCCGTGTCATTATAACGGGGCCGTTCGAGAGGGCGCCTACTCAGGCCGAACCTTTCCGCGGTATCTCTTGCCCGGTCATGTCCGGCGGAGGGGGCGAGGCGCGCCGACCCCGACCGCCAAGCGCCGCCAGCCCCGCGCCCCCGGCGATCATCGCTGCCGCAATCAGCAGGGTCGGGCGCGCGCTCGCGATCCCTACGGCGACCAGCACCAGCGTCGAGACCAGCGGTGCCGCATAGGAGGCCGTGCCTAGCAGCTGAATATCGCCACGCTTCACGCCAAGATCCCATGTGTAGAAAGCGAGCCCGACGGGCCCCAGTCCCAAGCCGATCACCGAGGCCCAGCCGACCGCGCTTTGTGGCCAGATCGTTGGCTCCAGCGCCAGATGGGCGACGGCGGACAGCGCTGCGCTCGCCAGACAATAGACCGCGACCGCCGCCGTCGGCACCGCGCCGAAGCGCCGCGACAGCAGCGAATAGCTCGACCATGTCAGCGCGCAAATCAGCGCCAGCCCATAGCCGGGCAGCGCCTCCGGATCGGCGGAGATCCCGCCTCCCAGGATCAGCGCGGCGCCCCCGAAGGCCAGTATCGCGCCCGCGACATGCCAAAGGGTCAGCCGCTCGCCGGGCAGCAGCCCGGAAAACAGCACGATCAGCAACGGCCAGAGATAGGCAATTAGCCCGGCCTCGGCCGGAGGCGCGAGACGTAGCGCCGAGAAATACAGGAAATGATATCCGAAAAGCCCCGCGGTTCCGGCGAGATAGACCTTCCACGAGACATGCCGCAGTTGCCCTAGCGCGCCGGTCGCGAACAGCCAGATTATGCCCACCGCGCCGCCAAGCGCGAAGCACAGCGCGTTCAGCATCAGGGGCGGCACCGGATCTGATCCCACAGTGAACAGCGCCAGAAGCGCCCACAGCAACACTGCCGTGAACCCGATCGAAGTGGCCTTGCCGCGCGTCATCCTGCCCCCGCCAAAACAAAGAGGCCCGCAAAATGCGGGCCCCCGTCGAGAATGCCAAGAGGCGAAATCAGATGAAATACTGACCGCCATTCGCGGTGATCGTCGAGCCGGTGATGAAGCCCGCATCGTCGGAGACGAGGAAGACCACGCAGCGCGCGATCTCTTCGGGCTCGCCCAGACGCCCGACCGGGATCTGGCCGATGATCGACTCACGCACCTTCTCCGGCACCGCCATGACCATTTCGGTTGCGATATAGCCGGGGCAGATCGCGTTCACCGTGATGCCTGCGCGGGCGCCTTCCTGCGCCAGAGCTTTGGTGAAACCCAGATCGCCCGCCTTCGCTGCCGAGTAGTTCGCCTGCGCGAACTGGCCCTTCTGGCCGTTGATCGAGGAGATGTTCACAACGCGGCCAAACTTGCGCTCGCGCATCTTCGTCCAGAGCGGATGAGTCATGTTGAAGATGCCGCTGAGGTTGGTGTCGATCACCTCGCTCCACTGCTCGCGGGTCATCTTGTGGAAGGGCGCGTCACGCGTGATGCCGGCGTTGTTGATCAAAACGTCGATCGGGCCGACTTCGGATTCGATCTGCTCGATGCCCGCCGCGCAGGCGTCGTAATCGGCGACCGACCACTTGTAGGTCTTGATCCCCGTTTCCTCGGTGAACTTGGCCGCAGCCTCGTCATTGCCGGCATAGTTCGCGACGACCGTGTAGCCCGCCGCCTGAAGCGCCTTCGAGATCGCCGCGCCAATGCCGCGCGATCCGCCGGTGACCAATGCAACTCTCGACATGATTCCTCCTCCAATGGATTACCCCTTGAAACGCTGTTACCGAAAATGACAAGAGCGCGCAACAAAGTTGCGCGCTCTTTTTGCAGATGCAGCATTTTTTTGCCGTTAGAGGCCTTCAATACACATTGCGACGCCCATGCCGCCGCCGATGCAGAGCGTGGCGAGGCCTTTTTTCGCGCCTTGGCGCTTCATCTCGAAGAGCAGGGTGTTGAGGATTCGCGCGCCGCTTGCGCCGATCGGGTGGCCGATGGCGATGGCGCCGCCGTTGACGTTCACCTTGCTGACATCCCAGCCCATATCCTTGTTCACGGCGCAAGCCTGCGCCGCGAAGGCTTCGTTTGCCTCGATCAGGTCGAGATCGGAGGCTTTCCAGCCCGCTTTTTCCAGCGCTTTGCGAGAGGAGGGGATCGGACCGCAGCCCATGATCGACGGGTCGAGGCCGGCGGTCGCGTAGGACGCGATGCGGGCCAGCGGCGTGAGGCCGCGCTTCTCGGCCTCTTCTTCCGACATCAACAGCACTGCTGCCGCGCCGTCGTTGATGCCGCTCGCGTTGCCCGCGGTCACCGAGCCGTCCTTGGTGAAGGCGGGGCGCAGCTTCTGCATGTTCTCGATGGTCGCGCCGTGGCGGATATATTCGTCCTGATCCACGACGATGTCGCCCTTGCGCGTCTTCACGGTGAAGGGTGCGATCTCGTCGGCGAACTTACCCGCCTTCTGCGCGGCTTCCGCCTTGTTCTGCGAGGCGAGCGCGAATTCGTCCTGCTGCTCGCGCGAAATCTGCCACTGGGTCGCGACATTCTCGGCGGTCTGGCCCATGTGGTAGCCGTTGAACGCGTCCCACAGCCCGTCCTTGATCATCGAGTCGATCATCTTCATGTCGCCCATCTTCTGGCCCGCGCGCAGATGCGCGACATGGGGGCTGAGCGACATGCTTTCCTGACCGCCGGCTACGACGATATCGGCATCGCCGCACATGATATGCTGGGCGCCGAGCGCAACGGTGCGCAGGCCCGAGCCGCAGACCTGGTTGATGGACCAGGCGGCGCTTTCGATCGGCAGGCCCGCGTTGATATGGGCTTGGCGGGCGGGGTTCTGGCCTTGGCCCGCGGTCAGCACCTGACCGAGGATCGTTTCGGACACATCGGACTTCTCGATCCCGGCGCGGGCGACGACGGCCTCGATCACGGCGGCGCCGAGGTCATGTGCGGGCGTATTGGCGAACGCGCCCAAAAACGAGCCGACGGGCGTGCGCGCGGCCGAGACGATGACGACATTGGTCATGGGATCCTCCTCATCACTTAAGCGGGCGCGAAAGCGCGTCCGTTCTGCTGCTGCGCAGCATGGCGGATGGAGGCGAGAGGTCAAGCTTAATCCCGTCGCTCGGGAAATTGTTAGCGCAAGTTTATTGCGCTTTCGCCGGGGTCATGCGCGCCTCCTCTGCGGCTCGGGCGTCTGGCTCCACGGAGGGTGGATCGTCGGCGCGCCAAAGTAATAGCCCTGCATGCAATCGATGCCGAGGCTCGCCAGATATTCGGCATCCTCCAGCGACTCGACCGCTTCGGCGATCGTGAACATCTCAAAATGGCGCGCTACATCGAGCAGCGATTTCGTCAACGCCTGATTGTCCGGATCGCGGGAGATGCCGCGAATGAACTGACCGTCGACCTTGATGATGTCGAAGTAGAAATCCCTAAGGTAGCGGAAGGAGGTGTAGCCCGCCCCGAAATCGTCGAGCGCGAAACTGACACCTCGGGCCTGCAGGTCCTCCATGAAGATGCTGACCAGCTCAGGCATTTCCATGGCCGAGCTTTCGGTAATTTCGAGTATGAGGCGATCGGCGACCGTTTCATCGATTGCGAGGCAGCGATTAAGCACCTTGGTCCAGGGCGCGAAGCCGATAGAGCGCGCCGACATGTTGACCGAAAGGCGCAGATCCGGTTGCCCGAGAAGCGCTTTTAAACCGAGTTCGAGCGAGAGGCAGTCGAGCTTTCGCCCGACCTCCGTGCGTTCGATCGCGTCCATGAAATCTTTGGCCGGGATAATCCGCCCGCGGTCGTCGAGCACACGGATCAGCCCTTCATAGAAGGCAGGACGGTCGGGACGACAGGTTTGGATTACGGGTTGAAAGGCCAGCATGACGTCGTGCCTATCGATCGCCGCGTGCACCATGGCAATCGACTGTCGTCTTTGCTCCGCAGCCGCGAAGCTCAGTGGGCTGTCTTCGTCACGATGCACGGGCATGGCTTTCGCGTTTCGAATCGTCATGTGGCCCTCCTTCACCTTCGCAACAAGCATCCCCGCAAGCGCCTAAGAAGCGGTAAAGAGGGGGAAAGGCATCGAACTCGTGGTTAACAAAAAATTCTTCTGCAGCGTTAAGCCGTTCGTAACCGTCGGTTGCCTAGGGTGAGTCCTGATGGAACAGAATGGGCGATAACGACAATGGGGCAGCCGGAAATGCGCGGTACCAGCGAGGTGCCTTTCGCGCTGGAAGAATTGTTCTACTCGCGCACCGACACGCGCGGTGTGATCCAATCGGGTAACGAAATTTTTCGCCGCACCGCGGGCTTCGAGTGGTCCGAGATGATCGGTGCCCCGCATAAGATCGTGCGCCACCCCGATACGCCGCGCGCGGTGTTCCGGGTGCTGTGGGATGCGATCAAAGAGGGCTATCCCATGGGCGCCTATGTGAAAAACAGGGCGAAAGGTGGCGGTTGGTACTGGGTGTTTGCGGTCGTCATGCCGATCGAGAGTGGTTATGTTTCCGTCCGGCTGAAGCCGACGAGCGACCTCTCCGATCGGATTCATTCATTCTATCGCGAGCTCTCTGCGCGCGAGCGGGCAGAGGCCCTCGACCCGGGGGAGAGCGCGGGTCTGCTGCGCGATTTCGCAGAGCGTGGCGGCTACTCCAACTACACGGCCTTCATGGCCTATGCCCTGGCGCTTGAACTGACCGAACGGGATCGCCGCCTCGGTCGAACTGCCGATGAGAATACGCGGATGCTGGCCGAGTTGAACACCGCGATGGGGCGGCTAACGAAGGAACAATTCGGACTTTTGCGCAGTTTCGAGGCGTTGCAATCCGTGCCCAACAATATGCGGATTGTTGCTTCGCGGTTGGAACCATCCGGGGGGCCTGTGTCCGCAATCTCGGAAAATTACAAAGCCTCGTCTGCCGTTATATCGGAACGGCTGCGCAAATTCGTCGCCGGCCGCGACAATCTTTGTGGCCAGATGGCCTACCAGGTTGCGCGCGCCGTGTTCCAACTAGGATGCGCTCGTGTCCTCAACGAGATGAGCGAAAATTTCATGGGCGAAGAGGCGCAGCCTAGCCAACCTCGCGAAGGTCATACCCGAGACGAGGAGCGCACATTGCTTCAGTCTCTCGTCGTCAGGGGCACTGCCGATGCGAATGCCGCGATGCGCCAAGCGGCAGAACTCGCTGACGATATGATGGACCAAAGTCGAGATCTTCGTCGCCAGTTGCTCGGGCTCGACACGATCCGGGTTCTCGGGCGGGTCGAGTGCGGGCGCATGCGGGATACCAACGGTGGGCTCGCGGCCACAATAGACCAGCTCGACAGCTTCCATGACGACATCAAGGGACGGCTCGAGGCTATCCTTTCTCTATCCGAAGAGATCGAGCATTGGCTAGGGCGCTACCTCCGAGCCGAAAGAACCGCGGCATGAGCGTGTCTCAGGGCTTATGGCTGTGTTATCACGGCCATGAGGCGCCCAGAGCCCTGTGGCACTAGCCTTGCCACATCGCTCAAAGAAAATACGCGAGGTTTCGCGAAGCGCGGAGCCCACGGCGCGCCATCGGGTGTCCGAACGCTTGCGCCATATGAAGTGGAATGCGAAGCACAGTATATGCGAAGTACAGTATAAATGCGCAGCACAGCATCTACGAGAATACCGCGATGGCGCAGCGGTTCGCCTTAAACCACACGCGTCACGGCGTCATCGCGCCTCAATCCTCGTCGATCAATGCCTGAATGACCTTCTTCGCCTCGGGCGAATCCCATTCCGCCCCGCCGATCATTCGTGCAACCTCGTGGCCGTTCTTGTCGACCAGGACCGAAACCGGCAGGCCCAGCACCCCCATCGCGCGGGCCGCGAAATTGGCATCGTCGTGGAAACGGGGCAAGACGTCTATGCCTTCCTTATCGAAGAAGGCGGCGACTTTCTCGGGCGAGTTCGATCCGCCCGTGGCGATCGTCATCACCTGAAACCCATCTTCGCCGAACTCTTTTTGCAGCGCATTCAGCGAAGGCATCTCCTCGCGGCAGGGCGGACACCACGTCGCCCAGAAATTGATCAGCACAACCTTGCCTTCGAAATCTTTCATCGAATTCTCGTCGCCGCTTTCATCGGTCACCGTGAAGGGCGGCAGCGGCAGCGGTTCGTCATAGGTAACGAGGGATTCCATCTGCCCCGATTTAATCGCATCGAGATCCGCGGCCTGCGCAACATTTGCACCCAGCGCCAGCGCCGTATAAAGGACGAGAAACCGTAACATATAGCCTCCTAGCAAGGGCCTTCGACCATGACCGATCAGACCGACGAGAACAAGTCCTCCAACGCGATGTGGGGCGGGCGTTTCGCCGCGGGGCCTGATGCGATCATGGAGGCGATCAACGCCTCGATCGGGTATGATCAGCGGCTCTACGCGCAGGACATTCGCGGCAGCCGGGCCCACGCCGCGATGCTCGCTGCGCAGGGCATCATCAGCGACAAGGATGCCGAGGCGATCGGGGAAGGTTTGCTCACTGTCTTGTCCGAGATCGAAGCGGGCGGCTTTCCGTTCTCTACCGCGCTCGAAGACATCCACATGAATGTCGAGGCGCGGCTGAAAGAGGTCATTGGCGAACCGGCGGGGCGGCTGCACACGGCGCGGTCGCGCAACGATCAGGTCGCGACCGATTTCCGCCTCTGGGTGCGCGAACAATGCGACGCCGCGATCTCGGGTCTCGACACGCTGATCCGCACCGCGCTGACCCGGGCCGAGGAAGGCGCCGATTGGGTCATGCCCGGCTTCACCCATCTGCAGACCGCGCAGCCGGTGACTTTCGGCCACCACATGATGGCCTATGTCGAGATGTTCGCGCGCGACAAATCCCGGTTCACTGATGCGCGCAAACGGATGAACGAATCTCCTCTAGGGGCGGCGGCGCTTGCTGGCACAGGTTTCCCGATCGACCGTCATGCCACGGCCGAGGCGCTCGGTTTCGATCGGCCGATGGCGAACTCGCTCGACGCGGTGTCGGATCGCGATTTCGCGCTGGAGTTCCTGTCGGCCTCTGCGATTTGCGCGGTGCACATGTCGCGCCTAGCCGAAGAACTGGTGATCTGGTCCTCCGCGCAGTTCCGTTTCGTCGCGATGTCGGACAAGTGGTCGACGGGCTCGTCGATCATGCCGCAGAAACGCAACCCGGACGCGGCAGAACTGATCCGCGCCAAAATCGGACGCATCCTCGGGGCGTCGGTCGCGCTGTTCACCGTGATGAAAGGGCTGCCGCTCGCCTATTCCAAGGATATGCAGGAAGACAAGGAACAGGTCTTCGACGCCGCCGACAACCTGATGCTCGCGCTCGCCGCGATGGCCGGGATGATCGGCGACATGACCGTCAATGCCGACAAGCTGGAGGCCGCGGCCTCGGGCGGGTTCTCCACCGCGACTGATCTGGCCGACTGGCTGGTGCGCGAGGCGGGGCTACCGTTCCGTGACGCTCACCATGTCACTGGCTCGCTCGTCGCGATGGCCGAGGAGCAGGGCTGCGATCTGCCCGATCTGAGCCTCGAGCAGATGCAATCGGTCAACCCGGCGATCACCGAGAGCGTGTTCGACGTGCTCGGGGTTCACAACTCGGTCGCCTCGCGTCAGTCTTACGGGGGCACCGCGCCCGATCAGGTGCGCGCGCAGGTCGCCCGCTGGAAGGAACTGCTTGGATGAACTTCGCGGTCCCTTTCGTGCTGATCGGCCTTCTTGGCGGCTGCGCCGCCGACGCGGCCTTGCATACGCATGTCGGCATCAATCGTGACGGCATCAAAGTCTATCCCGCCGCGACGGCGCGTGTCGGCATCATGACCCTGTCGGTGACTCCATGACCAAGACCCTGACCCTCGCCCTGACGCTTCTTCTTTCGCTCGCTGCCTGCGGTGTCGACGGTCCGCCCGTTCCGCCGTCCGAGGCGGACAGCGCGCAATCCCAGCAGGCTTCGGCCCAGTAATCGAGACCTCTCATGGATCATTTCCTCTATCGCGACGGCGTCCTTCATGCAGAGGATGTGCCGATCCCCGAGATCGCGGCGGCCGTGGGCACGCCGTTCTACGTCTATTCGACCGCCACGCTGGAGAGGCATTTCAAGCTGTTCGAAGAGGCGCTTGGCTGGACCGAACACCTGATCTGCTTCGCGATCAAGTCGAACTCGAACCTCGCCGTACTGAGGGTGCTGGGCGATCTCGGCGCGGGGATGGACGTGGTTTCGGGCGGTGAATATCGCCGTGCGCGGGCGGCTGGCGTGCCGGGCGAGCGGGTGGTGTTCTCGGGCGTGGGCAAGACCCGCGAGGAGATCGCCTACGTTCTCGAAAACGGCATCCGCCAGTTCAATGTCGAATCCGAGCCGGAGCTACTGGCGATTTCCGAGATTGCCGCGTCGATGGGGGTGACCGCGCCGATCGCGCTGCGGGTGAACCCGGATGTCGACGCGAAGACCCATGAGAAGATCGCGACCGGGAAATCCGAGAACAAGTTCGGCATCCCGATCGCCAAGGCGCGCGCGGTCTATGCCGAGGCCGCGAAGCTGCCGGGCATCGATGTCGTCGGCATCGATGTGCATATCGGCTCGCAGCTGACCGATCTGGAGCCGTTCGAGGCGGCTTTTCTGAAGGTCCGCGAACTGACCGAGACGTTGCGCGCGGATGGCCATGATATCCGTCGGCTGGACCTCGGTGGCGGCTTGGGCATTCCCTATG
Source organism: Thioclava sp. JM3 (assembly GCF_002213185.1). Taxonomy (NCBI): domain Bacteria; kingdom Pseudomonadati; phylum Pseudomonadota; class Alphaproteobacteria; order Rhodobacterales; family Paracoccaceae; genus Thioclava; species Thioclava sp. JM3. The sequence goes on from NZ_NBOB01000006.1 coordinate 209,561, forward strand.
AGCGCTCTAACTCCGCGCCGCCGCTGCCCATCGAATACGGGCAGGTGATCCAGCGCACCGTGGGCGATCTGGGCTGCGAGATCGAAATCGAACCGGGCCGCCTGATCTCGGGCAATGCCGGGCTGCTGGTCTCCTCGGTGATCTGGCTGAAAGAGGGCGAGGGACGCGATTTCCTCATTCTCGACGCAGCGATGAACGACCTCGTGCGGCCCTCGATGTATGGCGCCTATCACGATATTGTCCCGGTGCTCGAACCAGAGCCGGGCACCGACTCCGCGCCTTACGACATCGTCGGCCCGGTATGCGAGACCGGCGACACCTTCGCCAAGGCGCGCAACCTGACACCGCTGGGCCCGGGCGATCTGGTCGCCTTCCGCTCGGCGGGGGCCTACGGCGCGGTCATGTCGTCGGAATACAATTCCCGCCCGCTGATCCCCGAGGTTCTGGTGCGGGGGGGCGAATTCGCTCTCATTCGGGCAAGACCGAGCTTTGAGGAAATGCTCTCCCGCGATACGATCCCGGAGTGGCTCTGATCCGTAGGAAGGGAATCAGGGCCGACGGATAGGGAGAGAATGCCGGTCAGGAACTGGTTCAGCAAAGCTTCGCGCGATACCGCGACGAAGGAGGACGGGCAGGCCGCTCTGGCCCCGCTCGCCCGGCCTATTTTGCTGACCCATGCCGGGATGATCCTCGAGCGAGGGCTGGCCGCCTTCTGGCCGCTTCTCTCCGTTCTCGCGCTGATCGCCACCGCCATCGCCTTCGCGCTGCCCGCCTATCTGGGGCCGGGCGGGCGCTGGTTCTGGCTGGTCGCGCTGATCGCGTCGCTCGTGGCTTTGGGCTGGGGCGCGTGGCGGATGCGTTGGCCGCGCCGGACCGATGCGATCGCGCGTCTCGATGCGACGTTGCCGGGCCGCCCACTTTCCGCGCTGACCGACGAAATGGCGCTGGGGCAGAACGATCCCGCAGCCCGCGCGCTCTGGATGGCGCATCTGCGGCGCATGGCGAAAGCCGCGCAGGCCGCCCGCGCGCCGCGACCGAAACCCGATCTCGCCCGCCGTGATCCTTATGCGCTGCGTTTGACTGCGCTCACGGCCTTGGTCGTCGCGGTGATCTTCGGGGTGCCGCAGCGTCTGTTGCATCCGACCGAGGGGCTGCCGACGCCTGCAGGCTCTGCCGAGGCCGCGATGGGACCGAGCTGGGAAGGCTGGGCCGCGCCGCCGCGCTATACCGGCAAGCCAGGGCTCTATCTTAACAAGGTCGAGGGCGACGAACTGATCGTGCCCGAGGGCACCCGTTTCTCGATCCGGCTGTACGGCTCGTCCGGCGCGATCGGCTTTTCCGAGAGCGTTTCGAATCCGGCCGCGCTGCCCGAACAGGGCGCGGCGCAGACCGCCAGCGGCATCGAGACCCACGAATTCGAAGCGGTCCGCGACGGGCTTTTGGAGTTCAAAGGCCCCGCCGCGCGCCGCTTCAATGTGGTGGTGCGCCCCGACGAGGCGCCCTCGGTCGCGCTGGCCGGTACCCCCGACCGCCGCGCCGATGGTAAGCTGAGCCTGCCCTTCACCGCGCAGGACGACTACGCCGTGACCAAGGGCCATGCGGTGATCTCGCTCGATCTGGCGAAGGTCGATCGCCGTTACGGCCTGGAGATCCCGCCCGAGCCGCGAGACGATCTGATCTATGATCTGCCGCTGCCGATTTCCGGCTCGCGCGCCGATTTCACCGAGAGCCTTGTCGAGGATGCCGCGAAGCATCCTTGGGCGAACCTGCCGGTGAAGCTTACGCTCGATGTCGAGGACGGGCGCGGCCAGACCGGCACCTCCGGCACGCAGGAAATCATCCTGCCCGGCAAGCGCTTCTTCGACCCGCTCGCCGCCGCGCTGATTGAGGTGCGCCGCGATCTGCTGTGGTCGCGCGACAACCGCGGCTATGCCGATCAGCTTCTCCGCGCGATCTCGAACCGGCACGAGGGCTTCATCAAGCGCGAGGAGGTGTATCTGATGATCCGCCTCGTGATCGGGCGGCTCGACGATCCCGACCTGTCCCCCGAGGCCCGCGACGAGATCGCCGAGGCGCTGTGGAAGATGGCGGAGCTTGTCGAAGATGGCGGCTTGGCCGATGCGTTGGCCGCGATGCAGAAGGCGCAGGAGAAGCTTTCCGAAGCGATCCGCAACGGGGCCTCCAAGGATGAAATCGCCAAGCTCATGCAGGAGCTGAAACAGGCCACCGACAATTACATCCGCATGCTCGCCGAACGCTCGCAACAGCAGGATCAGGGGCCGCAATTTGGCCAGCAGCCGCAGCAGGGCCAGCAGATAACCGGCGACCAGATCCAGCAGATGATGGACCAGATCCAGAAGCTGATGGAGGAAGGCCGGATGGCTGAGGCGCAGGAATTGCTCGATCAGCTCTCGCGGATGATGGAGAACCTCAAGGTCCAGCAGGGCCAGAACGGTCAGGGCGACATGCCCGGCGGTCAGGCGATGCGCGACATGCAGGACACCTTGCGCAAGCAGCAGGAGCTTTCGGACGACGCGTTCCGCAACCTGCAGGACCAGTTCATGACGCCCGAGGAGCGCCAGCGGCAGGCCGAGAACGGTCAGCAGGGCCAGCAAGGTCAGCAAGGGCAACAGGGTCAGCAGCAAGGTCAGCAGGGGCAACAAGGCCAGCAGGGTGAGCAAGGCCAACAAGGTCAGGGCCAGCAGCCCGGCAACCAGCCCGGCCAAGGCCAGGACGGACAAGCGCAGCGCGACGGCCAGGGGCAGGGCGACCAGCCCGGCATGAACGGCGGGCAGGGCGGTGTGGACGGCCAGAGCCTCGCGGATCGCCAACGTGCGCTCCGCCGCGAACTCGACCGCCAGCGCGGGCTGCTGCCGGGCTTTGGCAACGAGGCGGGCCAGCAGGCCGAGAAGCGTTTCGACGACGCCGGGCGCGCGATGGATCAGGCCGAGCAGGCCCTGCGCCAGGGCGACAATTCGGCGGCGATCGACCGTCAGGCCGACGCGATCGAGGCGCTGCGCGAAGGGATGCGCGCGCTGGGCGAGGCGATGCGCAACGAACAGGCGCGCCGCGACGGTCAGCAGCCCGGCCAGCAGGGCAATCAGCAGGCGGGCCAACCTGGACAACTCGGTGGGCGCGAGATGCCACGCGATCCGCTGGGCCGGGCGCAGGGCGAGGGCAACCAGCTCGGCACGGATCGTCAGATGCTCAACGGCGAGGATGTCTATCGCCGGGCGCAGGACCTGCTCGATGAAATCCGGCGCCGCTCGGCCGATCGTCTGCGCCCCGAGGAAGAACTGGATTACCTCAAGCGGCTGCTCGATCAGTTCTCGAATGCGGGCTGATGCCGGGCGCGCATAAGTTCAACTTATGCGCGGCGTCGAAATATTAGGAAAACTTATTCGGTGAAGCCGTCCGAGGCCGTCTCTGGCGAGAGGCGATGGGTGAGGATCTGGAGCTGGTCGTCGAGCCAGATGCGCCCCTCGTCCACCGCGACGACATATTGCGTCAGCGGCGATTTCAGCGCCGGGACCTTCGCTGCGATGTCCGGCGCGAAAGCATAGAGCAGCGCCAAGACCGCAGTCACGGCCATCACGAAGATGAAGCCCCGGCTGAAGCCAGAGCGACGGCGGCGCGCCATCTCCGGCGAGAATTCGGCGACGCTGTCGCCTTCGCGATCGGAGGTCGCGGTGAGGGTCGAATTGATCTCGTCGATATCGGGCAGGCGTTCGCGCCCGCGGATCGTCTGCAGGTCCTCATCGTCCTCGCCGAGCAGGTCGGCCACGCGATCTTCTTCGCGCTCGGCGTCGGGATCGCGGAGGTCGGAAAAATCCTGTGCGCGTTTGCGACGGCGCGCCAGATCGGCGGCGGCGGCCTCTGCGGCGCGTTCAGCATCTTCGCTGGTTTCGCGTTCTTCGAGGTTCAGCTCCTCTTGCGTCTGCAATTCGCTCGAGCCTTCGGCGCGGCGCTGCGCGGCTTCGCGCTCGGCCTCTTCGCGCAGGATCGACAGGAGCCCGTCATCGAGTGGTTTGCGCGGTTTGGCCCCGACGCGCGGGGCGGGGCCTAGGCCCGGCTCGTCCTCGTCATCTTCCTCGGCCTCCGGCGCCGCGACCATCGCCGCGACGGCTGCATCGGTATCATCGTCGCTTTGCTGCGTCACCACCGGCTCGGGCTCGGGCAGATGGGTCGTCGTGTCGTGGCTGGGTTGCTGTTCGGGCTCCGGCATCGGCGTGGGCTCGGACGGCTCCGCGGTCGCCTTTGAGGCAACGGGCGCCTCTGTCTCGGCTCGGGAGGTTTCAGGTTCTGAGGCCGTTTCGGTGTTGGGATCCGGATCCCAGCCTGCCGGCGGGGCCGCAGGGCCTGTCGGGTCGCTGTCGGCAGAGAGCATATCCTTGCTCGGCTGGAACCAGCCATGCCCGCAATTGGAGCATTGCACATCCCGTCCGCCGTCTGGGATGACGGCGTCATCCACTTCGTATTGCGCACCGCAATTGGGGCAAACCAACCGCATATTGTCCCATCCCTGCCCGTGTTGGCGTTTTGCCGTTCTGGCCAACCACTGTCTTATGTTGTAGCAAGCGCGGGCGGAATGTCCAAATGATTTGGGCCGCTTAATTCGCGAAACGCGCACCAAATAGAGGGGCTGGCAGTGATCGAGCTGCAAAATGTGGCGATGAGCTATAGCGGGGCGGAGCTATTGAGCGATATGTCCCTGACGCTTGCCCCAGGGTCATTTCATTTTCTCACCGGGCCGTCGGGCGCGGGGAAGACCACATTTCTCAAATTGTGCTACGCGGAGCTGCTGCCGACGGCGGGTCATTTATCTCTGTTCGGCAAGGATGTGCGCACGATGAGCCGCGACGAAATCGCGGGGCTGCGCCAGCGTATCGGTGTCGTGCACCAGGACTGCCAGTTCCTCGATCACCTCTCGGTGGAGGAAAACGTGGCGCTGCCGATGACGGTCAATCGCCGCACCCCCGACATGACCCAGCTGCGCGAATTGCTGGCGTGGGTCGGGCTGAAGCGGCAGGCGAATGCGCTGCCGCCGCAGCTGTCGGGCGGGGAGCGCCAACGGGTCGCATTGGCGCGGGCCGTCATCATGTCGCCCGACGTGATTCTTGCGGACGAGCCGACGGGGAACCTCGATTGGGAGATGTCGCTGCGGCTGCTGTCTTTGCTGGTCGAGCTGAACAAGATGGGCAAGACGGTGGTGATCGCGACCCACGATCTGAACCTGATCCGGCAGGCGAAGCCGCAGGTCTCGGCGCGGGTGCTGCGGATCGCGAAGCGCCATCTGCATACGGCGGGGGCCGATCTGTGAAGCTGACCATGCTGACATTCGCATCCGAGACCACGGGGCCGGATCGTGTCGTGCCGCCGACCGGGTTTACCGCGCGGCTGACCCTGTTCACGGCCGCCGCGATGGCGTTTCTGGCGGTTTTTGCGCTCGCTCTGTCGCTGGCGACCGGGCGGCTTGCCGATCGCTGGGCGGATAGCCTCGCGCGGTCCGCCACGATCCGCATCTCCGCCCCGCCCGAGCAGATGGATGCGCAGGTCGCCGCCGTGCAGGAGGTGCTGAAGACGACGCCGGGTGTCGCCTCGTCGCGGGTGTTGGGCGATGACGAAATGAAGGGGCTGCTGAAGCCGTGGTTCGGTCCCGATCTGCCGGTGGATGCGTTGCCGTTGCCGAAGCTGATCGCGGTGACCGAGACCGGCGCGGGCGTCGATGTCGAGGGGCTGCGGCTGCGGCTGCAGGCTGAAGCGCCCGGCGCGATCTTCGACGACCATACCCGCTGGCGGCGCCCGCTGGTGGCCGCCGCGCAGCGGATTCGGACGCTGGGGCTGCTCTCGCTGCTGCTGATCTTCGGCGCGATGGCGGGGATGATCACGCTGGCCGCGCAGGCCGCGCTGGCCGCGAATGGTCAGGTGATCGCGACGCTCCGGCTTGTGGGCGCGCGCGACGCCTTCATCGCGCGGGCCTTCGTGCGCCGGTTCACCACGCGCGGGCTGATCGGTGCCGTGGCGGGCACGGTGCTGGGGATGCTCGCGGTGGCGCTGCTCCCCTCGACCGAGGCCGCGGGCGGTTTCCTCACCGGCCTGGGCTTTTCCGGGGCCGCATGGCTCTGGCCATTGATCATTCCGCCGATCGCCGCGATCGTGGCCTTTGCCGCCACGCGTTTCGCCGCGCTGCGTATGCTCAGGAGACTTCGCTGATGTCCGATCCTTCGCACCGACCCGGAAAGGTCACGCCGCTGACTCATGTGATGACCGGAATTTACTACGTCCACATTGCGCTCGCGACGGTGCTGATCGGGGCGTGGGGCCTTGTGTTTCAGGTGCTGCCAAAGGGGCGGGACGGGGTGCATCGCGTGGCCGGGATCTGGACGCAGCATCTGTTGACGATGGCGCGCGTCTATCTGGGGTTGCGCTACGAGCTGCGCGGCACGCCGCCGCAGGGCGACTGCATCATCGCGGCCAAGCATCAGAGCTTTTTCGACATTCTTATCCTCGCCAATCACCTGCCGCGCCGGGCTTTCGTGATGAAGAAGGCGCTGTTGAACGTGCCGGTGATGGGCTGGTTCGCGCACAAGGCGGGGTGCATTCCGATCGATCGCTCCAAGGGGTCGGAGGCGATGAAGGTGATGCTTGGGGCGGTCGAAGAGGCGCGTGCGACGCATGGGCTGGGCCAACTGATCATCTATCCCGAGGGCACGCGCGTGCCGCCGGGCGAGAAACGCCGTTACAAGCAGGGCGTGGGGGTGGTGGCGGAGGCCACGAAGCTGCCGGTCGTGCCCGCCGCGACCAATGCCGGGCTGTTCTGGAACAAGCGAGGCTGGCCGATCCGCTCGGGCGTGGCGGTGACCGAGTTCCTGCCGGTGATCGACGCGGCTGGCTCGGCGCCACAGACGTTGGCGGCGGTCGAAGCGGTGGTGGAGCCGCGCTCCGATGCGCTCATGGCGGAGGCCGGGTTCGAGCTGCCGAAGCCCTGAGTGGATGCCGGGGGAGGGAACCTCCGGCAGGGATATTTTAGCCAAGAGGAAGAGGTGCGGCGGCGCCGCGAAGCGCGGGCGCGGAACACGTTGGCGTGATCATCCCTCGCGTAGATCGGCGTCGAGGATCGGGTCGATCAGGCCGGGGAAGCGCGCTTCGAGGTCGTCCCGGCGCAGGGTGAGAAGGCGGCCGCGGCCGTTCGGATTCGGCTCGTTCCGTATTACGCCGGATTCCCGCAAGACCTTGAGAATATGGGATTTCGTAGATTTCGGAACGCCCGCGCCCGCAGAGCTGCAGGCGGCGGCTTCAAGCGGGCCCTCGCGCAGGTTGCGGGCGATTTCTCGCCGCGCCGGATCACTGAGCGCGAAGAGCACTTGCGACAGCGACAGCGAGTCTGCGGGCGGGTGAGGAAGTTCGGGGGGCGTGCTCATGGTTCGACAATACTTGAACCATCTGCCGTGTCGAGTATGTGGAGGTTCAACAATTTTCGAACCTATCGCATCAGGAGACAGCGATGACCGATGAGACCCGTCCCGGCCCGCGCCCCACCTCTCCAAATCCGCCAACGCGGAGCCGCGCGGGCTTCGTTCTGGCCCTTGCAGGGCTCGTGCTGATGCTGGCCGGGGCCAGTGCGCCGTCGCCCTTCTACCCGGTGCTACAGGCGCAGATCGGCTTTTCCTCGGCGATGATGACGGGAATCTTCGCGATCTATGCCGGGGCTCTTCTGGTGACCCTACTGGTCTTCGGGCGGCTCTCCGACCACCTCGGGCGGCGGCCCGTCCTTTCAGTGGGGTTCGTTCTGTTGGCGGTCGGGATGCTCGAATTCCTCCGGGCCGATACGGCCACGACGCTGCTAATGGCGCGAGTGGTGCAAGGATTGGCGAGCGGTCTGCTGATCTCGACGCTGAGCGCGAGTTCGACCGATCACGAGCCGCCGGCGCGGCCCGGACTGGCGGCGGTCTGGAATGCAGTTGCGCCCTTGGCGGGGCTGGCACTCGGCGCGCTCGCGGGTGGGGCATTGCTGGCCTATGTGCCCGCGCCGCGTTTGGTGACCTTCCTTGGACTTGCTCTGGTCTATGCCGTGCTGGCGCTGCTGGTCTGGCTGCCGCCGGAGACCGCGCCGCGCCATGCGGGGACGCTCGCCTCGCTGCGCCCGCGGGTCTCGGTCCCGCCGCATATTCGCGCAGCGTTCCGGCGGGGCGCGCCTGCCGTCGTGGCGGGGTGGGGGACCGGCTCGCTGTTCCTGTCGCTGGGCGCGCCCATCGTGGCCCGGGTCTTCGAGGTTCACACAGCGCTGGCGCAGGGCGCGATCGTGGCGCTTTTGGCGGCGACCGGAGCGGCCTCGTGCTATGCGACGCGCAATCTGGCGCCACGCCGGATTGCGCTTCTGGGTACGGACGGGTTGGTGCTGGGCACGCTGCTTTCGCTGGCGGCGCTGATGACGGAGAGTTTTCCGCTCTATATCTCGAGCGTCATTCTCGCGGGGATCGGGTTCGGCACCTGCTTCGCAGGGGTGTTACGTTCGCTTGCGCCGCTGGCTGCGCCGGATGAGCGTGGCGGCCTGTTCGCGGCACTGTTCACACTGGCATATTCGGCCTTCGGGGTGCCTGCGGTGCTCGCAGGGCTGGCGGTGCCGGAACTGGGACTGCGGCTGACGACCGAGATTTATGGCGCGGTCATAATCGCGCTCGCGCTCGGGGCGGGGCTGATGCGCAGGCAGGCGGAGCCGGCGTGAGGCCGGCGCTGGTCTTCGCGTTTCGGGAGGAGTTTCGGTTTAGGCCGAAAGCCCCTTCGCGCCCATGTCGAGGAACTTCTTGCGCCGGGCCTTGATGAGATCGGCGGCCTTCTTGCCCTCCAGCTCGGCCAGCATCAGCGAGATTTCAGAGCCGACCGAAGCGATGGTCGCCTTGGGGTCGCGCTGTGCGCCGCCCATCGGCTCCGAGATGATGCGGTCGATCACGCCGAGCTTCTTGAGATCTTGCGCGGTCAGGCGCAGCGCCTCGGCGGCTTCGCGCATCTTCTCGGCATCCTTCCAGAGGATCGAGGCGCAGCCCTCCGGCGAGATCACCGAATAGACGGAATGTTCCAGCATCGCGACACTGTCGCCGGTGGCGAAGGCCACGGCGCCGCCCGAGCCGCCCTCGCCGATGATGACCGAGATCAGCGGAACCCCGATCTGCAGGCATTTCTCGGTCGAGCGGGCGATGGCTTCGGACTGGCCGCGTTCTTCCGCGCCCTTGCCGGGATAGGCGCCGGGCGTGTCGATCAGGGCGACGACGGGCAGTCCGAAGCGGGCGGCCATGTCCATCAGGCGGATCGCCTTGCGGTAGCCCTCGGGGCGAGCCATGCCGAAGTTGCGCTCGATGCGGCTCGCGGTGTCGTTGCCCTTCTCGTGGCCGATCACCATCACCGGCTTGTCGCCGAGACGCGCAAGGCCGCCCATCACCGCATGGTCGTCGGCGAAGTTGCGATCGCCTGCGAGCGGCGTGTATTCGGTGAAGAGCTGGTCGATATAGTCCTTGCAATGCGGCCGGTCGGGATGGCGCGCGACCTGGCATTTCCGCCAGGGCGACAGATCCTTGTAGAGATCGCGCAGCATCGTCTCGGCCTTCTTGTCGAGGGCCGACGCTTCCTTGTCGACATCCATCTCTTCGCTTTGCCGGGCCAGCGCGCGCAGCTCTTCGGCTTTGCCTTCGATTTCTGCCAGCGGCTTTTCGAATTCGAGATAGGTCATGGATCACTCCGCATCCGGAAACTCGGGCCCTTAATGTCTTCAACGCTCGGGAATTGCAACTGGGTGGCGCGTGGGCAGCCTATCGCAGATGTGCGGGTGGCGGGAGCCTGCTAGATAGGCGGGGCCGCGCGGAGCGCTAAACTGCTCGGGGCGAGGCCCGGTTAGCTTTCAAGGGAGGGTGCGATGGCCTACGAGGTCGAGATACGGAGGCTGCCGCCGGTGCGGTTGGCGGGTTTGGCGCATACCGGACCGTATCCTTCGGTGGCGCCGGTGTTCCAGAGGCTCGTTTCGCTGATTCCCGAACCGTCTCGGGCGGAGGTCGAGCATCCGGCGATGATCGGGCATGACAATCCGCGCACGGTCCCGGCGGAGGATCTGCGTTCGCATGCCTGTTTCATAGTGGGCGAGGGGTTCGTGATCTTCCCGCCTCTCGAGGAAATCCGCTATCCCGCAGGGAGATATGCGACCCTGACGATCGCAGGGCCCTATGACCAGTTGCCCGAGGCGTATCGCTGGCTGGCGCAGGAGTGGTATCCCGCGTCGGGCGAAGCGCCGCGCGGTCTCGATCGCTACGAGGTCTATCTGAACGATCCCTTCGAGCCGAAGCCCGGAAATCTGCTGACGGAGATTCGTTTGCCGCTCAAGGACTGAGCGGTGGCGGTCTGTCACGGGGCGGTCGCACGGGGCTGTTAAGGAAGGTTACGCCGCGAGAGGGTCCGATTCCAGAAAACGGAAACGCCCCGGCACGGGGCCAGGGCGCTCCTTTTCCCTCATGCGGCCGGGCCTCCCCTCCCAACCGCTCCGGGATTAGATAACTATATCGCGATTCGTTCGCGCGCGGCTTAATCTTTAATCATTTCAGCTTGTCTTACAATCACTTCAGCTTGTTTGATCGACGCTATGTCAACGAGACGGCCTTTGTAAACCGTCGCGCCTTCCCCGCGTGCCTTGGCTTCTTCCATCGCTGCGAGGATTTCGCGCGCCTCGGTGACCGCCTCATCTGACGGCGTAAAGACCTCATTTGCAAGGGAAATTTGTTTGGGGTGGATTGCCCATTTGCCGACCATGCCCAGAGTCGCCGAGCGGAGCGCCTGCGCGCGGAACCCGTCATCGTCGGAAAAATCGCCAAACGGGCCATCGACGGGCAGAATCCCGTGCGTGCGGCAGGCGGCGACAATCGCGGCCTGTGCCCAGTGCCACGGGTCGGACCAATGCTTCTCGCCGTTGCGCAGCATGTAGTAGTTTTCCTGCGTCCCGCCGATGCCGGTGGTCTGCATTCCCATCGAGGCGGCGAAGTCGGCCGCGCCAAGGCTCATCGCCTGCAGACGCGAAGAAGATGCAGCGATTTCCTCGACATGCGCGAGACCGGCGGCACTTTCGATGATGACTTCGAGCGAGATTTTCTTGCTGCGGCCCTTCGCGGTTTCGATCGCCGTGACCAGCGCGTCGACCGCATAGACATCCGCCGCACAGCCGACTTTCGGGATCATGATCTGGTCTATGCGCTCGGAACCTTCTTCGAGCAATTCGACCACGTCGCGATACCAGTAGGGGGTGTCGAGACCGTTGATGCGCACCGAAAGGTACTTGTTGCCCCAGTCGATCTCGTGGCTGGCCAGAATGATGTTGCGCCGCGCCTGCGCCTTGTCATCGGGGGCGACCGAATCCTCGAGGTCGAGATTGATCACATCGGCGGCAGAAGAGGCCATTTTCGGGAAGAGCTTGGTGTTCGAGCCGGGGCCGAAGAGCTGGCAGCGGTTCGGGCGGGCAGGGGGCGTAGGTTGAACGCGGAAGCTCATGAAGCGGCCTTTCGCAATGAAGTTACGTTTTTTGTTGCGGATTGGGTATATTGTTGCGCAGGCGCATGCAAGGCGATTTTGCAGGCGCAGAATCGAGGCCGCACTGCAGCATCCGATGCGCCTCGAAATCCGCGTGATGCACGAAATTGCGTCGCGATGGCGCTTTTACCGAAGGATCTTCCGTTTTTGCGTGAATATTGCATGGAAATCCCCAAGAAATTTTTGCGTCGCGTCCTAATATCATCGACAAACAAAGACAAAACACAGGGAGACCCGCATGTCGCTGATCGACACCCCTTATCTGCTGTTTCTGGGCGATGCCCACGATCCATTGGCCGCGAAGGTGGCGCAGGGGATCAAGGACTGGCGGCCTGAATACGCCATCGGCCAGTACCGGATGGAGGGATGCCAAGCCGACATGGGCATCCCCGATCTGGATATCAAAGAGGCGGTCGCGAAGGGTTGCAAGACGCTGGTGATCGGCGTTGCCAACCGCGGCGGCGTGATTTCGCAGGCCTGGAAGAAAGTGCTCGTCGAGGCGCTGGAGGAAGGGCTCGACCTCGCGTCGGGGTTGCACAACCTGCTGCGCGACGAACCCGATCTGGTCGCCGTGGCCGATGCCTGCGGGCGTCAGTTGCATGACGTGCGCATTCCGGCGGTGAAATATCCGATCGCGAATGGCGAGAAGCGCACCGGCAAACGCTGCCTCGCCGTGGGCACCGATTGCTCGGCGGGCAAGATGTATACCGCGCTTTGCATGGAGCGCGAAATGCGCGAACGCGGCATGAAGGCCAGCTTCCGCGCCACCGGGCAGACCGGGATCCTGATCACCGGCGACGGGGTGCCGCTCGATGCGGTGATCGCGGATTTCATGGCTGGCTCGGTCGAATACCTGACACCTGACAACGATCCCGACCATTGGGACCTGATCGAAGGGCAGGGGAGCCTGTTCCACATCTCCTATTCGGGCGTAACGATGGCGCTGATCCATGGCGGTCAGCCCGACGCGCTGATCCTCGCCCACGAGCCGACGCGCACCCATATGCGCGGGCTGCCGGGCTACAAGCTGCCCTCGCTGCAAGAGCTCAGCGACATGGCGCTCGCGCTGGCGAAGGTCGCCAATCCCGCCTGTCAGGTGGTCGGCATCTCGGTCAATACCCAGAAGATGGGGGAAGACGAGGCCAAGGCCTATCTGGCCAAAGTCGAGGAGGAAATGGGCCTGCCCGCGACCGACCCGTTCCGCTTCGGCGCGGGCAAGCTGGTGGACGCGCTCGCCGCGATCTGATTGTCTCGCCTGTGACACCCGTCGGATGCCTCCGGCGGGGATATTTTGAGCAAGTCGAAGGGGGCGCGGATGATCCGGGTAAGCCATGATACGTTCAAGCTGGCGCAGGTCTTCACTATCGCGCGCGGCTCGCGCACCGAGGCGCATGTACTGAGCGTGACCATAGAGCGCGACGGCAAGATCGGGCGCGGCGAATGCGTGCCCTATGCGCGCTACGGCGAAAGTCTCGACAGTGTGACGGCGCAGATCGAGAGCCTGCCCGAGGGGATCAGCCGCGCCGAGTTGCAGGATGCGCTGCCCGCCGGTGCCGCGCGCAACGCGGTGGATTGCGCGCTGTGGGACTGGGAAGCCAAGAAGAAGGGCGTGCCGGTCTGGGAGCTTGCGGGGCTGGAAAAGCCAGAACCGCAGGTCACGGCCTACACGCTCTCGCTCGACACGCCCGACAAGATGCGCGCGGCGGCGGCCGAACATGCGCACCGGCCGCTGTTGAAGATCAAGCTCGGCACTCCCGAGGATATGCCGCGTCTGCGCGCGGTACGCGAGGGCGCCCCGGAGGCGAAGATCATCGTCGACGCGAACGAGGGCTGGGAGATGGAAACCTTCCTCGACATTCAGGGCGAGTTGAAAAAGCTGGGTGTCGCCCTTGTGGAGCAACCTCTGCCCGCGGCGGGGGACGAGGCGCTCTCGGAAATCGAGCGGCTGGTGCCGATCTGTGCGGATGAGAGCTGCCACACGCGCGACGGGCTTCTCAACCTCCGCGGGAAGTATGACGTCATCAACATCAAGCTCGACAAGACCGGCGGGCTGACCGAGGCGCTTCGGTTGCGGGCGCTGGCCCGCGCCGAGGGGTTCAAGGTCATGGTGGGCTGCATGGTCGGGTCGAGCCTCGCGATGGCTCCGGCGATGCTGGTCGCGCAGGGCGCGGATTACGTCGATCTTGACGGCCCGCTGCTTCTGGCCGAAGACCGCGACGTGCCGCTGCGTTACAAGGGCAGCGTGGTCGAGCCGCCGGAGTCGGAACTCTGGGGCTGAGTTTGCAAGGAGCGAGAACATGAGCCGGATCGTCTATCTCAACGGAGAGTATATGCCCGAGGAAGAGGCCAAGGTTTCGGTCTTCGACCGGGGCTTCGTCATGGGCGATGCGGTCTATGAAGTGACCTCCGTTCTGGATGGCAAGATCCTCGAATTCGAAGGTCACATGAACCGGCTCGCCCGCTCGTTGGCGGAGCTGGAAATGACGTGCGATCTGACCCGCGACGAATGGATCGAGATCCATCGCGAACTGGTCAAGCGTAACGATCTCGAAGAAGGGATGATTTACCTCCAGGTCAGCCGCGGCAATGCGGGCGATCGCGATTTCCACTACCCGCCAGAGGGCACGCCCCCGACCGTGGTGCTGTACACGCAGTCGAAGCCGAACCTCGCCGACGATCCCAAGGCGAAAGAGGGCATCAAGGTGATCTCGCTGCCCGACCTGCGCTGGCATCGCCGCGACATCAAGACGGTGCAGCTTCTTTACCCTTCCATGGCGAAGATGGCGGCCGAGAAGGCGGGCAAGAATGATGCGTGGTTCGTGGAAGATGGCTTCGTCACCGAAGGCTCGTCGAACAACGTCTATATCGTCAAGGACAACAAGATCATCACGCGGCACCTGAGCCACGACATCCTGCACGGGATCACCCGCGCCTCGCTGCTGAAATACGCCGCCGAAGCGCAGATGGAGATTGAGGAGCGTCCCTTCACCATCGAGGAAGCGCAGGCAGCGGACGAAGCCTTCTTCACCTCGGCTTCGGCCTTCGTGATGCCGGTGGTCGAGATCGACGGCGAGACGGTGGGCGAGGGCGTGGTCGGTCCGGTCGCGGTGCGACTGCGCGAAATCTATCTCGACGAGAGCCGCAAGGCCGCGATCTGATCCGCGCCGAGGCGCAACTTCCTGTAGTTAAAAAGAAAAGACCCCGGCCAGCCCAACCGGGATCTTTTCCTGTCATGCGGGCGGTGTCTCTCAGGCCGCCGCATGAGCGCGGAATTGGAAGGCGTCGGGCGCGAGTTGCTCTGGCGCGACGCCGGTGATGACGAGCTCGGCCCGGCCGTCGATCACGACCAGCGTGCCTTCGGCGCAGGTGCGGAAGGTGATGTCGTCGTGGCGCGGCGCAGCGCCGGTGAAGTCGAGGGCAATCGCGTCTCCCGGCTCGAACCCGTCGATCCGCGGGAGCGGTTCGGGGCCCGCGGCAGGCGCAGGGTTTTCTTTTGCGTGGGCGCCGGCCTGTTGGTTCGAATGCGCCAGCAGGGTTTCAATGCGCGACATCACGGCAGCGTCGAGGTCTTCCGAGGCGTCCGACGCTTCGGGCGTCTGGTCCGACCGGGCGCCATGCGACGGGTCAGCGGCGATCGCTGCAGCGTCGGAGGAGACGCGAACCTGACGCTGGCGCGGCAGACCCTCGGCCCAGCCGAGAAGGCATAACGCGATGGTGGTGGCGATGAACAAGGCGAGCATGGTTTCTCCTGAACTTGCCCTGATCGTCGCGATATTTGATCGCTTGCGCAAAAGCTTTGTGACGCCGAAACCGCTCCATTGTTCAGATGTCGTTAACCATCGGCCGGCATGGCGCGGATTGGTGCCGTGTCCCGGGACGGTCGGATTTCGGGCGCTTTACCAAAACGGAAAGAGGCCGTGCGGTTGGCGGCCTCCGATACGATTCGAGTGGCGGTCAGGCGTAGCTCGGCTGGCCGAAATTGATCCCGTCTGTGCCGTAGATCGCACCGCCCGCCGCCTTCAGCGCGGCATATTCGACATCCTTGAGCGTCGCGACCGTCTGGCCGTTGATCGAGACGATGGAATCGGTGAGCTTTGCGAGACAGTGAAGTCGGAGATCTGCGCGAGGTCGTCGACCTCGATGCCGAGATACTCGCCGGGTGCGGCCGGGATCGGGTCGGTCTGTCCGAAATCGGTCACCGTCACCGGCGCATCGCCCTCGTTCCAGTCGACCCCGAACCAATCCGACCCGGTGCCCCCGGTCATCGTGTCGCCGTCATCGCCGTTCAGGTAGTCGTTGTTGGCGCCGCCATCGAGCAGGTCGGGGACACCGTCCAGATCGCTGGCATAGAGCTCGTCATCGCCATAGCCGCCATACAGCGCGTTAGCCCCTTCCGCATCGAAGAGGTAGTCAGCGCCGAGGTTACCGCGCAGCGTGTCGTCGCCCTGGTGCTCACGAAAGCGTCAACAGAATGTGATCAAAATGTGGCTGCGCATGCGTCTGGCGGAAACACCGTGCGCCGCAGTCGTCACTGTCGCCGATTACAGTCCGCTCTGCGCCAGAACACGGGTCAGAATCGGCGCAAGGCGGTCCGCCCACGCCGCCTGCTGCTCCGGCGTCGCGATCAGGTCATTGCGCAGCTCGATCAAAACGTTCGGGCGGCGATGCGCCAGCGCGTGACGGTCGATCGAGTCGCCCTCCAGATGCCCAAGATAGGGCTGGTTGTCGCCCACGCAGAGATCACCCTCGGCCTCTAGGGCCGCGATCATCTCATAGGCGAGGCGCGGATCGGCAGGAGCGTGCAAGATGCCGACATCCCACGGCCGGGGCGGGCGCCCGCGCAGGCGAGGGGTGAAGGAGTGGACGGCACAGATCACCGTATCCTCGCGCCGCGCCGCGAGCCGGGCATATTCCGCATGATAAGGACGGTAGAGCCGGTCCAGTCGCCGCTCGACCTCCGCCGCGTCGGCATGGCGGTTCGCGGGGACGATCGTGCCGTCATAAAGCTTCATCACCAGCGTGGGGTCATCTTCGCCGCGGTTCGGGTCGATCACCAGCCGCGAGAAGTCGCTAGCAATCATCGGCGAGTCGAGCCGCTCCGCCAGTGCCTCCGACAGCCCCAGCGCGCCGACGTCATAGGCTATGTGTCGCGCCATATCCTCGGCGTCGATGCCCAGGTCGCCACCGCCCACCCATCCGGGCACGGTGTTGCGCGCATGATCGCACGTGACCAGCCAGCGTCCGGTGCGTGCCTCTCCCGTGATCGAATAGGGCTGTTTTTCGTTCATCTTCTCTTCACGCTTGCTCGATATGGCTCAGATAACGGGAAAGATTGCGCCACGCCAGTTGCGGCCCGGGACAAATTGCGCCATACGCTTACTTGGCCCACGAAATGACATCAATTTGAACGGAAAACGAGGACGCATGAGACGCCTTCGCAACGTGAAGATCGTGGCTACGCTGGGCCCTTCTTCGTCGGATTATGACAGCATCAAAGCTCTGTTCGTTGCAGGCGCGGACGTGTTCCGCCTGAACATGAGCCACGGCAGCCACGAGGAACATCGCGCCCGCCACGCCATCATCCGCCAACTCGAAGCAGAGTTCGGCCGCCCGATCGCGATCCTCGCGGATCTGCAGGGCCCGAAACTGCGCGTCGGCACTTTCGCCGCGCATGGCGCCGAGCTAGAGGACGGCGACAAGTTCCGCTTCGATCTCGACGAGACGCCTGGCGCGACGCACCGCGTTTGCCTCCCGCACCCCGAGATTTTTCAGGCGCTCGAGCCGGGCTCGGAACTGCTGGTGAATGACGGCAAGATCCGCCTCGTGGTCGACGAATGCGGCGATGATTTCGCCAATTGCACCGTCACCGTGGGCGGCACGATTTCGGACCGCAAGGGCGTGAACGTCCCCGACGTGGTGCTGCCGCTGGCCGCGCTCTCGGAGAAGGACCGCAAGGATCTGGAATTCGCTTGCGAGATGGGTGTCGACTGGCTCGCGCTGAGCTTCGTGCAGCGTCCCGAGGACGTGCAAGAAGCGCGCGAACTGGCCAAGGGCCGTGCAGCGATCCTGTCGAAGATCGAGAAGCCTTCGGCGGTCCGCTGCTTCGACGATATCCTCAAGGTCTCGGACGGGATCATGGTGGCGCGCGGCGATCTGGGCGTGGAACTTCCGGTGCAGGCCGTTCCGCCGATCCAGAAGCAGCTGATCCGCAAGTGTCGCACCTGGGCGAAGCCGGTGATCGTGGCGACGCAGATGCTGGAATCGATGATCGAGAGCCCGATGCCGACCCGCGCGGAGGTCTCTGACGTCGCGACCGCGATCTACGAGGGCGCGGATGCGGTGATGCTCAGCGCGGAATCCGCTGCAGGCAACTACCCGGTCGAAGCGGTCGAGACGATGAACAACGTCGCGATCTCGGTCGAGAAGGACCCGACCTATCGCGAGGTGATCGAGGCGTCGCGCCATGCGGCCCGCCAGACCGTCGCGGACGGGATCGTGGCTGCCGCCCGCGAGATCGCGGAAACCACGGATATCGCCGCGATCTGCGCCTACACGCAATCGGGCCAGACCGTCGGGCTGATCGCGCGGGAGCGTCCGCGTGTGCCGATCATCGCGCTGTCGCCGATCGAGGCGACGCTGCGCCGGGTCTCGCTGACTTGGGGCGTGCATGCCGTG
Source organism: Thioclava sp. JM3 (assembly GCF_002213185.1). Taxonomy (NCBI): domain Bacteria; kingdom Pseudomonadati; phylum Pseudomonadota; class Alphaproteobacteria; order Rhodobacterales; family Paracoccaceae; genus Thioclava; species Thioclava sp. JM3. The sequence goes on from NZ_NBOB01000006.1 coordinate 227,798, forward strand.
CCGTGTGGCGAGCTGGAGCGGTTCAAGCAGGCCGTGGTCAACGCGGCCCGTGCCGCGCGCGATTTCGGCTTCGCCGACGAGACCCAGCAGATCGTGGTCACCGCCGGTGTGCCCTTCAACGTGCAGGGCACCACGAACATCCTGCGCGTCGCGCCCTGTGATGAGCGATTGATTTACCGCACCGACCCTGAGTAACCTTTCCCGAAAGGGGTGGTTACAAGGGCACAGGCGATGGATCTTTCTTCGATCGATACCGATCTCCTGCTGACGATCGGTCTGGCGATCGCGATCTTCGCGATCCCGGCCGCGATCTCCGCCTTCTCCGATGGCCGCCCCCCGCGGGCGGCCACCGTCGGAATCGTGGTGGCGGGCGCGCTGATCGTGATCGCCTTCTACGCCCGTCCGGGTGGCTACACGCTCAGGATGGTGCCCGAAGCGGTGGCGCGTACATTGGCCCGCGTGGTCAATCGCTAATACGGTCCCCGGTGCCTTCGACCGATCCGGATTTTTCCCTTGCCAAACCGCCCTGCGGCGTCTAACAGGCCCTCTCTGAACCCGCGCGGCCGGCCTATGTGGCATGCCGAGTCGCGCTTCCACACCCTGCAAAGGAGCTGTAAATGCCCAAGATGAAGACGAAATCCGCTGCCAAGAAGCGGTTCAAGTTCACCGCGACCGGCAAGGTCAAGGTCGGTCCGGCCGGCAAGCGTCACGGCATGATCAAACGCTCGACGAAATTCATCCGCGAAACCTCGGGCACCATGGTGCTCAGCGAGCCGGATACGAAGATCGTCAAGAAATACATGCCCTACAACCGCTGAATTCGGGAGACTTGAACAATGGCACGCGTCAAATCCGGTAAGGTCACCCACGCCGCGCACAAGAAAGTGCTCAAGAAGGCGAAAGGTTACTATTCCTCGCGCTCGCGCAACTTCCGCACTGCGACCCAGGCGGTCGACAAGGCGAACCAATACGCGACCCGCGACCGTAAAGCCCGTAAGCGCAATTTCCGCGCGCTCTGGATCCAGCGTATCAACGCCGCCGTGCGCGCCGTCGATGCCGATCTGAGCTACTCGAAGTTCATCTTCGGCCTGAGCAAGGCCGGGATCGAAGTGGACCGCAAGGTTCTCGCTGATCTCGCCGTGCACGAGCCGGAAGCCTTCGGCGCGATCGTCGAGCAGGCGAAAGCCGCCGCCGCCGCGTAATCGGCTGACGATAGAATTCGGGAAGGGCCGCTCCGTTTGGGGCGGCCTTTTTCGTTTCGAGTGGATGACCGGTCGGGGAGGGGCTCTGCCCCCCGCTCCTTCGGAGCCCCCCCGGGATATTTGGATCAAGAGGAAGAAAAACGCCCGGCTCGGACCCATCATCGGGCGGCAGGCCGGGCGCTTCCCCTTGAGCGGTCATCGGCGTCCCCGCCTGTACCGCATCTCCGAGTGAACGCGATTCCAGTTAATGAACCGCTAACCTTCCTCTTGATGGAAATATCCCGGGGGTGAATGGCGAAGCCAGAGGGGGCAGCGCCCCCATCCGCCCTTTGCCTGCAAGCGCGAGGTTGCAAAGGCGCGCCGGCGCGGCTAACCCGTCACCGAGGCAAATTCCCGGGGAATGATATGCAAGAGCTTCGCGATAAATACCTGAACGCCGTGGCCGATGTGACCGACGAGGCCGCGCTGGAAGAGATCCGTCTGGCCGCCTTGGGCAAGAAGGGCGAGATCAGCCTGAAGATGCGTGAGCTGGGCAAGATGACCCCGGAGGAGCGCCAGACCACGGGCAAGGCGCTCAACGTGCTGAAAGACGAGATCGACGCGGCGCTGCGCGCGAAGAAGGCGGCGCTGGCGGATGCGGCGCTCGATGCGCGGCTGCGCGAGGAATGGCTCGATGTGACGCTGCCGGGCCGTCCGCGGCGGCAGGGCACGATTCACCCGGTCTCTCAGGTGATGGACGAGGTCACCGCGATCTTCGCCGATATGGGCTTTGCGGTCGCCGAAGGTCCGCAGATCGAAGACGACTGGCACAATTTCGACGCGCTCAACATCGCGCCCGAACACCCTGCGCGGCAGGAGCATGACACGTTCTTCATGCATCGCGACGAGGGCGACGACCGCCCGCCGCATGTGCTGCGCACCCATACCTCGCCGGTGCAGATCCGCGCGATGCTGGAGCAGGGCGCGCCGATCCGCGTGATCGCGCCGGGCCGTGTCTACCGTATGGACATGGACCAGACCCACACGCCGATGTTCCATCAGGTCGAAGGTCTGGCGATCGGCAAGGACATCTCGATGGCGAACCTGAAATGGGTGCTGGAAGAGTTCTGCAAGGCCTTCTTCGAGGTGGACGGCGTCGAGCTGCGCTTCCGCGCCTCGCATTTCCCCTTCACGGAGCCCTCGGCCGAGGTCGATATCCGCTGCTCGTGGGAGGGCGGTTCGCTCAAGATTGGTGAGGGCGACGACTGGATGGAGATCCTCGGCTCGGGGATGGTGCATCCGAAAGTGCTCGAATCCGCCGGGATCGACCCGAACGAATGGCAGGGCTTCGCCTTCGGCATCGGGATCGACCGCCTCGCGATGCTGAAATACGGCATCCCCGACCTGCGGGCGTTCTTCGAGAGTGACCTGCGCTGGCTGAAGCATTACGGGTTCAGCGCGCTGGATCTGCCGACGGTGGCTGGTGGGCTTAGCCGCTAATGGAGACGATCACGGCATGTGAGAATGTGTGCCGTGATTTCTCGGTTCTCATTTCGCCAGAGGTTTTCCAAGGGCTGTTAACCTTGGCTGCAGCGTTTGTTGCAGGCCTTTTTGCGCGCCATATCGCGACCAATGTTTACCCGGTCCAAAAGGAAAAAGATCGAGATCTGAAGATTGACGAAGAGAAGAGAGAAATTTTCAGGGATTATCTAAAAAGCGTTGAAAGAATGTTAAATTTCAATGTGCTAGGCGGCGAAAGGGAGCAGGTCGAAGCCATTCTGGTTTGCAAGGGCTGCCTCAACGAAGTGATGTTGTTTTCTAAGCGCGAGACAGCTCAGTTGATGCTTGATCTATTCTTAGAAGCTGAGAAGCTCGCAATTCATATACTTACAGAAGGCAAGCTCTACGACGTTGACGGCAATTTGCTCGTTAATTCCGTCCGGCAGAAGTTTGAGGCCTCAATGAACGCCGCACGTCTAGAGCTTCGCCAGACTGACAACCTGCAAGGCGTAGGGATTACGATAGTTGATCGCAAATAAAAGCGATCTCTGTTTCCCGAGGAGCACTGATTAGGAGGCTCTCCCCATGCCCAACACCCCCATCACCTTCACCTTCGGCGACAGCCGCGACCTCTGCGACCAGCTCCTCGCCCTGATCCGCGAAGGCAAGAAGACCGCCACCTGCGGCGCGCTCACCTATTTCACCGAAGGGGGCGAGGATATGCCGGTGGTCGGTCGCCGCGATATAGCGCTCGATTGGGACGGCAAACCGGCGGTGATGATCGAGACGGTCGAGGTCACGATCCGGCGGTTTTGCGATGTCGATGAAGACTTCGCGCTGGCCGAGGGGGAGAACGAGACGCTCGAGGGCTGGCGGCGCGATCATCAGGCCTATTTCGAGCGTAACGGAGGTTTTAACCCCGAGATGGAACTGGTCTGCGAGCGGTTTCGCTTGATAGAGGACTATCAAGGAGCCTCAAATGTCACAGAACAAACGCCTCTTCGACACCCCGAAGCATGAACAGACCCCCGAGCAGCGCCGTTTCGTCGCCATCACCGAGATCGCCTATACGGTCGTGGATTTCGGCGCGGCCTTCTGTTTCGTCGTGGGGTCGATCTTCTTCTTCTACGACAGCCTGATGGTCCCGGGGACGTGGTTGTTCCTGATCGGGTCCATCCTTTTCGCGGCAAAACCCTCGATCCGGCTCTGGCGGGAGTTGAAACTCCTCGAGATGGGGGATTACAAGGACCTCGCTCTGCGCAGAAAATCCTGAGGGAAGTCCGATGAAATTCACCCTGTCCTGGCTCAAGGATCATCTCGAGACCGAGGCCACCGTCGATCAGATCGCCGAAGCGCTCACCGATCTGGGTCTCGAAGTCGAGGAGGTCGTCGATCCGGCGGCGAAGCTCGAGACCTTCACGCTGGCCAAGGTGCAATCCGCCGAGCAGCACCCCGACGCCGATCGTCTCCGGGTCTGCATGGTCGAGACCAACGAGGGGGTGAAGCAGATCGTCTGTGGTGCGCCGAATGCGCGGGCCGGGATCACGGTCGTGCTGGCCAAGCCTGGCGATTACGTGCCCGGCATCGACGTGACGCTGTCGGTGGGCAATATCCGCGGTGTGGAAAGCCACGGCATGATGGCCTCCGAACGCGAGCTGGAGCTGTCGGACGAGCATAGCGGCATCATCGAACTGCCGTCGGGCGAGGTGGGCCAGAAGTTCACCGACTGGCTGGCTCAGAACCGTCCCGAGGCGGTCGATCCGGTGATCGAGATCGCGATCACGCCCAACCGCCCCGATGCGCTTGGCGTGCGCGGTATTGCGCGCGATCTGGCGGCGCGGGGGCTGGGCAAGCTCAAGCCGCTCGACGTGCCGAAGGTCGAGGCTGCGTTCGATGCGCCGATCTCGGTGACGATCGACCCGGCGCTGAAGGACAAGGGCTGCCCGCTGTTTGCTGGTCGCGTGATCCGCGGTGTGAAGAACGGGCCGTCGCCCGACTGGCTGCAAAAGCGACTGCGCGCGATCGGTTTGCGTCCGATCTCGACGCTGGTCGATATCACCAACTACTTCACCTATGACGTGAACCGGCCGCTCCACGTCTTTGACATGAAGAAGGTGACGGGCAATCTGGTGATCAAGCCGGCCGAGGGCGGCGAGGAATTCCTCGCGCTCGACGAGAAAACCTACACCGTGCGCGCAGGCGACATGGTGATCTGCGACGACAAGGGCGTCGAGAGCCTTGCCGGGATCATGGGCGGCGAGGAGTCCGGCGCGGATGAGGACACGGTCGATGTGTTCCTCGAGAGCGCTTACTGGGACCCGATCACCATCGCGGCCACGGGCCGTGCGCTGAAGATCAACTCGGATGCGCGGTATCGGTTCGAGCGCGGCGTCGATCCGGCCTTCACGCTGCCGGGGCTCGATCTGGCGGCGAAGATGGTCGTCGATCTGTGCGGCGGCGAAGTGTCGGAGCTGGTGATGGACGGCGCGGTGCCGGATGTCAGCCGCGCTTACAAGCTGGACCCGGCGCGGGTGATCTCGCTCGTCGGCATGGATATTCCCGAGGCCACGCAGCGCGAGACGCTGGAAGCTCTAGGCTTCACGCTGGAGGGTGACATGGCGACGCCGCCGACTTGGCGCCCGGACGTGCTGGGCTCGGCCGATCTGGTCGAGGAAGTGGCGCGGATCGCTTCGCTGACCAAGCTCGAAGGCAAGCCGATGGGCCGCGAGACGACCGGCGTGCCCGGCGCGATCCTCACCCCGATGCAGCAGCGCGAGCGGATGGCGCGGCGCACCACGGCGGCTTTGGGTTATAATGAGTGCGTGACCTACAGCTTCATCGACGAGGCCTCCGCCAAGCTGTTCGGCGGTGGCGCGGATGCGACCAAGCTGGAGAACCCGATCAGCTCGGAGATGACGCATATGCGCCCCGATCTGCTGCCGGGTCTGTTGCAGGCGGCTGCCCGCAATCAGGCGCGCGGCCTGAACGATCTGGCGCTGTTCGAAGTGGGCCCTGCGTTCAACGGTGGCGAGCCGGGCGAGCAGGTTCTGCAGGCGACCGGGCTTCTGGTCGGTCATTCGGCCCCGCGCGATCCCTTCGGCTCGCGCCGTCCGGTGGACCTCTATGATGCGAAGGCCGATGCCGAGGCCGTGCTGGCCGCGGTCGGCGCGCCGGCGCGCGCGCAGATCAACCGCAAGCTCGATGCGTGGTGGCACCCGGGCCGCGCGGGCAATGTGGCGCTCGGGCCGAACCTGCTGGCGACCTTTGGCGAGGTGCATCCCAAGGTGCTGCGCGAACTGGGCGTGAAAGGCCCGGCGGTGGCGTTCACCATCCGTCTGGCGAACATCCCCTTCCCGAAGAAAAAGGGCGCGACGCGGCCCGCGCTGCAGATTTCCGACCTGCAGGCGGTCGAGCGCGATTTCGCCTTCGTCGTGGATGCGGATGTCGAGGCGCTGACGGCGGTGAACGCGGCGATGGGCGCCGACAAGAAGCTGATCGAGAGCGTGAATGTCTTCGACCAGTTCACCGGCGCCAAGGCCGAGGAACAGATGGGCGCGGGCAAGAAGTCGATCGCGCTGACGGTGCGGATGCAGCCCGCCGACAAGACGCTGACCGATGCCGAGATCGACGCGGTGAGCAAGAAGATCGTCGAGAAGGTGAGCAAGGCCACCGGCGGCACGCTGCGCAGCTAAGGTTGTCCTCGAGAAAGTTTGGAGCGCCCGGTCGGAGAGACCGGGCGTTTTCTTTTGCGTGCAGCGGAGGGCGGGGCCCGACCGCCGGGTGGGCGCATTGCCCTCGGAGGTTGGCACTTTATCCCCGTCACATCCGGGCGACCTCGAACCGCGCGCTGCCGTCATAAAAGCGCCCGCCCGAGGGGGCGGTCGGGCGCTGCCTTGGCCGCTGACGCGGCTGATCCGGGCATTCAATTCCAGTCGTTCTCGCCCGAGGCTCGGGCGCGTCCCTAACCCGTCCGACCCTGCGTCACGCTTCCTTATCTTCCGAAACCCGTTAGGCTTTTCGCGAACGAGGGAAGGAGGAGCCCTTGCGGTTCGATTATCTCATTCTGGGCGGCGGCTCGGCAGGCGCAGTGCTGGCGGCGCGGCTGTCGGAGGACGCCGCGGTGACCGTCTGTCTCGTCGAGGCAGGGCGCGAGGCGCGCGATATCTTCGTGCGCGCGCCTGCGTTGGTCGCTGCGATGGTGGCGGGGCGACCGCCGATCCACAACTGGGCGCTGCGCACCACTCCGCAACCGGGGCTCAACGGGCGGCGCGGGTTCCAGCCGCGGGGCCGGGGGCTTGGCGGGTCGTCGGCGATCAACGCGATGCTCTATGCGCGCGGCCAGCCCGAGGATTACGACGGTTGGGCCGAGGCGGGCGCCGAGGGCTGGGACTGGGAAACCGTGAAGCCATGGTTCCTCGCCTCCGAGCGGAATGCGCGCGGGGCGTCGGACTGGCATGGTACGGCAGGGCCATTGCAGGTCGGCGATCAGCGGCGGCCCCGGGCGATCAGCCGCGCTTTCATCGAGGCGTGCGGCGCGGTGCAATGCCCGCCGAACGAGGATTTCAACGGGCCGCGACAGGAGGGGGCGGGGCTTTATCAGGTCACGCAGTTCTGGGACGGTCCGCGCAAGGGCGAACGCTGTTCGGCGGCGGCAGCCTATCTGCATCCGGTGATGGATCGGCCGAACCTGACCGTGCTGACACGTGCGCGCGCTGAGAAGATCGAGATTGCGGAGGGCCGTGCGACGGGGGCAATCGTCCGGCAAGGCCGCAAGCGGATGAAGATCGAGGCGGCGCGCGAGGTAATCGTCTCGGCAGGGGCGTTCGGCTCGCCGCAACTGCTGATGCTGTCGGGGATCGGGCCTGAGGATCATCTGCGTGAGGTCGGGATCGAACCGCGTCTCGATCTGCCGGGCGTGGGGGCGAACCTGCAGGACCATCTGGATTACGTCATCAGCTACACGTCGCCCCGGCGCGATGTCGTAGGCCTCAACCCGCGCGGACTGCTGCGGCTGGCGCGAGCGGCGGGCGCGTGGCGCAAGCATGGCGAGGGGCTGTTCGCCTCGCCCATGGCCGAGGGCGGAGCGTTCCTGCGGAGCGATCCGAGCCTCACCCGACCCGATCTGCAAATCCATTTCGTCGTCGGTATCGTCGATCAGCACATGCGCAAGCCGCATCTGGCCGATGGCTGGTCGGCTCATATCTGCCCGCTGCGGCCTCAGTCGCGCGGCACGCTGCGGCTGGCCTCAAGCGATCCGCGCGCGGCGCCCTTGATCGACCCCGAATATCTCTCTGATCCGCGCGACGCAGAGCTACTGCTGAAGGGCGCACGGCTATTGGACCAGATCGCCGAGGCGGAGCCGCTTCGTCCGTGGCGGGGGCGCAGGTTCTATCCGCATGACGGAACGGATGAAGGGCTGATGGCCGATATCCGGGCGCGGGCGGATACGATCTACCACCCGGTCGGCACCTGCGCGATGGGGCAGGGCGACATGTCGGTGGTCGATCCTCAGCTGCGGGTGCGCGGGATCGACGGGCTGCGCGTTGTCGATGCCTCGGTGATGCCGCGGCTGATTTCGGGCAACACCAACGCGCCGACGATCATGATCGCCGAGCGCGCGGCCGCGTTCATCCGAGGGGATCAGTCGGTACGATCGGTCGGGTGATTGACGCCGTCGTTCCACGGCACCGGGTCCAGATCGCGCGGGTTCACCCCTTCCAGACAGGCGGCATTCACGCCGTATTGGTTCGGGTTCGAGCGGCGCTGGTGATGGGTGTAGACGCCGCAGGTTTTGCAGAAGTAATGCTTCGCGGTCATCGTGCCGAATTGATAGAGCGTCAGGTTGTCCTCGCCCTTTAAGATGCGGATGCCCGAGAGCGGGGCCGAAACCGCCACCGCCCCGCGCCGACGGCAGAAAGAGCAATCGCAGCGCCGCTTGGTGTTGAGCCCGTCGGAAAGCGTCACTTCCGTCTCCACCGCGCCGCAATGGCAGATCAGGCGGTGGGGCGACTGGATTTCGGGCAGCATCAGCGTCTCCGTGTGACTGTGGGAATATTGGTCTGGCTCTCGCGCGCCTCGGGGAAGGGCGGGTGGCCATGGGTGAGCCGCCAGAAGAGCGGCCCGCCGAGCCGGAGCCATAGCGGCAGGGTCAGGAGCACGCCCGCCACGAAGCCGCCGATATGGGCCATGTGAGCCACCCCGCCCGAGGCGCTCGAGGTCAGCTCGTTGAACAGTTGCAGCGTGAACCAGAGACCCAGAACCAGCCAAGCGGGCGTGGCCCAGATCTTGAAGAAGACGAGGAAGTAGAACAGCACGTCGATCCGCGCTTTCGGATAGAGCAGCAGATAGCCTCCCATCACGCCTGCGATCGCGCCCGAGGCGCCCACCATCGGCACGGTCGCATCGGGGTTCGCTGCGATCTGCGCGAAGGCGGCGGCCAACCCGCAGGCGAAGTAGAACAGCAGGAAGGCGACGCGACCCATCCGATCTTCGAGGTTGTCGCCGAAGACCCAGAGAAACAGCATGTTGCCCGCCAGATGCAGGATGCCGGCATGCAGGAACATGTGTGTAATGAGCCCGTGCCACGCGACGCCATGGGTCACGGCGGCAGGCCAGAGCGCGTTGTCGAGCCAGAGTTCCCGCAGATCGCCGCCCCATGGCGCGGTCATGACATAAACCACGATATTGATCGCGATCAGGGCCCATGTGACCCACGGGGTATTGTACGAAGGATTGTGATCGCGGATCGGGAACATCGCCCGAGAGGGCCACGCGCAGGGCCCTCGGTCAAGGCGCTTATTGCGTGGCTTCGATCACCGTCTCGCCCTGCGCGATCAGCTCCAGCCGGTCCTGCGACAGTTTCACCGTATCGACGCGGGCCATGGCCGAGTGGAAGGCCTTCTCGACACCCATTGCGGGCTCGGGGCACATCATCCGCGTGCCCGCCAGTTCACCGACTCGCACTCGGCCGTCCTTCTCCGAGATCCGGCCGTTGTAGTGATTGCAGCCGGCCTTGCCCGCGACCAAACCCTTTTCGGGGTGGGTGAGGGTGACCTCCACGCCATTGGGGATCGGTTTGCCGTCAATCGACACCACTTCCCAGATCGCGTTCGGTGCGATCGCCTCAAGAGGGTCGCCCGGCTCCGACTGGCATCCCGTCACCAGCCCCAAGGCCAGCAGCGGCCCGATCACGATCGCACGCATATTTAGCTTCCCTCTTGCTCTCACGCGCCTTGCTTAGACCTTGGGGATGGGGTGCGCCATTCACGGCCCCGTGATCCCGCGTGGGAAAGTTGCGACATCGGCGCGCATCCTCCTTGGCCCGAAGGCCGTATATCTCTATGCTCTCGCCCCGCGACAGGAGGAGTCCCATGATCAACGAACTCGGGCATTTTGCCCTAATTCTCGCCTTTGCGGTGGCCATCGTGCAGGCCATCGTGCCGATCGTCGGCGCGCAGAAAGGCTGGCGCGGCTGGATGGCGGTGGGCGAGCCCGCAGCGACGGCGCAGTTTTTGCTCATCGCGGTGAGCTTTGCGGCGCTGACCCACGCGTTTGTCGTGTCGGACTTCTCGCTGAAGCTGGTCTGGGCGAATTCCCATACCGACAAGCCGATGCTCTACAAGATCACCGGCGTTTGGGGGAACCACGAGGGCTCGATGCTCCTCTGGGTGTTGATCCTGTCGCTCTTCGGGGCGGCGGCGGCCGTGTTCGGTGGCGCTCTGCCACCGCGGCTGCGGGCGCGTGTGCTGAGCGTTCAGGCGTGGATTGGCGTCGCGTTCCTCGGCTTCATCATCTTCACCTCCAACCCGTTCCTGCGTCTCGCGGAGCCGCCTTTCAACGGCGAAGGGATGAACCCGCTGCTGCAGGATCCGGGTTTGGCCTTCCATCCGCCGTTCCTCTATCTCGGCTATGTCGGCCTCTCGATGTCGTTCTCCTTCGCGGTGGCGGCGCTGATCGAGGGCCGGGTGGACGCGACCTGGGCGCGCTGGGTGCGGCCGTGGACGCTGGCGGCGTGGATATTCCTGACCATCGGCATCGCGCTGGGCTCTTGGTGGGCTTATTACGAGCTTGGCTGGGGCGGCTTCTGGTTCTGGGACCCGGTGGAGAACGCCTCGTTCATGCCGTGGCTTCTGGCCGCCGCGCTGCTGCACTCGGCCATCGTGGTCGAGAAGCGCGAAGCGCTGAAATCGTGGACGATCCTTCTGGCGATCATGGCTTTCGGCTTCTCGCTGATCGGCACCTTCATCGTGCGTTCGGGCGTGATCACCTCGGTGCATAGCTTCGCCTCCGACCCGCAACGCGGCATCTTCATCCTCGGCATTCTCGCCCTCTTCGTGGGCGGGGCGCTGACGCTCTATGCGTTCCGTGCGAGTTCGATGCAGGCAAAGGGCGTGTTCTCGATGCTGTCGCGGGAAACCGCGCTGGTGATCAACAACATCCTGCTGGCCGTCGCAGCCCTCGTCGTCTTCGTTGGCACGGTCTGGCCGCTGGTCGCGGAGATGTTCTTCGGGCGCAAACTTTCGGTCGGCGCGCCGTTCTTCGATCAGGCCTTCACCCCCTTCATGGTGATCCTCGCCCTGATCCTGCCGATCGGCGCGATGATGCCGTGGAAACGCGCGCGTCTCGGCCGGGTGGTGAAACCTCTGGTCCCGGCCTTCGTGCTGGCGCTGGCCCTGGGCGGGCTTGCCTGGGCCGTCGAGAGCGGCAATTCGCTTCTTGCCCTCGTCGCGGTGTTCCTCGGCAGTTGGCTGGTCTTCGGCGCCATGACCGAGTTGTGGCAGCGTTCGGCCCGCAATTTCGGGCGCCTCAAACGCCTGCCGCGCGCCGACTGGGGCAAGGCCACGGCCCATTCCGGCCTTGGCATCACCTTCATCGGCATCGGCCTGCTGACCGCCGGCCAGCTCGAGGATATTCGTGTCGCCAAGATTGACGAGCCTTTCACCGTCGGCGGCTACCAGATCACGCTGACCGAAGTGCATAAGGAGAAGGGGCCGAACTATACCTCGCAGATGGCGACGATGCTGGTCGAGAAGGACGGCAAGAAGATTGCGACGATGCATCCCGAGAAGCGCATCTACCCGGTGCAGCGGATGCCCACGACCGAGGCCGCGATACACACCACGCCGCTGCGCGACATCTACCTCGTGATCGGCGATCCGCAGGATCAGGGCGGCTACGCGGTGCGCACCTATATCAAGCCCTTCGCGGACTGGATATGGGCGGGCGCGATCATCATGGCGTTGGGCGGGCTTCTGAGCCTGTCGGACCGTCGTTACCGTGTTGCGGCGGGGGCGCGCAAATCGCGTGCGACCTCGGCGCACGCTTCTCCGGCGGAGTGAACGATGCTCAGGAAAACCCTTCTTGTCGTGACGCTGGTTCTCTCGGCGCTGATCTCGCTCGGGCCTGCACTGGCGGTGCAGCCTGACGAGATCATGAAGGACCCGGCGCTTGAGGCGCGGGCACGCGAAATCTCCAAGGTGCTGCGCTGCCCGGTCTGTCAGGGCGAGAATATCGACGATTCCAACGCCGAGGTATCGCGCGATCTGCGGCTGCTGGTGCGCGAGCGGCTCAAGGCGGGCGACACGAATAGCCAGGTGATCGATTACATCACCGCTCGCTATGGCGAGTATGTGCTGTTCGAGCCCGAAAAGCGCGGGGCGAACCTGCTGCTGTGGTATCTCGGTCCGGCGACGTTGATCGTGGCGCTGACTGGCGGGTTCTTCTATGTCCGCTCGCGCCGCGGGGCGTCCGAGGGGCCGGCCCAGCCCGATCTCTCCGATGAAGAGCGCAAGCGCCTTGAGGAGCTGATGGGCGAGTAGGGGAGCAGGGCGCGCGGCGGCCCGTGGGGTGGCGCATCGCGACCTTGGACGGCACGCGCTTTATACCAGCCACGCCCCTCCATCAAATGAGCGTCGCGCGCGGTCACCAATTCCCCAGCCCGTCGGGACGGGCCGCCGCGCTCCCTGCGCCTTCGGTGCGCTCCGGGCGCAGGCGCTCTTCAGTCCGCGTTTTAAAATGAAAGAAGCGGCGGGAAAGCCCGCCGCTTCTCTATTCTCGCCCTGATGTCTCAGGTGCAGCGGTCACTCGATCCCGCCGAGGCACATGTATTTCAGCTCGGTGAAATCTTCGATGCCGTATTTCGAGCCCTCGCGACCCAGACCGGATTGCTTGATGCCGCCGAACGGGGCTACCTCGGTCGAGATCAGCCCGGTGTTCACGCCGACGATCCCGGTCTCCATCGCTTCGGCCACACGCCAGACGCGGGCGAGGTCACGGGCGTAGAAATAGCCCGCCAGCCCGAATTCGGTCGCGTTGGCCATCTCGATCGCCTCGGCCTCGGTCTCGAAGCGGATCAGCGGGGCGAGCGGGCCGAAGGTCTCCTCGCGCGCGACCCGCATCTGTTGCGTCACGCCGGTCAGCAGCGTCGGCTCGAAGAAGGTGCGCCCGAGGTTCGAGCGATGCCCGCCAGCAGCTACCTGCGCACCTTTCTCGGTCGCGTCCGCGATATGCGCCTCGACTTTGGCGAGCGCGTCCGCGTTGATGAGCGGCCCGGTGGTTACGCCCGGCTCGAACCCGTTGCCCGGTCGTAGGGTCGCAAGCCGCGCGGTCAGCTTCTCGGCGAAGGCGTCATAGACGCCGGCCTGCACGTAGATCCGGTTCGCGCAGACGCAGGTCTGTCCGTTATTGCGGAACTTCGCGATCATCGCGCCATCGACCGCCGCATCGAGATCGGCGTCGTCGAAGACGAGGAATGGCGCGTTGCCGCCCAGTTCCAGGCTGATCTTCTTCACCGTCTCCGCCCCTTGGCGCATCAGGATCTTGCCCACGCGGGTCGAGCCCGTGAAGGTAATCTTGGCGACCTTGGGATTGGCGCAGAGCTCTTCGCCCATGCCCGCCGCATCGACGCCGGGGATGATGTTGAAGACACCCGCCGGGATGCCCGCGCGCTCGGCCAGAACGGCCATCGCAAGGGCCGAAAGCGGCGTCAGCTCGGAGGGGCGCCCAACGAAGGTGCAGCCCGCCGCCAGCGCCGGGGCCAGCTTGCGCGCGATCATGGCGTTGGGGAAGTTCCACGGCGTGATCGAGCCCACCACGCCGACCGGCTGGCGGATCACGAGAATGCGCTTGTCGCGCTGGTGGCCGGGGATCACGTCGCCATAGACGCGCTTGGCCTCTTCGGCGAACCATTCGAGGAAGCTTGCGCCATAGGCGATCTCCCCCTTGGCCTCGGCGAGCGGTTTGCCCATCTCGGCGGTCAGGATCGCGGCGAGGTCGTCCTGATTTTCCATCATCAGGTCGTGGAAGCGCCGCAGGTAGCCCGCGCGCTCCTTGCCGGTGAGCGCGGCCCAGTCCGGTTTCGCGGCATGGGCGGCCTCGATCGCGGCGCGCGTGGCGTCCACGTCGAGATCGGCGACCTTGGCCACCAGTTCTCCTGTGGCTGGGTCGGTCACGTCAAACGTCTTGCCCGTTTCGATCCACTTGCCGTTCACATAGGCGCGGGTTTCCAGCAGGCTCGGGTCGTTCAGCTTGAGCATGTCAGCCCTCCTTCGCGGCGGTCATCGCCTCTTCGAGGATGTCGAGCGCCGTGGCCATCTGCTCGTCGGGGATGGTGATCGGCGCGAGGAAGCGGATCACGTTGCCGTAGACGCCGCAGGTGAGCAGCAGAAGACCCCGGTTGAGCGCTTCGACACGGATGCGCTGGGTCAGCGCTGCATCGGGCTTGCCGTCCGTCATCAACTCGACCGCGACCATGAAGCCGGGGCCACGGATCTCGGCGATCTCCGGCATGTTGGCGCGGATCGCCTCCAGTCGTTGCTTGAGGCGCGAGCCAAGCTCATTGGCGCGGGCGCAGAGGTCTTCCTCCTCGATCACGTCGAGCACCGCGTTCCCGGCTGCGACGCCCAGCGGGTTGCCACCATAGGTGCCGCCCAGCCCGCCCGGGTTCGCCGCGTCCATGATTTCGGCGCGACCTGTCACCGCCGCGATCGGAAGGCCGCCGCCCAGACCCTTCGCCATGGTCGTGATGTCCGCGGCCACGCCATAGGCGTCCATCGCGAACATCGTGCCGGTGCGCGCGAAGCCGGTCTGCACCTCGTCGGCGATCATTACGATGCCATGCTCGTCGCAGAAGGTGCGCAGCCGTTTGACGAAATCATGCGGGGCCGGGTTGAAGCCGCCTTCGCCCTGCACCGGCTCAAAGATCACCGCAGCGAGGCGCGTGGGATCGAGATCGGTTTTGAACAGGCTCTCCATCGCAGCGAAGCTGTCATCGGTCGACACGCCATGCAGCGCGTTCGGGAAGGGGACGTGGAACACGTCGGGCATCATCGCACCGAAGCCCGCCTTGTAAGGTGCGACCTTGCCGGTGAGCGTCATCGTCATGAAGGTCCGGCCGTGGAAGCCACCGCCGAAAGCGATGATCGCGTTACGGCCGGTATAGGAGCGGGCGATCTTGATCGCGTTCTCGACCGACTCGGCCCCGGTGGTGACGAAGATCGACTTCTTGTCGAAATCCCCCGGCACCTTCTCGTTGAGGCGTTCGGCAAGGCGCACATAGGGTTCGTAGGGCATCACCTGATGGCAGGTATGGGTGAAGGCATCGAGCTGGGCTTTCACCGCCTCGATGACTTTCGGGTGGCGGTGGCCAGTGTTCACCACCGCGATCCCGGCGGCGAAATCGATTAGTTCGCGGCCATCGGCATCGGTGACGGTGGCGTTCTCGGCGGAGACGGCGAAGTTCTGGGTCTGCACCCCCACGCCCCGGGCAAGGGCGGCGGCGCGGCGGGTTTCGAGGTCGGCATTGCTGGACATGGGTACTCCTGAGGTGCTGGAGAATCACGGAATGATGTGACGCTAGTGTTTAACGAATAGCTGTGCAATGTTTAGTTTGTTAAACGTATGGCGACGGCGCGCGCGCTGGAAATCCGCCCGCCCGCACTCTAGAACAGGCAAAGGACAGGAGGCTTGCGGTGAGCGAATTCGACGTGGGTGGACGGCTTCGGGCGATCCGCGAGGACAAGGGATTGTCGCAGCGCGAGCTGGCACAGCGGTCGGGCGTGACCAACGGGCTTGTCTCGCTGATCGAGCGCAACAAGACCTCTCCCTCGATCACCTCGCTGCGCAAGATCCTCGAAATCCTCGAGATGACGCTGGCGGAGTTCTTCGACAGCGACACGCCGTCCGAGCCAGGCAAGTTCGTCTTCCGGCACTCCGAGCTGACCGAGATCAACCCCGGCCGGATCTACCGCTCGGGCGGCGCGGCGCTCGATGCGCTTTCGCTGAAACGCGCGGGCAAGTCGGGGCAGACCAACCTTCTGCTGCTTTACGAGACCTATGAGCCCGGCGCCGATACCGGGGCGGAGGCCTATGCCCACGAGGGCGAGGAGGGCGGGTTTGTCATCGAGGGCGAGTTGCTGCTGACGGTGGGCGAGACCACCGAGCTGCTGCGCGCGGGCGACGCCTACCTGTTCGACAGCCGCTTGCCGCACCGTTTCCGCAACGTGGCCAAGGCGCGCTGCGTGGTGGTCTCGGCCGCGACACCGCCCACCTTCTGAGACGCGCGCTCAATAATAGGTGCGCTCTTCCAGATCGCTCTCGGCCATCATCGCATCACAGGCCGCGAGGAACGCGGTTTCCGCGCTCGACTGCTTCCGCTGCGGGTTGGTGAGCAGGTAGATATTCACCATCGGCAACCCGTCATAGGGCGGCAACTGGCGCAGCCGCCCGGCCTCGACATCGCGATGCGCGACATGCAGCGGCAGCGCACCGATCCCGACACCTGCCACGATCATTCGACGCAGCTCGTGAAGGTTCGACGACACCCCGCGCCAGCTCGGCGCGAGCTTGGCCCGCGCGCGGAGCAGTGAGACGGGGTGAAGCGGGCCGTCCTCGGTCTCGGTCTGGAACGACACCGAGGTCTCGCCCTCGATCTCCGCGAGCGAGATGTTCTCGCGCTCGAAAAGCGGGTGCCGCTTGCCGCAGAAAAGGCCGAAATATTCGCGGTAGAGCACCTGTGCGCGCAGGTTCTCGGGTGTCTTGTGAAGCAGGCAAATCCCGAGGCTCGCCCGATTCTGTTGCACCCGATTCACCACTTCCTCGCTCTCGGCCACGGTCATCGAGAAGGTCACCTTGGGATGTTCGGTGGCGAAATCATGCAACACCGCGTCGTAGTGATCGGAGATGACATGTGACGTCGTGGTGATCGCGATATGGCCCCGCAACTCCTCTGCGCCTGTCTCCAGCAGGGAGGGGATCTGCGACACGGCGCCGAAGATCTGCGCGCATTCCTGATAGAGCAGGTTTCCCGCCCTAGTGACCTTGAATTCATTCGGTTTTCGGATGATCAGCTCATGGCCGGTACGTTCCTCCAGCCGCTTGAGCGCGGCCGAGATCGTGGGTTGCTTCAGACCCAGCAGATAGGCCGCACGCGAGATGCCCCGCTGCTCCACCACGACCATGAAAGTCCGTAATAGGTTCCAGTCGAGATGCCAGGGGAAACGTTGTTCGTAGGGTTTGACCATAGCCCAGATCTATAATGAAGATTTCAATTATTTATTTGCGCAATGGCGGTCGCCATGCAAGCGTTCCCGTCAACGAGGCTCCGGATGGGGCGCTCGCCGTGGCGGGACGCGCCGGAAACAAGGCCGCCCGCAGTCATGACCAACAGGAGAGATCCATGACCAACCGCAGAACCGTTCTCAAGACCCTCCTCGGGGCGAGCACGCTCGCCGCCACCGGCATTTCGCTGCCCAGCCTCGCCGCGGCTGACGAGCTCGAAAGCCTCAAGGAAAAGGGCGTGATCCGGATCGCCATGTCGGGCGCCTACCCGCCCTTCAACTTCATCAACGATTCGAACGAGGTCGTGGGCTTCGATCCGGCCATCGGTGAGGAGATCGCCAAGCGCATGGGCCTGAAGACCGAGATCGTGACGACCGCGTGGGACGGGATCATCGGCGGTCTGCTGGCCAACAAGTACGACGCCATCGTCGGCTCGATGTCGATCACCCCCGAGCGCGAGAAGGTCGTCGATTTCGTCGGTCCGTATTACACGACGAAACGCGCGATCTTCGTCCTGCCCGACAGCCCGATCAAGTCGGTTGCCGATCTGAAGGACGTGACAGTCGGTGTGACCCTTGGTGAAACGCACGAAGAGTGGGCGCGTCAGCAAGGCTATAACGTGAAGACCTACAAGGGTCTGCCCGAGCTGATCCTCGAGCTTCAGAACGGTCGTGTCGACGCGATCATCAACGACTCGATCGCGGCGATCCTCGCGATGAAGAAGAACGACTACAAATACCGCATCCTCGACGATCTGAAGACCGACGCGATCGGTGCTGGCATCGCGATCCGCAAGGGCAATCCCGAGTTGAAAGACGCGATGCAGAAGGCGCTCGATTCCATGATGGAAGACGGCACCTACGAGAAGATCGCGATGAAGTGGATCGGCGCCGACATCCGCTGATCGGCGCGTCCCAAGGAATGGTGGGCAGCCCGTCTTCTGACGGCTGCCCTGCCTCCCGCAATCTTCGATGGATTCCCGAAAGGACACGGAACGGATGACCGCCGAATATGGAAAGCTGACCTGGGAGCAGGTCCGCGACGCGGACAAGGATCGTGTGGTGATCCTGAATGTCTCTGCGACGGAAGATCACGGGCCGCATATGCCGCTCGATACGGACACGGTTCTGGGGATGGCGGTGGCCAATGGCGTTGCCGAAGCCGCGCCCGACGAAGTATTCGTGATGCCCGCGATCCCCTATGGCTTCAACGAGCATCACAAGGACTTTCCGGGTGTCATCTGGATCCAGCCGGAGACGCTGATCAACTTCGTCTGCGATGTGACCGAGTCGCTCGCGCATCACGGCTTCCGCCGGATCCTGCTGCTGAACTCGCACGGGTCGAACCACCCGATCCTCGATCTCGCGGCGCGCAAGACGGTCATCCGCACCGGCATCATCTGCGTCTCGGCATCGTATTGGAACCTGTGCAGCGACCGTATTCAGGGCCTGCGCAAATCCGAAGTGGGCGGCATCGCCCATGCCGGGGAATTCGAAGCTGCGATGTACAAGCATCTGCATCCCGATCTGGTCGATCTCGACAAGGCCGAAAGCCAGAACCTGCACGATCCCGACACCAAGTTCTTCAATCTCGATTTGGCGGCCGGTGGCGGCAAGGCGATGCTGATGCGCTGGTGGTCCTCGGTCTCGCCCGATGGAACCATGGGCGATCCGACCGTCGCCGATGCCGAGACCGGCAAGGCGTTCCTGGAAGCGGCGATCGAGGAGACGACAGCGCTCGTGCGCGAGATACGCGCGCTGCCGATCCTGCCACGCCGCGATCATCATTGAGGGGAATGCCGTGGATATCGAACTAATCCTCAAGGTCTATCCGTACTTCCTGAAAGCCGCCGTGATCACGGTCGAACTGTCGGTCCTGACCATCGTGCTGGGGCTCATTTGCGGCGCAATTGGCGCAGCGTTCCGGCTGTCGCGCTTCTTCCTCTTGCGCTTCATAGGCGGCGCCTATGTTAGCTTCTTTCGCGGCACGCCCGCGCTGATCCAGCTGTTCCTGCTGTATTTCGGCGGCCCGCAGGTCGGCATCCAGCTCGATGCGTTTCAGGCCGGTGTGATCGGGCTGGGCGTCAATATCGGGGCCTACATGACCGAGACGATGCGGGGCGCCATCGTCGCGGTGGACCGCGGGCAGACCGAGGCCGCGCGCACGCTGGGCCTGTCGAAGGCGCAGGCCTTCCGCAAGGTGACGCTGCCGCAGGCGCTGCGCCTGATGATCCGGCCGCTCGGCGTCAACATCAACGCTCAGATCAAGGGCACCGCGCTGGTCTCCGCGATCTCGGTGGTGGAGCTGACCTACACCGCGCAGCGCTACATCGGTTCGACTTACAAGCCGTTCGAGATGTTCTTCCTCGCGGGGATACTCTACCTCGTCATCATCACGGCGGTGGGCAAGGGTATCGCCTTCCTCGACCGCAGGGTGCGCATCCAATGATCCGCGCATCCGCCCCCCTTTCCCGCCCGCACGAGAAGGAGTGAGCCATGGGTCTCGATTTCTCCGTCATCCCGCCTTTCTACGGCACGCTCTTGCTGGGTGTCCTGTGGACCATTGCCATCACCGCCGCCTCGGCGCTGCTGAGTTTCTTCGGGGGCATCCTGCTCGCGGTGATCGCGCTCTATGCACCTGCCATCATCCGCCTGCCGGTGCGCTTCATCGCCTGGCTTTTCATGGGCACGCCGCTGCTGCTGCAACTCTTCCTGATCTATTTCGGGCTGGTGCAGATCGGCATCGACCTTCCGGCCTTCGTGGCGGGCGTGATCGGCCTCGGCTTCCACTTCGCGGTCTATAATTCCGAACTGATCCAGACTGCGATGGTCGCGGTGGACAAGGGCCAGATGGAGGCCGCACGCACGCTGGGCCTGTCGCGCAGGCAAGCGCTCGTCAAGGTGGTGGTGCCGCAGGCGGTGCGCGACGTGCTGCCGCCGATCGGCAACAACATGATCGCGCTTCTGAAAGACTCGGCGCTGGTCTCGGTGATCGGGGTGTCGGAACTGACGCTCTCGGCGCAGCGCGCCATCGGCCAGACCTACCGCGCCTTCGAGTTCTACGCGGCTGCGGCCGTTCTCTACTACATCATCAATCTCGGCATGGAGGCGGTGATCCGCTGGTTCGAGAACCGCAACCGCCTCTATCGCTGATCCGGGAGATATCGACATGACCGAGACGCAATCCTTCGTCGAGATCCGCCACGCCCAGAAATCCTACGGCTCGCTGGAAGTGCTCAAGGATATCTCGCTCAACGTGGAGCGCGGCCAGATCGTCGCGATCATCGGCCCTTCGGGCTCGGGCAAATCCACGCTGCTGCGCGCCATCAACGATCTCGATCCGCTGACCGGCGGCGAAGTCTGGCTCGACGGGGTGCAGGTGAACAAGTCCCTGCCGCATAACCAGTACGAGAAGCACATCAACAAGATGCGCCAGGACATCGGCATGGTGTTCCAGCACTTCAACCTGTTCCCGCATCTGAGCGTTCGGGACAACGTCACGATGGCGCCGAAGCTGCTCAAGAAGATCTCCGACAAGGAGGCCGACAAGCTCGCCGAGGAGCAGCTCGATCACGTCGGCATGCTGGAGCGGATCGACTATTACCCTGCGCAGCTTTCGGGCGGTCAGAAGCAGCGTGTGGCGATCGCCCGCGCGCTGGCGATGCGGCCGAAGCTGATGCTGTTCGACGAAGCCACCTCGGCGCTCGATCCCGAGCTGGTGGAAGAGGTGAACCTGGTCATGAAGAAGCTCGCGCAAGAGCACATGACCATGATCATCGTCACCCACGAGATGGATTTCGCCGCCTCCGTCTGCGACCGCGTGCTGTTCATGGACAAGGGCGTCGTGGTCGAGGAGGGCCCGCCCGAGCAGGTCTTCAAGAACCCGACCCAGGAACGGACTCGGAATTTCCTGCGCAAACATCTCGAAGGTGCAAAATGACGACTGAAAAGTCTCACCTGTTCTATCAGTCGCGCCAGCCGCGGCCTTTCCTCGAACGCTCCGAGGGGATCTACCACTACGACGAGAACGGAAAACGCTATATCGACGGCTCCTCGGGGGCGATGGTCTCGAATATCGGCCATTCCAACCCGCGCGTGCTGGAGAAGATGAAGGCGCAGATGGACCGTTCGACCTTCGGCTACCGGCTGCATTTCCGCACGCACCCGTCCGAGGATCTCGCCGCACGCGTCGCCGCGCGGATGCCGGAAGGGCTCGACAAGGTGTTCTTCGTGTCCGGCGGCTCCGAGGCGGTCGAAACCGCGATCAAGCTCGCACGGCAATACGCGGTCACGCAGGGCGAGGAGAGCCGCTACAAGGTGATCTCGCGGCTGCCGTCCTACCACGGCGCGACGATGGGCTCGCTCGGCGTCACGGGCAGCCCGATCTTCACCGGGAAGTTCGCGCCGATGTTCACGGAGATGCCGAAGGTTCCGGCGCCGACCTGCTATCTCGACCGCGACAACCTTACCGAGGAAGAACGCGGCATCAAATATGCCGAGATGCTGCGCGAGAAGATCGAGGCGGAAGGCCCCGAGACGGTACTCGCCTTTTTGATGGAGCCGGTGGGCGGGGCTTCGACCGGCGCGCTGGTGGCGCCTGACAGCTACTATACCCGCGTGGCCGAGATATGCGAAGAATACGGCATCCTGCTGATCTATGACGAGGTGATGACCGGGGCAGGCCGCACCGGCAAGTTCCTCGCCGCCGAGCATTGGGGGATCATCCCCGATATCGTCGCGATGTCGAAAGGCTTCGGCGCGGGCTACGCGCCTCTGGGTGCCGTGGTCGCGCGTCACGACATTGTCGAGACGCTCCTCGACGCGGGCGGCTTCCTGCACGGCTTCACCTATGCGGGCAACCCTCTGGCCTGCGCGGCGGGTCTCGCGGTGCTTGACGAGATGGAAGAGCAGGATCTGATCGGCAACGCCGCGCGGATGGGCGATGTTCTCAAGGCGCGGCTGACCGCGCTAATGGATCGCTACCCCTTCATCGGCGACGTGCGCGGCAAGGGCCTGCTGCTGGCGTTCGAACTGGTCTCGGACCGCGAGACGATGAAGGTTCTGCCGAAAGAGTGGAACGCGCATGTCGAGCTCGTCGAGCTGGCCTATGAGCGCGGCCTCATCATCTATTCGCGTCGCACGCGAAGCGGCTATGAGGGCGACCATTTCCTCGTATGCCCGCCGCTGATCGTGACCGAGGCGCAGATCGACGAGATCATCGCGATCCTCACCGACGCGCTCGAAGCCTTTGCCGCCAAACACGACCTGCCGGTGGTCGAGGAGGTCAGCGCATGAAGCTGCCCGACAAATCCATCGCGATGGAAGAGGTGGTGGCGCAGATCCCCGACGGCGCCACGGTGCTGGTGGGCGGCTTCGGTGTGCCCGGTACCCCCTTCGCGCTCCTGCGCGAGTTGGCGCGTCAGGGGCAGCGCGACCTTGTTCTGGTCAAGAACGATGCCAACGAGGCGGGCATGGGCATCGACCACCTGATCGCGGGTGGACAGGTGCGCAAGCTGATCGTCACCCATCTCGGCCTTAACGCCAACGCCATCGCGGCGATGAACGAGGGCCGGATGGAGGTCGAGTTCTGCGCGCAAGGCATCCTCGCCGAACGTATCCGGGCCGGAGGTGCCGGACTCGGTGCCATCCTCACCGATATCGGCATCGATACGGAATTGGCGCAGGGCAAGCAGATCGTCGAGATGAACGGTCGTCCGATGCTGGTCGAGTCCGCTCTGCGCGGCGACGTGGCGCTGGTTCATGCCGCGCGCGCCGATTGCTTCGGCAATCTCGCCTATGCCGCAACCGCCCGCAATTTCAACCCGCTCATGGCGATGGCCGCGAGCCGCGTGATCGCGGAGACCGAAGAGCTGCTACCGCTGGGCGGGCTCGATCCGGACTCGGTCGAAAGCCCCGGCGCCTTCGTCGACCACGTCGTGAAACTCGACGCGATTTCCGAGGAGTATGGCATTGTCAGACGCTAGAGCTCGCATGGTGGCCCGCGCCGCGCGCGAAATCGCGCCCGGCATGGTCGTGAACCTTGGCATCGGCTTGCCCACCAAGGTGGTCAACCACCTGCCTTCCGACTTTCCCGTCTGCCTGCATTCGGAAAACGGGCTGACCGGGATCGGGCCGACGCTGTCGCCGGAACGCGCCGACCGGAACCTGATCGACGCGGGCGGGGCCTATGTCTCGACGATCCCCGGCTCGGCTTTCTTCGATAGTGCAGTGAGCTTCGCGCTGGTGCGCTCAGGGCGGCTCGACCTGACGCTGCTCGGTGCCTTCGAGGTCGCGCAGAACGGCGATCTGGCGAACTGGAAGATCCCGGGCAAGTTCTCCCCCGGCGCGGGCGGCGCGATCGAGCTGGCGCAGAAAGCGCGCCGTGTCGTCGTGATGACCACCCATTGCGACCGCAAGGGCAATCCGAAGCTGCTCGAGACCTGCTCTCTGCCGCTCACCGCGAAGGGACGGGTGGCGCGAATCTACACCGACTTGGCGGTGGTGGACGTGACCGATCAAGGCTTCGCGCTGGTCGAACTGGCTGCGGGCATTTCCGAGGCGGAGATCCGCGAGGCGACCGGCGCGCCCCTTGCGCTGCCGCAAGGCGACATTCCCAGATTCTGAGGCATGACATGGATACCGAGCTTAAAACCCGCATCCTCTCGGCGGTCGACGCCGCATTCGATGACGAGACCGCGTTTCTCTCCGAGCTGACCGCGCACCCGTCCACCCGTGGGCAGGAGCAGAGCGCGCAGGACTTCATGGCCGCTGCCCTCGATGAGCGCGGCTACGAGGTGGATCGCTGGCAGATCGACGTCGAGAAAATCCGCGACATGCCGGGTTTCTCGCCGGTGATGGGCGATTACGAGGACGCGGTGAATGTGGTGGGCACCCATCGCAGCCAATCGCGGAAGGGGCGCTCGCTGATCCTCAACGGCCATATCGACGTGGTGCCTGCGGGGCCTCTGGACATGTGGGACGCGCCGCCGTTCGAGCCGCATGTCGCCGATGGCTGGCTCTATGGGCGCGGCGCGGGGGACATGAAGGCGGGGTTGGTGTCGAACCTCTTCGCGCTCGATGCGCTGCGCAAGGCGGGTTTCGCTCCCGGGGCGGATGTGTTCTTCCAATCCGTCGTGGAAGAGGAGTGCACCGGCAACGGCGCGCTGGCCTGCCTTGAGCGCGGTTACCGCGCCGACGCCGCGCTGATCCCCGAACCGTTCGAGGAAAAGCTGGTCGACGCGCAGCTCGGCGTGGTCTGGGCGCAGGTGCACCTGAAGGGGCTACCCACGCATGTGGCCTATGCTGGCACCGGCGCCAATGCGATCGAGGCCGCAATCCCGCTGATCGAGGCGCTGCACGGGCTGGAGGAGCGCTGGAACGCGCCGGGGTGTCGGCACGGGGATTTCGCCCACGTCCATCATCCGATCAACCTCAATATCGGCAAGATCCAGGGCGGCGACTGGGCGTCCTCCGTTCCGGCCTGGTGTATCTTCGACATGCGCATCGCGATCTATCCGGGTCAGGACATCGCCGCCGCACGCGCCGAGATCACCGAGACCATCATGGACGCCGCGCGCTCCAACGCCTTCCTGAAGAACTCGCTGCCCGAGATCGTCTGGCACGGCTTCATGGCCGAGGGTTATGCGCTTTCCGACGACCACTCCGCCACGGCGACGGCTGCGATTGGTGCTCTCGAAGGGGCGCATCGCAGCGTCAACGAGAGCGATCTCGACCGCGTGGCGATCACCGCGACCACCGATGCCCGTTTCTTCGGGCTCTATGCCGACACGCCCGCGCTGGTCTACGGGCCGCGTGCCGAGGCGATCCACGGCTTCAACGAGCGCGTCGAGCTGGAAAGCATCCGTCGCATCACCCAGAGCACCGCCCTGTTCATCGCGGACTGGTGCGGGCTCGAAACCATCTGAGGATACCCATGCGCGACGCTGTCATCGTCTCCACCGCCCGCACGCCCATCGGCAAGGCCTATCGCGGCGCGTTCAACAATCTCGAAGGCCCGGCGCTGGCCGCCCATGCCGTGCGCGCGGCCGTCTCCCGTGCAGGCCTTGAGGGCGGCGAGATCGCCGATGCGATCTTCGGCTCGGCCCTCACGCAGGGCTCCACCGGCGTCAACGTGGCGCGCCATATCGCGCAGGCGTCGGGCCTGCCCGACTCCGTGGCGGGCGTCACGCTGGACCGGCAATGCGCCTCGGGCCTCAACGCGATCGCGGCGGCGGCTCATGGCGTGATGACGGGCGAGATGGACGTGGCGCTTGCGGGCGGGCTCGACTCGATCTCGCTGGTGCAGAACGAGCATTGGAACGGCTATCGCTACCGCAGCCCCGGCGTGCCCGACGCCTATTACATGTCGATGATCGAGACGGCGGAGGTCGTGGCCGAACGCTATGGCGTAACCCGCGAGGCGCAGGATGCCTATGCGCTGCAAAGCCAGACGCGCACCGCCGCCGCGCAGGAGGCCGGTCGCTTCGATGCCGAGATCGTGCCGGTCGAGGCGGTGAAGCTGGTGAAGGACAAGGCCACGGGCGACGTCTCGGAGCAGTCGGTGCGGCTGGAACGCGACGAGTGCAACCGTCCGCAGACCACGCTGGAGGCGCTTCAAGGGCTCAAGCCGGTGCTGGGCCCCGACAAATGCGTGACCGCAGGCAATGCGAGCCAGCTCTCCGACGGCGCGTCCGCCTGCGTGGTGATGTCCGCCGAAGAAGCCGCGCGGCGTGGGCTGGAGCCGCTGGGCGCGTTCCGGGGCATGGCGGTTGCGGGCTGTGCGCCTGACGAGATGGGCATCGGTCCGGTCTTCGCGATTCCGCGCCTGCTGGAGCGTGCGGGGCTCTCCATCGACGATATCGACCTTTGGGAGATCAACGAGGCCTTCGCTTCGCAGCTCCTCTATTGCCGCGACCGGCTGGGCATTCCCGACGATAAGCTCAACGTCAATGGCGGCGCGATCTCGATCGGCCATCCCTATGGCATGTCGGGCGCGCGCATGGCGGGCCATATCCTGCTGGAAGGCAAGCGCCGCGGTGCGCGCTACGGCGTCGTGTCGATGTGCATCGGCGGCGGGCAGGGGGCTGCGGGCCTGTTCGAGATCTTCTGAATAAATCGGTGTGGGCGTTGCGCGTGTGACGCCCCGTTCCGCTTTCCCTTCGCGTGACCCGCGTTATCGTGGGCGCGCGACAAAGAGGGAGGCGCGTTTTCCAGATGGTGTTCAAGGTTATCCGTTACGAGGTCGAAGAGCAGGTCGCGGTGATCACGCTCAACCGGCCCGATGTGATGAACGCGCTTAACGCGCAGATGCGCGCGGAAATCCTCGAGGCGGTGAAACGCGCCGAGGATGAGGCACGGGTGATCGTGCTGACCGGCGCGGGCCGTGCCTTCTGCTCGGGGCAGGATCTGGGCGATGGCGTCTCGGCGGCGGGGCTCGATCTGGAGCGGGTGCTGCGCGACGAGTACGAGCCGATGCTCAAAGCGATCTACGAGAGCCCGCTGCCGGTGGTCTCCGCGGTGAACGGGCCTGCGGCAGGGGCAGGGGCGAATATCGCACTGGCTGCGGATGTGGTGATCGCCTCGGAAGCGGCGAGCTTCATTCAGGCCTTCACGCGGATCGGGCTGATGCCGGATGCGGGCGGCACCTATTGGCTGCCGCGTCAGGTGGGCTTTGCCCGCGCAATGGGCATGGCTCTGTTTGCCGACAAGATCACGGCGCGGCAGGCGGCCGATTGGGGCATGATCTGGGAGGCCATCGCCGAGGTCGATTTCGACCACCACTGGCGCACCCGGGCGGCGCATCTGGCCAATGGTCCGACGGCGGCCTATCGCGCGGTGAAGCGCTCGCTGCGCGAAGGTTACAGCAATGATCTGTCGACCCAGCTGGAACTGGAAGCGGAGCTGCAGGGCAGCCTCGGTCAGAGTCACGATTTCCGCGAAGGCGTGACGGCGTTCCTCGAGAAGCGCGCGCCGAAATTCGAGGGGCGTTGAGCGCCCAGCGGCCTTGCCAAGCCGCCGCGCCCGCGCTAGCCAGAGCGCGCTGCGGGCGTGGTGGAATGGTAGACACACGGGACTTAAAATCCCTTGGGCATTGCCCGTGCCGGTTCGAGTCCGGCCGCCCGTAGCCTTCCTGCGAAAATGTGAGCTATCGTGAGGCCGTCCGGGCATGCGCGTGCCGCAGGCTTTGCCAATCGAGGCTTGCCCGCAATGCCCCCGCCGCCTAAACCCGTCGTCAAGCAAGGGGGAATTCATGGCTCGCAGACCGACGGGACCGGCCGATGACCGGCCCAAGACGAAGAAGATCGGCGCGCTCAAGGGGCTCGGCCCCTTCATCGCACCTTACAAGGGGCTGGCCTTCGGGGCGCTCTTGGCGCTGATCGCCACCGCCACGATCTCGCTGATCCTGCCGCTCGCGGTGCGCCGCGTGGTGGACGGATTCCAGAAGGGCGCGGCGCTGCTGGATCAGTATTTCTTCGCCGCGCTGGTCATCGCGGGTCTGCTCGCGATCGGGACGGGGCTGCGCTACTACCTCGTGACGCGCTTCGGCGAACGGGTCGTGGCCGATATCCGCAAGGCGGTGTTCGACCGGGTGATCTCGATGAGCCCCGCATTCTTCGAGCGCATCCTGACCGGCGAAATCATCTCGCGCATCACGACCGACACCACGCTGATCCTCTCGGTGATCGGCTCGTCCGTCTCGGTCGCGCTGCGCAACGTGCTGATCCTGATCGGCGGGTTGATCATGCTGCTCTTCACCTCGGCCAAGCTGACCGGGCTGGTGCTGCTGGTCGTGCCGGTGGTCGTTGTTCCGATCGTGGTTCTGGGCCGCCGCCTGCGGGTGCTGGGCCGTGAGAACCAGGACTGGATCGCGAATTCCTCGGGCTCCGCCTCGGAGTCGCTTTTGGCGGCGCAGACCGTGCAGGCCTTCACCCATGAGGCGATCACCCGCGAGAAATTCTCCGACGTCACCGAGAAAGCCTACCTCTCCGCCAAGAAACGGATCGGCACGCGGGCGGTGATGACCGTGATCGTGATCTTCCTTGTCTTCGCCGGCGTCGTGGGCGTGCTCTGGATCGGCGCGCGCGACGTGCGCGCGGGCGAGATGAGCGTGGGCGAACTGGTGCAATTCGTGATCTACGCGGTGATGGTCGCGGGTTCCGTCGGGGCGCTGTCGGAAATCTGGTCCGAATTGCAGCGGGCGGCCGGCGCGACCGAGCGTCTGGTGGAGCTGCTGCAAAGCGAGGACTCGGTGAAAGACCCCGAGCATCCGGTGCCGCTGCCGATGCCGGCGACCGGCGCGATCCGGTTTGAGGATGTGAGCTTCCACTACCCGTCGCGGCCGCAGGCCTCCGCGCTCGACCATGTCGATCTCGACATCGCGCCGGGCGAGACGGTCGCGCTGGTCGGGCCCTCGGGCGCGGGCAAGACGACCGTCGTGCAGTTGATCCAGCGGTTCTGGGATCCCGAAACCGGCAAAGTCATGATAGACGGCTACGACCTGCGCGACATGGCGCGGCATGATTTCCGTCAGGCGATCGCGCTTGTGCCGCAGGATCCGGTCGTCTTCGCGGCTTCGGCGCGCGACAATATTCGCTTTGGGCGTCCCGATGCGACCGACCGCGAGGTCGAGGAGGCTGCGCGCGCGGCCCATGCCTATGACTTCCTCGAGGCTCTACCCGACGGGTTCGACACCTATGTCGGCGAGCGCGGCGTGATGCTTTCGGGCGGGCAGAAGCAGCGTATCGCGATTGCTCGCGCGATCCTGCGCGACGCACCGATCCTGCTTCTGGACGAGGCGACCTCGGCGCTCGATGCAGCCTCGGAACGCGAAGTGCAGGCGGCGGTCGATCAGCTGGCCAAGACGCGCACCACGGTGATCGTGGCGCACCGTCTGGCCACCGTGAAAAAGGCCGATCGGATCGTCGTCTTCGAGGAAGGCAAGATCGTCGCGCAAGGCACGCATGACAGTCTCGTGGCCGAGGGTGGTCTTTACGCGGAACTGGCGAAGCTGCAATTCACCGAAGGAGCATGAGAGGCGTTCGCGCCTTTCCACCTTGAACCCGGACGCTTGTTTCCCCACGTCAGATTTTGCGTGACGTGACGTTTTGGCGGCGGCGTAACTCTTGCCGTGGCGGGCGCTTTTGCCGCATCCTGCGCGTGGCCCGTCAGTGGAGGATCGCGGCGGCCCCGGGAGGAGAATAATGCAGAAATTCGCGACAGTTGCCGACCGTGATGCGGTCGAGGCCGAGAAACCCTGGGAGGCGCGCAACCGCCCCGAAACGCTTTACGGTTTTCTCAGCGAGACCGCCAAGGCCCATAGCGATCGTCCGGCCCTGTCATTCCAGATCATGTCCGGCCCGACCGACAAGGCGGAGACGCTGACATGGTCGCAACTTCACGGCAAGGTCACGCAGGCCGCGAACCTGCTGCGCCATCTGGGCGTCGGGCCGACCGACACAGTGGCCTATCTGCTTCCGAATTCGCTGGAGACCGCGACGGTGCTGCTTGCGGGGGCCACGGCCGGGATCGTGAACCCGATCAACCCGCTTCTCGAGCCCGAGCAGATCGGCGCGATCCTGCGCGAAACCAAGGCGAAGGTTCTCGTCACCCTGAAGGCGTTCCCGAAGACGGACGTGGCGCAGAAGGCGGCTGAAGCCGTGCGGCTTGCGCCGAATGTCGAGGCTGTGCTCGAAGTCGATCTCAACCGCTACCTCTCGCCGCCGAAAAGCTGGATCGTGCCCTTCGTGCGTCCCAAGACCGAGGTGAAGCACAACGCGAAGGTGATGAGCTTCAACGGCGAAGCCGCGAAGATGCCCGGTGACAGGCTGATGTTTGACAACCCCAACGAGGATCGCGTCGCGGCCTATTTCCACACTGGCGGCACCACCGGCATGCCCAAGGTCGCGCAGCACAAATATTCCGGCATGATCTACAATGGCTGGCTCGGCGGGCGGCTCCTGTTCAAGCAGGACGACGTGATGATGTGCCCGCTGCCGCTGTTCCATGTCTTCGCGGCCTATCCGATCCTGATGTCGGCCATCGCCTCGGGCGCGCATGTCATTTTCCCGACCCCTGCGGGCTATCGCGGGGAGGGGGTGTTCGACAATTTCTGGAAGCTGATCGAGCGCTGGCAGGTGACCTTCCTCATCACCGTGCCCACTGCGGTCTCGGCGATGGTGCAGCGCAAGGTCGATGCCGATATCTCCTCGCTGCGGACCGCGCTCTCGGGCTCTGCGCCGCTGCCGATCGAGCTTTATAACCGCTTCAAGGCGGCGACCGGGGTCGAGATCGCGGAAGGCTACGGCCTCACCGAAGCGACTTGCCTGGTGTCGGTCAATCCGGTGGACGGGATGAAGAAGGTGGGCTCCGTCGGGATTCCGATGCCCTATACCCATGTGCGCATCCTCAAGAAGCGCAACGGCACGTTCGACGAATGCGGACGTGACGAGGTCGGCGAGATCTGCGTCGCCAATCCGGGCGTCTTCGAGGGCTCGACCTATACCGAGCCGGACAAGAACCACGATCTGTTCGCCGAGGAGCGTTTCCTGCGCACCGGCGATCTGGGCCGCATCGACGAGGACGGCTATCTCTGGATCACGGGCCGCGCGAAGGATCTGATCATCCGGGGCGGGCACAATCTCGACCCGGCAGAGATCGAGGACGCGCTGCTGAGCCACCCGGCCGTCGCTTTCGCGGGCGCGATCGGCCAGCCGGACAGTTTCGCGGGAGAGCTGCCCTGCGCCTATGTCGAGTTGGTGGCGGATGCCGAAGTCACCAACGAGGAGCTGATGGAACACGCGAAAGCGAATATCCACGAGCGCGCCGCGATCCCCAAATACCTGGAGGTGATGGACGAGTTGCCGAAGACGGCGGTGGGCAAGATCTTCAAGCCCGACCTACGCAAGAAGGCGATCATGCGGGTGCTCAATGGCGAGCTGGAAAACGCCGGCATCAACGCGCATGTGATCTCGGTCACAGAGGACAAGAAACGCGGTCTGGTGGCGCATGTCGCGACCACTGGCGACTGCGATCAGGACGCGCTGGCCCATAAGCTGGGTGAGTTTACCGTGCCGTGGGACTGGGCACAGTAAGCACCCCTTCAGATCTCTGCCATCCATTGCGCCGCCCTCAGGGGCGGCGCTTCGATTATGGAGACATCGTGGCGGTGCATCGCGAAATTGCCCCCGACCGGCCCAAGTAGGTTCCGATTTCAATGGTTAAAGAAAGTTAAAGAAGCCGCATTCGCAAGGACGGATCGGCACCATTGAGATCGAGTGTAACGATGTTCCGGATTACCATTGCCCGTTTCGTGAAACGCGCCCTTGCCCTCTTTGTGGCGAGCGTTCTGTACAGTTCCGCCGCGCAGGCGGTGACCGTGGACCTGATCACGAACGGTGATTTCGAGACCGGTAACCTCTCGGGCTGGAGCACATCGAGCACCGTCTTCGCCGATGACTTCCAGATCAATAACGGGCGGTTCAACCCGCGCGGGCCGACGCGGCGCGTCGATCCGATTTCGGGCAATTACGACGTGATGAACGAGCAGACCGGCTACGGTGTATCGACGTTGACGCAATTCTTCGCGGTGCCCGATCAGGTGATCAGCGCCAGCTTCAACTTCACCTATCAGATCGTGAACCATTACCTGCTGGGCTACGATGACCCGAACCAGCAGTTCCGCGTGAGCCTGATCGACAACGCGGGGGCGGTGATCTCGCAGATTTTTGCGACGCAGCCGGGCGATGTGACGACACAGGGTGCGACGGCGTTGAGCTACGACCTGACCAGCTACCTGCAGGCCGGGGTGGGCTCGACGCTGGGAATCCAGTTCGATGTCGAGACGAATTACTACTATATGAACGCCTCGCTGGACGAGATCGCGATGATGGTCGAGACGCCCGCGACGGTGCCGCTGCCCGCCTCGGTCTGGATGATGCTGGCTGGGCTGGGGCTTTTCGTGGGGCTTGGCTGGCTCGGTCGCCGGCGCGCGCGCGACCCGGTCGCAAATTGCGACAGCTTTGCCGCCGCGTAACAGGCCGTGAAAGCGTCCCGACAACGCCACCGACATATCCACAGCCCGCCACGTAAGCGCCTCAATTGAGCGGAAATCTGAAAGGGTGACGCCAGAACGGCGTCGATGCAAAGGAGACACGGAATGAGCCGCCTGATTGCCCTTTTCAGCTTCTTCAAGCGTCGGGAGGACCGGATCGAAGTGAGGATGAAGGCCCTTGGCGCGATGCCCGCGCCCCGCCACAGCCGCGTCTCGCCCTTCGCCGAGATGCCGAAGCCTCAGTAAGAGCCGCGCGCCTTAGTGCAAGACCAGTGCCAGTGACGAAACGCCCGAGGGTCATTCCCAGCGGGCGTTTGTTTTTTCCGCTTTTCGCGCCGGGAGAGGGCCTCAGAAGTCGACCGCGACGCCGGGCAGGTCCAGCTCCTTCATCAGGTCGCGCACTTCCTGACGGGCCGCCACGTTGGAGATGTTGAGGCTCTCGACGCCGAGGTCCTTCAGGTCCAGAAGCGTCAGCCCGCGCGGGAACAGCTCGCGGAAGATCACCCGTTCGGAGAAGCCGGGCGAGACGCGGAACCCGATGCGCTTCGAGAGCTGTTCGAGCGCCGCGCCCACCTTGCGCTTGTTGTGCATCTGCTGGGCGCCCACGCGGTTGCGCAGCACGATCCAGTCGATCGGCTTCAACCCTGCCTTCGCGCGCAGCTGCCGCGCCGACCAGACCATCTCGGAATAGATCGAGGGGCCGATCACCTTCGAGGTCACCGGATCGATCCGCGCCAGCAGGTCAAAATCGATGAAACTGTCATTGAGCGGCGTGACCAGCGTATCGGCCAGCGAATGCGCGACTTGAGACAGCCGCGTATGCGAGCCGGGGCAGTCGATCAGGATGAAGTCGCAGGACGGCTCCATCTCGGCCACGGCGGTGGACAGACGGTGGTCATAGGGGTTCTCGCCCGGACCCAGCGTCGAGGCGTCCACCTCGGGCAGTTCGCGATAATCGGGGCAGGGCAGGTCGAGCCCCTCGCGATCCATATAGGCCAGCCGGTTCTCGATATAGCGCCCGAAGCTGCGCTGCCGCAGATCGAGATCGAGCGCCCCCACTTTCCATCCCATCCGCGCCAAGGCGGTCGCCACATGCATCGAGGTGGTGGACTTCCCCGACCCACCCTTTTCGTTGCCCATCACGATGATATGCGCCAAGTCCCATCCCCGCTTTGTCTTGTGTCTTGTCCCTTACCAGACACTATAGATGGCAATGGGGAACTGGGGAAGGTGGCGCGCAAGGGGCGAGGCGAGATGGGGCTGGGGTGTGTGGTTTTGGTTGGGGGTTATCGTTTCTTGATTTTCATGAATGCGACAGAGAGGAAGCGCCGAGTGTTCAGCAAGATCTCGTCGCAAACCTGAAAAGCCTTTTCCCCTGAATCCGTTAGGCTCGGAATGTCTTCTGTTCCATGTGATATGCGGATTGGTTCGATCGTGCCATCTGCGCGAGTACTGTGCCCGGAAAGGTGAGAGATTTTACCCTCGTTTACCTCCAAGCGTTCAATATACAGGCTGTTCTGACCTTGACCGATAGCCGTGAAGGCACGAGTTTCCTTTGATAGCTCAGGATCGCTCTGATGCTTTGTTGCACTTAATTCAAATAGGTTCTGTAGCCACGACTTGTTTTCCGCGGGTTGCGCGTCGAGGATCTGGGCGAAGATTTCAGGTGCTTTGTCCTTGAGATCTCCGAGGTGAAGTTTTTTCAGGTGGTCCGATAGGCCTTCTTCTGACGCTCTCTTGGGGAAGTAGACATTTGGACGATTAGCATTTGGCGCTGAATATCTCTCCCAGACCTCATTCATGAAACGGTCGAGTAATAGTCTACAGGAATTAGCTAAATCTTGGACTTCGACTGCGAGTTCTTCAAGATTTCCGTTAGTTTGAAATTCGTCTTTCGACTGTCGCCAAGACTTCTCAATTTTTCGAAGTCTTACATCGTATTGCGTCGGTAGGCTCACTAAAATTCCTCCTTGGAATAAAGTGAGCCTACACGAATTCGCTTACCGGCTGAACTTCTTGTACTTCACCCGCTTCGGCTCGACAGCATCCGGGCCGAGACGACGGATCTTGTCTTCCTCGTAGTCCTCGAAGTTGCCCTCGAAGAATTCCACATGGGCGTCGCCCTCGAAGGCGAGGATGTGGGTGCAGAGGCGGTCGAGGAAGAAGCGGTCGTGCGAGATGATGATCGCGTTGCCGGCAAAGTCTTCGATCGCGGCTTCCAGCGCCTGTAGGGTTTCGACGTCCAGATCGTTGGTCGGTTCGTCGAGCAGCAGCACGTTGCCGCCCTCTTTCAGCAGCTTGGCCATATGCACGCGGTTGCGCTCACCACCCGAGAGGAGACCCACCTTCTTCTGCTGGTCGCCGCCCTTGAAGTTGAACGCGCCGCAATAGGCGCGGCTGTTGACCTGCGCGTCGCCCAGTTCGATGAGTTCGGCCCCGCCGGAGATTTCCTCCCAGACGGTTTTGTTCGCATCCAGCGCGTCGCGCGACTGGTCGACATAGGCGAGCTTGACGGTCTCGCCGAGGGTGATCTCGCCGGTGTCGGGCTTGTCCTGACCGGTGATCATGCGGAACAGCGTGGATTTCCCGGCGCCGTTCGGGCCGATCACGCCGACGATGGCACCCGGCGGGATCGAGAAGGACAGGTCCTCGATCAGTTGCTTGTCGCCGTAATGTTTCGAGATGCCCTCGACCTCGATCACCTTGCCGCCCAGACGCGGGCCGTTCGGGATGATGATCTGGGCCTTGCCGACGCGCTCGCGCTCGGACTGGTCCGCCATCTTTTCATAGGCCGAGATACGCGCTTTGGACTTCGCCTGACGGGCTTTCGCGCCGGCGCGGATCCACTGAAGTTCCTTCTCGAGGACTTTCTGCTTGGCCTTGTCCTCGCGGGCTTCCTGCTCGAGGCGCTTCGCTTTCTGCTCCAGCCATGCGGAGTAGTTGCCCTCATAGGGGATGCCGCGGCCGCGCTCGAGTTCGAGGATCCACGAGGTGATGTCGTCGAGGAAGTAACGGTCGTGCGTGACGCAGAGGATCGTGCCCTTGTATTCGATCAGGTGCTTTTGCAGCCAGGCGATGGTTTCCGCGTCGAGGTGGTTGGTCGGTTCGTCGAGCAGGAGCATGTCGGGCGCTTCGAGCAGCAGCTTGCACAGCGCGACCCGGCGGCGCTCACCGCCCGAGAGGGTTTCGACATCGGCGTCGTCCGGCGGGCAGCGCAGGGCCTCCATCGCGACGTCGACCTGGCTGTCGAGATCCCACAGGTTCTCCGAGTCGATCTCGTCCTGCAGCTGGGCCATCTCCTCGGCGGTCTCGTCCGAGTAGTTCATCGCCAGCTCGTTGAAACGCTCCAGCTTTGCCTTCTTGGCGGCCACGCCTTCCATGACGTTGCCGCGCACGTTCAGCGCCGGGTCCAGATCGGGCTCCTGCGGGAGGTAACCGACTTTCGCGCCTTTCGCGGCCCAGGCCTCGCCCGAGAAATCCTTGTCGATGCCGGCCATGATGCGCAGCAGCGTGGACTTACCCGCGCCGTTTACGCCCACGACGCCGATCTTCACGCCGGGAAGGAAATTCAGGCGGATGTTTTCGAAGCATTTCTTGCCACCCGGATAGGTCTTCGAGACACCATCCATGTGATAGACATATTGATAGGACGCCATAGTCGACCTCGTATGGAATAAGGGGTTTGGGCGCCTTCTATGCGGAAAGCCGGGATAGGGAAAGGGGGCGTGGCGGGAGCCTACGGGCGAGCCTGCCGCTTCTGTCGCGGAACTGTCAATTTTCAAGGTGCGCAGATGCGCAGAACTGTGTTTGAAATCGCCAGTTTCCTGCGAATGCGAACGATCCTAGATCAGCGTCATCGCCGAGGGCACAGACGCTTCCCCCTGTCGCTTCGCTTTCGGTGAGAAGAACAACATGCGTATTCGTATAGGAGAGTAACCATGAAAACGCTTATCACGACTTCCGTCCTCGCCCTCGCCCTGAGCACGTCGCTGGCTGCTGCCGGCGGTGACGGCTACGGCTCCATCGCGCCCTCGATGTCGCAAAGCTCGTCGGCCAGCAAAGGCTCGGCTGTTGGCGAAGTGACCCCCGGCAAGGCCCAGATCGCGGCCCAACTCGGTCTGAACCCGGCCGAATACACCACCGCCGAGCTGTTCCGCATCCAGAACGCGCTGCGCAACGGCAATCGCGACGAGGCGAAATACGTCATCAACCACACCAACCGTCAGCCGGTCGACGTGGCGCCGCAGCCCGTGATGGGCCGTGACGCGTAAGGTCGACGCAGTGTTCTGACCGAAAACGGCTCCCTCGCGGGGGCCGTTTCTATTTGTGCGAACCTGTCATTTTCTTTCGATAAAATTGGTTTTCACATGTATTCCAAATACTTCACGGCGTCTGGAACGGGCGAGAGTTCCCTGTGTATATGTGTTTGAGTAAACATGGGAGCGGGCCGAAACGGCCTTTTGTGCGATGATTGGGTTCATAAGTCGGGGTCATCGGCGCCAGACGGTGCCGCGGAAAATCAACCTGCTGATGAAAGGATTTCATCATGACCCGCAATCTTCTGACTACTGCTATCGCAGCACTCGCCCTCACGGCAGGCTCCGCCGGACTCGCTTCGGCCGCCACGACCTATAACGGGCCTGACAATAATTCGGACCTGGGTGTCATCGCGCCTTCGATGACGCCGCAAACCCAAGGGTCATCGATGGTCGTCAACGCGACCAATCAGGGCAGAGCGCAAGTTGCCGCAGAGCTGCAAACCTTCGCCGGTCTCAACAATGTCGATCCCACGCAATATTCGGTGGGCGAGTTGCAGAAAATGCTCCACGCAGCGCGCAAGGGCGATACTGCCAAGCTGGCCTACTACCGCAGCCACGCGGACCGGCAACCGGGCGGTCCCGGCCTCGGCAGGACCACGCCGGGCAAGACCCAGATGGCTTCGCAGCTTGGGCTCAACCCCGACAACTACACCGTTGCCCAGCTTCAGCGCATCCAGCATGACGTGCAGCGCGGCAACTATGGCGACGCCCATTTCATCGTGACCCAAGGCGCTTCGTCGCAACCCACGACGATGCACTTCGCGCCGAAGGCTTCCTGACCTGACATCGCCTGACTTGACGAAAGGGGCGGTCCTTCGGGGCCGCCTTTTTCATGCGCTTTGACAGGGCGGTCAAAGCCTGTATCCCTGAGCGGGACCTATGGGAGAGAACATGCTCGAAACGCTAAGGCACTATTACGAGGGCGAGAGCCACCGGGCGCATGTCTTCCGCTACGGGCTTCTGATTTTCGACCTCTTGACGATCGTCTTCGTCATCGTGACCTCGTTCTTTCCGCATTCCAGCACCATAGGCGCGATCGATGCCGTGATCGGCGTCGTGATCGTGGCGGATTTCCTCGCCCGTTACGCGATCTCGGGCGAGAAGGTGCGGTTCTGGACCCGCGCGCCGACCTGGGCGGACCTGATCGCGATCGGCTCCTTCCTTGCGCCGATCGCGGGGCAGGGGTTGGGCTTTCTGCGAATCCTGCGGACGCTGCGGCTGTTGCACACCTACCAATTGCTCGCCCGGCTGCGGGCGGATTTCTCTCTATTCCGGCACCACGAAGAGATTATCGTCGCGGCGATCAACCTTCTGGTTTTCCTCTTCGTCATGACCGGGCTGATCTATTCGACGCAGGTGCGGATCAACCCGGAGATCAAAAATTACGCCGACGCGCTCTATTTCACCGTCACCACGCTGACGACGACGGGCTTCGGCGACATCACCCCCAAGGGCGAATGGGGGCGGATGATCTCGGTCGCGATCATGATCTTCGGGGTGACGCTGTTCCTGCGGCTCGCTCAGGTTCTGTTCCGGCCAACGAAGGTGCGTCACGAATGCCCGACCTGCGGGCTGAAACTGCACGATGCCGATGCGGTCCATTGCAAGCATTGCGGCGAGGTCATCCATATCGACACCGAAGGGATAACCTGAGCGTCTCAGCAGGGCTTGGCGAGCACCATCACGTACCACGGGCCCTTGCCGTCGCGCTTGGGGACGACCGCCACGCCGATCCGCGTCACGCCGCGTAGCAGGATGTTGCGGCGATGGCCGGACGACTTCATCCAGGCGTCGAAGGTCTCGCCCGGATCGCGCTGGCCCATCGCAACATTCTCGGCGATCAGGCAGGCGTGAAAGCCCGCGCGCTTCGCGCGCGTGAGTGGGGTCGACCCGTCGGAGCCCGTGTGGGCAAAGAAGCCGCGCCGGGCCATGTCGCAGCCCTGTGCCGCGGCTGCCTGTGTCAATTGCGGGTCCATCGCGAGCGCGTTGAGGCCCTGCGCCTGTCGCTGTTGCGAGGTTGCCAGCGCGATCTCTCGCCCCTGCGCGGCATCGATGGCGCACTCGCCAGCCTGCGCCGCGAGCGGGAGCAGGCCGAGAAGCAAGGCGGACAGGGCGAAAATGCGGATCAAACGAGTCGTCCCCAGAGATCGTATTCCGAGGCCTCGTCGACCTCGACCGTCACGATATCACCGGGGCTGAGATTCTCGAAATCCTCATCGATGAACAGGTTGCCGTCGATCTCGGGAGCATCTGCCTTGGTGCGGCAAGTGGCGCCTTCCGCATCGACCGCATCCACGATCACCTGCTGCACAGAGCCCACCTTGGCCTGCAGCTTCGCCTCGGAAATTGCCTGCGCCTTCTCCATGAAGCGGTTCCAGCGGTCCTGCTTGACCTCGTCGGGCACATGATCGGGGAG
Organism: Thioclava sp. JM3; assembly: GCF_002213185.1. Taxonomy (NCBI): domain Bacteria; kingdom Pseudomonadati; phylum Pseudomonadota; class Alphaproteobacteria; order Rhodobacterales; family Paracoccaceae; genus Thioclava; species Thioclava sp. JM3. The sequence goes on from NZ_NBOB01000006.1 coordinate 266,818, forward strand.
GGTGTTGGAGCGCGCGCCCTCGACATTCTCGTACTGGAAGCAGCCGACGCGATCGAGCTTCGCCTCGTCCATCCAGTCGAGCAGGTACTGGAACTCCTCCTCGGTCTCGCCGGGATAGCCGACGATGAAGGTCGAGCGCAGCGTGATATCCGGGCAAGCCGCGCGCCATGCCGCGATCTCATCGAGCGTCTTGGCCGAGGCCGCGGGCCGCGCCATCCGTTTGAGCACGTCCGGATGGGCGTGCTGGAACGGGATGTCGAGGTAAGGCAGCACGCCGCCACCGTTCTCCTGTGCTTCCGCCATCAGCGGGATCAGATTGCGCACATGCGGGTAGGGATAGACGTAATGCAGCCGCACCCATGCGCCGAGCGACCCCAGATCGCGGGCGAGATCGGTGATATGCGCGCGGTGGCCCCGCTCTTCGGCATGTTTGATATCGACGCCGTAAGCGGAGGTGTCCTGCGAGATCACCAGCAATTCGCGCACGCCCGCACCGACCAGCTTCTCGGCCTCGCGGACGATCGCATGGGCCGGACGACTGACGAGGCGGCCGCGCATGTCAGGGATGATGCAGAACTTGCACTTGTGGTTACAGCCCTCGGAAATCTTGAGGTAGCTGTAATGGCGCGGCGTCAGCTTCACGCCCGCGGCGGGCAGAAGGTCGACGAAGGGATCGGGATCGGGCGGCACGGCCGCATGGACCGCGTCGAGAACCTGCTCGTATTGATGCGGCCCGGTCACTGCGAGCACGGACGGGTGCGTGCCGGTGATATATTCGGGCTCGGCACCGAGGCAGCCAGTTACGATGACCCGACCGTTCTCGTTCAGCGCCTCGCCGATCGCCTCGAGGCTTTCCGCCTTGGCGCTGTCGAGAAAACCGCAGGTGTTCACGATGACAGCATCCGCGCCCGCGTAATCGGGCGAGATCGCGTAGCCCTCGGCGCGCAGTCGCGTCAGGATGCGTTCGCTGTCGACCAGCGCTTTCGGACAGCCAAGCGAGACCATCCCGATCAGCGGCTGACCGGGGCGGGGGGCATCCGTGATGCGCGCGCGGGGCGCGAGATCGGGACGCAGGTTCGGAGGGTTCGTGCTCATGGCGCGCGATATAGCCTTTGCAGGGCGCCCCGAAAAGCCCCTCGCATCGGGGCAGCGTCGGTTGGGGCGGCGGGATTGTGGCGTGTGTGACCGGTTCAAAAGAAAAGGGCGCCTCGCGGGGCGCCCTTCGATATCACGGGGGAAGCGGCCTCAGCGGCGACGGTCGCGGCGCGAGCTCATCGGCTGGAAGGCGACGCCGACATGGGCCTCGCAATAGGGCTTACCGGATTGGCTCGGCAGGCCGCAGAACCAGAATTCCTCGGTCGCAGGGTCGCCGATCGGCCATTTGCAAGTGCGCTCGGTCAGTTCCATCAGGCCAAGCTTCTTGGCGTGTTTCTCGACCTCGCCGACCTTGGCCAGCGCGGCGGGGTCGATCTCGTTGGCCGACGGCTGCGGCGGCAGCGGCTGGCCGGCGGGGATGATCGCCTTGCGTGCGGGCGCGGCCGACGGGGCTGCGGCCTGAGCGGGCGCGGGACTCGCCGGTTTCGCGGCAGGTTTGGGGTCCGGCGCCTCGGCCGCGGGCTGCGCGGCGGGCTTCTCGGGTTTCGCCTCGACCTTCTCGGGCTTGGCTTTCGGCTCGGGTTTCGCGGGCTCTGCTGCGCCGCCGGTGCGGTTCGACAGGCCGAGGCGATGCACCTTGCCGATCACCGCGTTGCGCGTCACACCGCCCAGCTCTTTCGCGATCTGGCTGGCCGATTGGCCTTCGGTCCACATCTTCTTGAGCAATTCGACGCGTTCATCGGTCCAGGACATGGGCATCCTTCCTTGGTTTCCTGCAAGTCCGTCTTGCAGGCCATTCCAGTTTCAATCCCTATTTTAGCGGGAGAGCGCAGAGATACAATCGCGGGGCCCGCTTTTCAAGGGCTACGAGGCGGTTCGGGCGCGTGCGCAAGCGGGAAACCGGCTGTGCGCTCGCTGCGTTGAGCTGCGGGCCGCGAGCGTGTAGGGAGCGGTCAACAACGGGAGTATCAGGATGTACGAGATCGGTGTGCGCCGTTTTGGCGCGGTAAACTGGATGGGCCTGCGGATGTTGGGCTGGCGCGAGATTCGCCGCTTTCTCGCGGTCTGGCAGCAGACGGTGTTGGCGCCGCTGATCACCGCCGGGCTGTTCCTGACCGTCTTCGCGCTGGCCTTCGGGCGCAATCGGGCCGACGTGCTCGGCGTCGATTTTCTGCATTTCATTGCGCCGGGCATCCTGATGATGACGGTGATCCAGAACGCCTTTGCCAATACGTCCAGCTCGATCGTGATCGCGAAGGTGCAGGGCAATATCGTCGACACGCTGATGCCGCCGCTTGCGCCGTGGGAAATCCTCGTGGGGTATCTGACCGGGGCGGTAGCGCGCGCGCTGATCGTGGCGGTCGTGATCTGGATCGGGCTTTTTGTCGTGCTGGGGCAGGGTGTCGCACATCCGCTCTGGGCGCTGGCCGCGGTCGTCTTCGGCGCTGCCTTCCTTGGCGGGCTGGGCATTCTGGCGGCGGTGTTTGCCGACAAGTTCGACCAGATGGCGGCGATCACCAACTTCATCATCACGCCGCTGTCGTTCCTGTCGGGAACCTTCTACTCGGCCAAGGCGTTGCCGCCGGCCTTCCAGATCCTGACCCATTACAATCCGGTCTTCTACCTGATCGACATGGCCCGCTTTGGCTTCCTCGGTGTGTCCGATGCGTCACCGTGGCGCGGTCTGGCGGTGATCGGCGTGGCGCTGATCGTGGTTCTGGGACTCGGCTGGTACTGGCTGCGCATTGGCTATCGCATGAAGCCCTGAGCCAGTCGCGGCGCGGCGACTTACGCCGAGTGCGCGCCGCCCGCGAGGCCTTTCACGAAGTCCAGAACCTCGGCCACCGGCTTGCCCTCGGCGATCTCTTTCACGATGGCCGAGCCCACGACGCAGCCATCGGCCACGCCCGCGATGGTCTTGGCCGCCTCGGGCGTCGTGATGCCGAAACCAACGATCACCGGCAGATCGGTTTTGGCCTTGATCCGTGCGACTTCCGGGCCGACCTCGGTCGCCTGCGCGGCCTGAGAGCCGGTAATCCCCGTCACCGAGACGTAATAGACGAAACCGGACGTGTTCTGCAGAACCTTGGGCAGGCGCTTGTCGTCGGTCGTCGGCGTCGCTAGGCGGATGAAGTTGATCCCGGCAGCCTGCGCGGGGATGCAAAGCTCCTCATCCTCTTCCGGCGGCAGGTCGACCACGATCAGCCCGTCGATGCCCGCGGCCTTCGCATCTTCGAGGAAGCGATCCACGCCGCGCGAATAGATCGGGTTGTAATAGCCCATCAGCACGATCGGCGTGGTGTCGTCGGTCTTGCGGAATTCCGCCGCCATGTCGAGCGTCTTCTGCAGCGTTTGCCCGCCGTCGAGCGCGCGCTGCCCCGCCAGCTGGATCGTCGGACCGTCGGCCATCGGATCGGTGAAGGGTACGCCCAGCTCGATGATGTCGACGCCTGCCGCCGGCAGGCCCTTCATCACCTCGAGCGAGGTTTCCAGATCCGGGTCGCCCGCCATGATATAAGAGACGAAGGCTTTCTTGCCCTCTTCCTTGAGGCTGGCGAATTTGGCGTCGATGCGAGTCATGGCGTCCCTCCGGCTGGTCCCGAAGCGGTTTGCGCGAAGAGGGCGGGAAAATCAATGCCTCGCGCGCGTGATCGAATGCCACGACGGCCCGCGCATACTGCGGCGACGGACCGCGCCTACATCTTCGAGGGGCCGTTGATCATCCACGCCGTTCCGAAACGGTCACGCAGCATTCCGAACCCGTCGGCCCAGAACGTGTCGTCGAAAGGCATCATGACCTCCTCGGCCCCATCCATCAGCCGCTCGAAGATCGCCTTCGCGGCCTCCCGGCTGTCCGAGACATGCGAGATCGAAACCGAGCTTTGCGGACGATCGCGCCCCTCGGGCCAATCCGAGGCCATCAGCGCGCCATCTCCGAGCTTGATCAGCGCATGCATGATCCGCGCCTTGCCGTTATCGCTCATGCCTTCGCTGGCCTCGGGCATGTCGCCATAACGCATGAGGAAGGGGGGCTCGGTGCCGAAGAGGTCGGCATAGAAACGCATCGCCTCTTCGCAGTTTCCTTGAAAGTGGATGTAGGGTTCGAAACTCATCGCGGTCACCTCCCTGAACACGAAGGCCAGCCTATCACGATTCCGGCCCTCGCGCGCGCTTGCACCGGGGGCGGCCAATGAATAAGAAACGCGCAGCCACAAACAGGAGGGCGAAATGGGTTTCAAGATGGGTATCGTGGGTCTGCCGAACGTGGGCAAATCCACCCTCTTCAACGCGCTGACCAAGACGGCGGCCGCGCAGGCGGCGAATTTTCCCTTCTGCACGATCGAACCGAATGTCGGCGAAGTGGCCGTTCCAGATGAGCGGATCGACACGCTGGCCCAGATTGCAGGCTCGAAAGAGGTCATCCCGACCCGAATGACCTTCGTCGATATCGCCGGCCTCGTGAAAGGCGCCTCGAAAGGGGAGGGGCTGGGCAACCAGTTCCTCGCCAATATCCGCGAAGTCGATGCCATCGCCCATGTGCTGCGCTGCTTTGAAGACGGCGATGTGACCCATGTGGAAGGCCGCGTCGATCCGGTGGCCGATGCCGAAACCATCGAGACCGAACTGATGATCGCCGATCTCGAAAGCCTCGAGAAGCGTATCGCGAACCTCGCCCGCAAGGTGAAATCCGGCGACAAGGAAGCCAAGGAGGCGATGCGCCTTCTGGAGCAGGCGAAAGAGGCGCTGGAAGCTGGCCGCCCCGCGCGCACCGTCGAGGTGTCCGAGGACGACCGCAAAGCGTGGAACATGCTGCAGCTGCTGACCGCCAAGCCGGTTCTCTATGTCTGCAATGTCGAGGAAGGCTCCGCCGCGACCGGCAACTCGAAATCCGAAGCGGTCGCCAAGATGGCCGCAGAGCAGGGCGCGGGCACCGTGGTGATCTCGGCCAAGATCGAAGAAGAAATCTCGCAGCTCGACGCCGAGGAAGCCGAGATGTTCCTCGAAGAGATGGGGCTGGAAGAGGCCGGTCTCGACCGCCTGATCCGCGCGGGCTACGACCTGCTGGGCCTGCAGACCTATTTCACCGTCGGCCCGAAAGAAGCCCGCGCCTGGACGATCCGCAAGGGCACGCTGGCCCCGGCGGCGGCGGGCGTCATCCACGGCGATTTCGAACGCGGCTTCATCCGCGCCGAGACGGTCTCCTACGACGACTACGTCGCCAACAAGGGGGAAGCGGGCGCGAAAGAGGCCGGCAAGTTCCGCGTCGAGGGCAAGACCTACGAAGTGAAAGACGGCGACGTGCTGCACTTCCTGTTCAACGCGTGAACCTCGGCTGGGGGCGTCACTTCTTCGCCCCCGCCTTGACCTCCGTGATCGCGTCGACATCCACGATCTGCCACGGCATCCCCGCATTGCGGTAGAGCCGCTTGGCCGTGTCGGGATAGTCGCCCACGTCATGGGGTAGGCGCTGGCCCACCACGAGCAGCCGCAACATCTCCGATCCGGTATTCTCGATCGTATGGGCCGCGCCGCCCGCGCGGTAGCCGATGAAATCGCCCGGCCCGATCGCGTGACGCTCTTCGCCGATCCGCGCGGTCGCCTCGCCGCTGAGCACGAAGATCGCCTCGTCCTCGTGGTGGTGGCGGTGAAACTCGGTGGTCTCGCAGCCGGGCTCCACTTCGATGATATGCACCCCGATCCCGGTCAGCCCCGTCGCATCGCCAAGGCTCTTGTTGATCCGCCGCGCATTCGGGTTGAGGAAATGCGTCTTGGCCAGCCCCTCCATCGCCGCGATCTCATCGGCCCGGATCAGATATCGGTCTTCGCTCATCGCGCCCCTCCTTCTCCTTGATCCAAATATCCCCGCCGGAGGCTTCCGCAGTCTCAGCCAGCGATCCGGTCCAGAATAGCAGAGACATCGCTGTCCGCCATCGCGCCGGTGGTCCGGCCCGCCTCGCCCGCAAGCCGCGTCGCGACGAAGGCGTCGCTCACCGCCGCAGGTGCATGCCGGATCAACAGCGATGCGGTCAGGAGCAGTGCCAGCCGTTCCGCGAACCAGCGCGCCTCGGCCTCGGGTGGGAGCGCAGGCCAGCGGGCGAGGTGATCGGCCAGCGCCGCGTCATAGCGAGGATCGCTGCCGCGCGCCGCGTCCAGCTCCGCGCGCAGCATCTCCGCCGCCAGCGGCTCTTTCGCGAGGGTCCGCAGGATGTCGAGACAGATCACGTTGCCCGAGCCTTCCCAGATGCCGTTCAGCGGGGCCTCGCGGTAGAGCATCGGCATCGGCGTGTCCTCGACGTAGCCGATGCCGCCCAGCACCTCCATCGCCTCGTAGGTCACCATGGGGCAGCGTTTGTTGCCGTAGTATTTCGCCAGCGCCACGCCGATCCGGGCGAAGGCGCGATCCTCGGGGCGGGCGCTGTCGAAGGCCTGCGCCACGCGCATCCCCAGCGTCAGCGCGCCTTCCCAATCCAGCGTCAGATCGGCCAGCACCGCGCGCATCAGCGGCTGGTCAATCAGGCGCCGCTGGAAGGCGGCGCGATGCGTGGCCCAGTGATGCGCCTCGGAGATCGCCGCGCGCATCAGCCCCGCAGGCGCGAGCGCGGTGTCGAGTCGGGTGTGATGCACCATCTCGATGATTGTGGCGACGCCCCTGCCTTCCTCGCCCAGAAGATAGGCCAACGCGCCCTCATATTCGATCTCGGAGGACGCGTTGGAGCGATTGCCCAGCTTGTCCTTCAGCCGCTGGATTCGGATCGCGTTGCGCTCGCCTTCCAGCCAGCGCGGGACGAGGAAACAACTCAGTCCCTTGTCGGTCTGCGCCAGCGTCAGGAACCCGTCCGACATCGGCGCGGAGCAGAACCACTTGTGGCCGGTCAGCCGCCAATGCCCGTCCGCCGGCTCGGCGCGGGTGGTGTTCGCGCGCACGTCCGAGCCGCCCTGCTTCTCGGTCATCGCCATGCCGAGCGTCGCGCCGGTCTTCTCGCCCACCGGCAGCACGCGCGGATCGTAGCTGCGCGCGGTCAGTTTCGGGCGCCAGATCGCGGCGATCTCGGGCGTGGCCTCGAGCGCGGGCACCGCGGCATAGGTCATCGTCATCGGACAGCAGCTGCCGGGCTCGACCTGGCTCGCGAGATAGACCATCGCGGCGTGGGTGGCGTGGCCGCCCTTCGCGCCTTCCCACGGCAGCGCGGCGTAGCCCGCGCCGATTCCAGCCTCCATGAAGCGATGATAGGCGGGGTGAAAGTGCACTTCGTCGAGCCGTCGTCCACCCATATCGAAGAGGCGCAGCTCCGGCAGGTAGCGGTTCGCGTCGCGCCCGGCTTCGCGCATCTCGGTCGTGCCGAGGGTCCGGCCGTAATCCGAGAGCGTATCTGTCTGACCGCCCGCCCGCGCGACGGCCTCGCGCAGAGGCGCATCCGCGCCGAACAAATCGACGTCGCCGCGCGCGGGCGGCTGGTTCTCGACGTGATGGGTGGGCAGATCGGCGCGGGGATCGGGCGTGGTCATGGCAAACTCCTCCTGATCCGGATGGTAGGCGCGCGCCGTAAAACATGCGAGTGAAACGCGGCGGCAGGGCTTTTCTCGCGGCCGCCGCCGCCTAGATCAGGCGCGAAAGGGAGACCCATCATGAGCAAATGGCAGAAATCCGACGACGCGATCGCGAAACTCACCCCCGAGCAATACCGCGTCACGCAACAAAATGGCACCGAGCGCCCCTTCACGGGCGAATATGACGACCACTCCGCCAAGGGCATCTATGTCGACGTGGTCTCGGGCGAGCCGCTTTTCGCCTCCTCGACCAAATACAACGCGGGCTGCGGCTGGCCGTCCTTCACCAAGCCCTTGATCGACGATCATGTCGTGGAGCTGACCGATACCAGCCACGGGATGACGCGCGTCGAGGTGCGCTCGAAACATGGCGATAGCCATCTGGGCCATGTGTTCCCCGACGGCCCGCGCGATCAGGGCGGTTTGCGCTATTGCATCAACTCCGCCTCGCTGCGCTTCGTGCCCTACGAGGAGATGGAGGCCGAGGGCTACGGCGAGTATATGGACCGGGTCGAATAAGCACCGGGTCAGGGGTCTTTACCTTCCCGCGGCCCGGTGGCAGGGTCCGCGCAACATCATATGACAAAGGGGGCGCGGGAATGCGCAAGCTGGAACTTGGTCAAAGCGGGATCATGGTGTCCGAGATATGCCTCGGAACGATGACTTGGGGCAGCCAGAACACCGAGGCCGAGGGCCACGATCAGATCGACTTCGCGCTCGACCGCGGGATCAATTTCCTCGACACCGCGGAAATGTATCCGGTGAACCCGGTCAAGGCCGAGACCTTGGGCCGGACCGAGCAGATCGTGGGCACTTATCTGGCCAAGCGCGGCAAGCGCGACGATCTCGTGGTGGCGACGAAGATCACCGGCGAAGGCTCGCACGCGATCGAGGGAGGCCCGGTAATCAGCCCGACCCGGATCCGGCAGGCTGTGACGGACTCGCTGACCCGGCTGCAGACGGATTACATCGACCTCTACCAGTTCCACTGGCCCAATCGCGGCTCCTATCACTTCCGCAAGACGTGGCGCTTCGATCCGTCGAAGCAGCCCTCGAAGCAGGAGGTGCTCGACGATATGAGCGCCTGTCTGGAGACGCTCGAGGCGCTGCGCCAGGAAGGCAAGATTCGCGAATTCGGTCTGTCGAACGAGAGCGCCTGGGGCACCGCGCAATGGCTGGCACTGGCCGCGGCGGGTAAGGGGCCGCGCGTCGAGTCGATCCAGAACGAGTATTCGCTGATGTGCCGCTATTATGATCTCGATCTCGGCGAGCTCGGCCAACAGGAGAAGGTTACGCTGCTGGCCTATTCGCCGCTCGCGGCCGGTATCCTGACGGGCAAATATTCCGGCGACGTGATCCCCGAGAATACCCGTCGGTCGCTGGTCAACAATCTCGGTGGGCGGGCCAATCCGCGCGCTTTCGAGATCGCGGACCGCTATGTGGCGCTCGCCAAGGAGTTCGACCTGCACCCGGTCACGATGGCGATCGCCTGGGTGATGAGCCGTCCCTTCCCGGTGATCCCGATCGTCGGCGCGACTTCGGTCGACCAGCTCAAACCTAACCTCGACGCGGAAGGGGTGGAACTGCCGAAGGAGCTGCTCGACAAGATCGCGGAGCTCCATAAGCACTACCCGATGCCCTATTGATGCGGGCGGCGTCGATCCTTCTGGGTGCTGCACTCGCCCTCGCGGCCTGCAAGCCTTTCGGCACCACGGACGGGGGCGATACGGCAGAGCAACTGCCGCTGGTCGGGCAGGAAAAGATCGATGCCGGTAAATTCGAATGCGTCGCGCGCGGCGGCAACTGGGTCGCGCGCGACGGGGCGTTCATCTGCGTGAAGATGACCTCCGATAGCGGCAAGAGCTGCCAGGCGGGCAGCGAATGCGAGGGCGAATGCCTCGCGCGCTCCAAGACCTGCGCTCCGGTAACACCGCTTCTGGGCTGTAACGACGTGATGAGCGAGGCGGGCTACCCGATGCAACTATGCGTGCAATGAGCTGGGCGAAGATCGCCGCGCTGGGCGGCATGCTCGCGCTGACCCTCGCGGGCTGTGGGCCTCAGCCGGAGACCGCCTCGCTCCGCAAGCCGGGGGCGCTGATCTCTTCGGCCTCGCTGTTCCATCCGCAGCGCTTCGCTGGCGAGTGGCATGTCGTCGAAAGCGGTATTCCGGGCTGCTCGGGCACGCAAAACTGGACGTGGGACGGCAAGAGCGCCTATCGCCTGCGCGGCACGAATTGCGCGATTACACCGGCTGCCGTCGACGAGACGGTCACGCTGACCGGGCCGGGCGGGCGGCTTCTGGCGAAGGACGCGTTCGGCGGTGAGCCGATCTGGGTGCTCTGGGTCGATTTCGATTATCGGGTGGCTGTGCTCGGCACGCCGTCGGGCCGTTGGGGGATGATCCTGTCGCGGCAGACCCCGCCCCGGCCCGATCTGATCAAGGCGGCGCGCGACGTCATGGACTTCAACGGCTATGACATGACGCGGGTCGGCAAGTGACCGACGCGCCGGCGCATCTCTGGGTTTGGGTGACCCTGTTCGCGGCGGCGGTTCAGACCATCCGCTTCATGCTGCAAAAGCTGTTGGCGGGAGCGCAACTCTCGGTCGGCGGCGCGACGTTTTCACGCTTCCTGTTCGGCTTCCCGCTCGCGGCGGTGACGGCGCTGGGCTTTCTGGCCGCGACCGCCACGCGGTGGCCGCATCTAAGTGGCCCCTTCTGGGGTTTCGTCATAGCGGGCGGCGCGGCGCAGGTGGCGGCGACCTTCCTGACGGTCGCGCTGTTCGGCTTGCGCAACTTCGCGGTGGGCGTGGCCTTCACCAAGACCGAGACGGTGCAGGTCGCGCTGTTCTCCGCGATCATCCTTGGCGAGTTCGTCGGACCCATCGGCTGGATCGGAATTGCGATCGGGTTGGCGGGGGTGCTGTTCCTGACCAAGCCGCCCGAAGGCGGCTTCAACCCGCGAGCGGCGCTTTACGGCGTGGGGGCAGGGGCGCTGTTCGGCCTGTCCTCGATCTTCTATCGCGGAGCGACGCTGGAGCTTGAGCCGCTCGACTTCTTCGCTCGCGCCATCGTCGCGCTGGCCTGCGCGACCTTCGCGCAGTCAATCGGGATGGGGCTTTACCTGCGGCTGCGCGAGCCGGGCGAATTAACCCGCGTGTTCGGCGCGTGGCGGCGCACGGTGCTCGTGGGGATCACCGGCGTTCTGGGCTCGGCGGGCTGGTTCACTGCCTTCTCGCTGCAAAACGCGGCTTTCGTGCGCGCGCTGGGACAGGTGGAGATCGTCTTCACGCTGCTTGCCTCGGCGCTGGTCTTCCACGAGCGGCTGCACAAGCGCGAAGGGGTGGGCATCGCGCTCGTCGTGGTTTCGCTGATCGTGATTGTGCTGGCGGGGCGTTAGAGCCCGATCCGCCGGAACTCCGATCGCGATCCACGATTATCGAAGAACGGCACCGAATGCGGCGCGCCAAGCGCGTGATCGGTGGTGATCAGCGCCGCGATCTCGGCCAGCACGACTTCGGTGATGAACGGTAGGTTCAGCGCGCGCGCCTCCGGCAGGGGCACCCAATGCAGATGCGAGAGCTCGTCGCAGGCCCGCGAGAAATCGTCGAGATCGCCTTGGATTGCGTCCGCGTCGATGAGGAAAAACCGTGCATCGAAGCGGCGCGGACGGCCTGGCGGCGTGATCGCGCGGAACACGAAACGCAGATCGGCCGCCGAGGGCAGAAAGCCCAGATCGGCAAAGCCCTGCCAATCGGCGGGCACCGCGCCGGGCCAGGCGTTTTTCTCGCCCAGCACGAGCCCGGTCTCTTCCCACAACTCGCGGAGGGCGGCGGCGGCGAGGGCCGCACCGATGCCCCTGGGCGCATCGGCCTCGAGCCGCGCATGATCGGGCGCGGGCAGCGGAGACGCAAAGGGCACCTCCCAATCGGCAGCGTCGAGCGCACCGCCCGGAAAGACGTATTTCGAAGGCATGAACGCGGCCCCAGCGCCGCGCTGACCCATTAGCACACGAGGAGCTGTCGTCCCGTCACGGCGCAGGACGATCACGCTCGCCGCATCGCGCAGCGCAGTTTTGTCCTCCGGGGGCTTGGTGTCAGTCATGAACGATCTCGCCCTCGCCGAAACCATGCATCCGGCGCGACCATTGGATGCCTACCAGCATCCCTTTCATCAGCGGCAACAGGATCGCCGAGAGCACCATCGACCCGATGCCGAAAATCCAGATCATCTCCCACGGGCCGGGACGGAAAGCGATGAAATAGGCCGCCATCATCGGGATCGCGAGATGGCCCACGATCAGGATCGTCAGATAGGCCGGGCCGTCATCGGCGCGCTGGTGCGAGAGGTCTTCGCCGCAGGACGGGCAAGTGTCGCGCACCTTGAGATAGCTGTGCAAGATCCGCCCCTTGCCGCAGGCCGGACAGAGACAGCGCAGGCCTCGCCCGATCGAGCGGCCCAGCGGGCGGTCATCGTGATATTCGTCATGCGACTGCATTGCGCTCTCCCTTGTGGCGGTCTCTCTCCGCCCGTTTGCCGGGCAGTATGGCGGCAGCCGGAGCGGATGGAAAGTCCGGCGGGTCTATCACGGGTGTGTGAGATTCGCGACGGAATGCTGCGCGTGCCGCGTTGGGACAGACATCGACGGCGCGAGACGTGCCGTGGGAGCGAGAACAGGAGTTTCTTATGAAAGTCATGAACAGGCAGACCCTCGTCGCGGCGATCCTCGCAGGGAGCGCGATCACCCTCGCAATGCCGGTGGTGGCGCAGAACCAGACCGGCAACCAGATGCAGGGGCAACAGGCGATGCCGGGGAAGGGGCCAGCTAACGGACCGGGTAACGGTCCCGGCGCTGGCCAAGGTAATGGCCCGGTCAACGGTATGGGGCAGACCATGCAGCCCGGTGCGATGGACGGTCGGGGCGGACGCGGCTTCGGCTTCGACATCAGCCGTTTCGACAGCAATGGCGACGGTCAGGTGACGATGGACGAGATTCAAGCCAAGCGCGCCGCCGACGCGCAGGCGCTCGACGCGAATGGCGACGGCATGGTCTCGCAAGAAGAACTCGTCAATTTCGAGATGGCGAAGGTCAAGACCCGCATCGAGGCCCGCGTGAAGGCGCGTTTCGCTGCGCAGGACAGCAATGGCGATGGCGAGTTGTCGGCCGCCGAACTGATGGCCCACCCGATGCCGACGCGCATGTTCGAGCGTATGGACCGTAACGGCGACGGGGCGGTCAGCGCCGACGAGATGCAGATGGCCAAGAGGTTCATGCGGCGGATGCACGACCGCTACGAGCATGGCCGGAAGGGCAAGGGCGATCACCATGGGTACGACCGCATGGGCAAAGGGGATCGCTACGGCCATGACCGCATGGGCTGGGACGACGACCGCGACGAATATGGCCCCGGCTATGGCCGGATGATGCTAGGGGATGGTCCGATGGGGCAGGGCCCGAACGGTCAAGGCCCTCAGGGCACGCCGCCGATGCAACCGGGCGGCGGTGCTGGCCAAGGGCAAGGTCAGGGGCCGGGCAGCGGTCCGGCCGACGGCTCGGGCCGATCCGCGAACTGAGTTTCGAGCAGTACAAAGAGCCGGGGCGCAGCAGTGCGCCCCGGTCGCATGTCAAATTGCATGCGTAGGGAAAGCAGGCTAGGCCTTTGACGGAATGACGATGGCACTGGATGCGATGAACGAGGCTTCGGACGAGGCTCTGCTGGAGCTATACGCGCAGGGCGACCCGGCGGCAGCGCGGGCTTTGACGTTGCGCTTCGGGCCGTTGGCCTACCGGCTCGCTTATCGCTATCTTCGCGACGCGGCCGAGGCCGAGGATGTCGCGCAAGAGGGGCTTTTGCGGCTCTGGAAGATCGCGCCGGAATGGCGGGCCGGCGAGGCCAAGGTCTCGACATGGCTTTACCGGGTGGTTGCCAATCTCGCGACGGACCGGCTGCGCAAGCGCCGCGGCGTGGGGTTGGACGAGGCGCCTGAGGTGGTCGATGACCGGGCGAGCGCTCTGGACGAGCTGATCGCGCGCGACCGTGTGGCGGCGCTGGAAGCCGCGCTGGAGCAATTGCCGGAACGACAGCGGATCGCGGTGACACTGCGACATATCGACGGTTTGTCCAATCCCGAGATCGCTGCCGCGATGGAAACCGGCGTCGAAGCCGTAGAAAGTCTGACAGCGCGGGGAAAGCGCGCTTTGAGCAAGCTGCTTCGGGGGCAGCGAGAGAAATTGGGGTTTGGCGATGACTGACAAACGCATGGATCGCGAGACGGACGCATTCGACGACGCGGCGCTGGAGCAGCTTTTCAGCGAAGCGCGCGCGGCGGGCGGGGCCGAGCCAGGCGAGGGCTTCCTTGCCCGGGTTTTGGCCGATGCCGAGGCGGAGCAAGCAGCCTTTGCGCGCCAGGCCCCGGCGGATGGGTCCGAAGCACCCGATGTCCTAGCCGGTATCTGGGACGCGCTTCGCGGCGCGTTTGGCGGCTGGGCCCCGATGGGCGGCCTCGTCACGGCGGCGCTGGCCGGGGTCTGGATCGGCTTTGTGGGCGCAGACGAGATCGGCGCGCTCAGCCCGTTTTACGCCAGCAGCACGACCGAAAGCCTCGGCACGGTCAACCTGCTACCCGAAGGCGATACCTTCGCCTTCGTCGATGAAGGAGGGTTCTGATGGCGATTGCCGAGACGCGAAACGGCCGGGGGTTGCGTTGGGCGCTGATAGCGTCCGCGGTGCTGAACCTGCTGCTGCTGGGATTTTTCATCGGCGGCTGGCTTGGCCATGAGCGGCATCCGCCGCGCCCGGTCGTGGGCGACGTCAGCCTTGGCGCCTTCACCGGAGCTCTGAGCCCCGAAGACCGCGACGCGCTGCGCAAGGCGGCGCAGGCGCGCGGCTCCGAATTCCGCGACATGCGGCGGCAGGCGCGCAGCGATATGGCGGCGCTGATCAGCGCGATCGACGCGGAGCCGTGGGATCGCGATCAGGTGGCCAAGCTGCTCGAGCGGCACAAGGCGCGGACCGTGCAGCGGGTCGATATCGGCGAGCGGCTGATCCTCGACAGGCTCGACGCAATGAGCCCGGCGGCCCGCCACAGTTTCGCCGAGCGTCTGCGCGAGGGCGCGGGGCGGTTCGACCGGCACAAGAAAGACCGCGACAGGGATCGTCAGGACAAGCCTTGAGGCCGGTGCGATGGCCGGCGCGTCGGAGTTGGCCGCTAGCTGAAATGGTGAAGATTTTCGGCTCGTCTCATCATCATGCGTGGCGTGATGCTGTTTCCAGGCGTCACGCTGCGTTCGTGTGAGGGGCGAGTGAGACCTGGTTCCGGCCGCTTCCCTTAGCGCAGAGAAGGGCCGCATCGGCCTCGTCGATAAGATGCTGTGGGTCGTCGCGACGGGTGCCGCCGAATGCGAGGCCGATCGAGATCGTGGCCTGCATTTTGCTTCCGTCCGGAAGCGTGATTGTCGTCTCCTCGATATCACGTCGGAGCCGTTCCGCGATCCGATAGCTCTCATCGAGCGAGCTGTCCGGCAGCGCCACGAGAAACTCCTCGCCGCCGATGCGACCGATCAGGGCGACGTCGCGGAGGCTGCGGCGCAGATGACGGGCGATATTGGTCAGCACCTCGTCTCCCGCGCCGTGGCCATAGGTGTCGTTCACCGATTTGAAGCGATCGAGATCGAGCAGCATCACCGCGTAGCCGCGGCCGGTGCTGCGCGCGCGTTCGGACATGCGAGCCAGATGCGCATTGACGTAGCGGCGATTGTGGAGCCCGGTCAGCGGATCGACCAGCGCGAGACGCAAGCCTTCATCGACCGAGAGGCGAAGTTGATCGGAGAGCTGCTTGCGGCGCAGCTGCGCGCCGATCCGGAGTGCCGTTTCCTGTGCTGCGAGTGGCGTGGAGATATCCGAGGGCAGAAGGTCGTCCGCCCCTAGATCGAGCGCGCTCGCTTGCGTCTCCGAGGCTTCGGGCATGCACGCGATCAGGATCGCTGCGTGGCGCGTTTCTGGATGCGAGCGCAATTCCGACATCAGCCGCAGCCCGTCCCCGCGATGCACGAGATCCGCGCCGATCACGAAGAGATCGGGGGGGCGGCGCGCGGGGTCGCCGCCGCAGGGCTGTTCGTAACTGGTCAACAGGATCCGACTGGCCTCGAGCCGCGGTGCGAGCGCGGCTTTCCAGCGCATCCCCTCGGTCGGGTCGGGGGCGATCATCGCGATCCGGGCGGGAGGTGCGAATTCATTCGCGGCCTCGGCGAAACCGAGTGCCCGGCAGGTTTGTTCGCGCAGGGCCGAATCCTCGTCGCCGGCATGGGCGCGGATCAGGCTGCGCAGACGTGCGAGCAGCACGAGTTCGTCGAAAGGTTTGACGAGGACATCGTTCGCCCCGGCCGCCAGCAGCGCCACGCGCAGCTCCGGAATGTCGCGCTGCGTCATCGCGATGATCGGGATGCGCCGTGTCTGTGGATCGTTCCGCAGCCGTTTGATGACAGCCTCCCCTGTCATGTCGGGCAGGGTGATGTCGAGCAGGATCAGGCGGGGCCGTTCTGTTGTGGCGAGGGCGAGCGCCTCTGCTGCGCTCGCAGCTTGCAGCGTGTTGTAGCGCGCACCGGTCAGCTTCGCCTTCAGCACGATGCGATTGGTCGCCACGTCATTAACGATGAGGATCGTTCCCGGCATTCCAGGCTACTCCTTACAACCTCTTGCGTCCTCCGGTTTGCGGCAGGGCGATCGCGAATGCGCGAGCTTCTGGACGCGCCTTTTCTTGACCTTAGCGATCTATAGGTTAACAAAGCGTTTCCCCTGACAGAGAAGGATCCGCCATGCGGCAAGAAAACGCTCACACGCTCGCATTGCAGACCCTCGGTTGGCTCGTCAGCCGTGAAGAGTTGATCGGTGCATTCCTCGCCAATTCCGGGGCGAGCGCGGATGATTTGCGTGCGCAGGCGAGCGATCCGGACTTCCTCGCAGGGGTTCTCGACCATGTCCTGCAGGACGATCAGGTGGTTCTGGATTGCGCGCAGGACCTCGGAGTGCAGCCCGAGGCGCTGATGCAGGCCCGCGCGGTTCTCGGGCGCGGCGATCTGCGCCACTGGACCTGACGCCCCGCTTTGGGCAATCTGCCCGCAAAGGGAGGGCGGATCGCAGATGGCAGGCGGCAAGATACGGGCGGTGCTGTTCGACAAGGATGGCACGCTTTTCGATTTCGACGCGACATGGGGCGCTTGGGCGAAGCTGCAGATCGAGGCGTTGGCCGAAGACACCAGTCAGGCCGCGCGGCTTGCCGAGGCGATCGGGTTCGACCTCGAGCGGGTGGAGTTCGAGCCGCACTCGCCGGTGATCGCGGGCACGGTCCGGGAGGCGGCAGAATTGTTGCTGCCGCATTTGCCGGGGCGCACGCTCGACGACCTCGTAATCGAGCTGGAGCGCGCAGCGCATGATGTGCCGCTGGTGGAGCCGGTGCCGCTGAGCAAGCTTCTGTCTGATCTGCGCGCGCGCGGGTTGCATCTGGGTATTTGCACGAACGACGCCGAGTCCTCGGCGCGCGCGCATGCGGCGCAGGCGGGCATCACCGATCTTTTCGACCTGATCATCGGCTATGACAGCGGGCATGGCGCGAAACCCACGCCGAGCCCGCTTCTGGCCTTTGCGGACTCGCTCGGTCTGGACCCGGCGGAGGTGGTGATGGTCGGAGACAGCCAGCATGATCTGCACGCGGCGCGCGCGGCGGGGATGATCGCGATCGGCGTATTGAGCGGGCCAGCGATGCGGGACGATCTTGCTCCGCTGGCCGATGCCGTGCTCGATCATATCGGGGGGCTTCCCGACTGGCTCGCACAGCGCGCGGGCTGACGAGACGCGTCGGATGCGCGCGAGAGCCTCGCGCAAGAACAGGAGAGGGACGCATGCAACTACGTTTGCAACATATTCTGCTCGGGCTGCTGGCGGGCGTGTTCTTCTGGGCTCTCGATAGCGAGTTGCAGACGGCGCTGCCGCTCGACGCCCACGGGCAATTCGGCGTCTCGGTTCTGGGAACGGTGTTCTTCGCAACCGCGCTGGCGATGCTGGGCGAGATCGGCTGGCGCAAGGCCTTCGGTGCGGCGGCGCTGATTGCGTTTCCGGTCGCGCTGCTCGGCTGGTGGGCGTCGCTCGGCTATTCTCCGACCGAGTCGCTGGCGGGATTCATGCCGTTCGAGATGCTCGCGCTCGCGGTTCTGGCGACGCTGCCGATGCCCTTCGCGATGGCCGTGGCGCGGGGTGGCGGTCTCGCGTGGAACGACTATCCAGCGCTGTTTCTTCATGCATGGAATATCGTCGTGCGCTATGCCGCCGCGTGTATTTTCCTCGGGATGGTCTGGCTCGTCCTCTATCTCTCGGCGCGCCTGCTCGAAAGCGTGGACCTCGATTTCCTGCGTCAGCTTCTGCGCCAGAAACTATTCGCCTTCTCCGTGTCGGGCGGCATTCTCGGGCTCGGGCTGGCGGTGGTGACCGAGTTGGAGGAGATGATCTCTCCTACCCTCATACTGCGGCTTCTCAGGCTGTTGTTGCCGCCCGTCCTGCTGGTCGCCGTGATCTTCGTGGCCGGGTTCATTGCGCGCCGCGGGCAGGTCTCGCTGATCGGGTTCTCGCAAATCGAGACGCTGCTGGCGATGGCCGTGGCCGCTGTGACGCTGATCTCGATCGGCGTGGAGCGCGACGATCACAGCGCAGTGCGGGCCCAGGTTTTGCGGCTGTCGGCTCAGGGGCTGGCGCTGGCGCTGCCCGTGCTGGTCGGCGCAGCGGCCTGGACTGGCTGGCAAAGCGTCACGGCGCAGGGCTGGACGCCAGGGCGCGTGGCGCAGGCGGTGCTGATCGTGCTGCTCGCGGGATATGCACTGGGATATGCCGGCTCTGTCCTGCTGGGGCGCGGCTGGATGGCGCGCCTGCGGCGGATCAATATCGCGATGGCGGGCGTGCTGTTTCTCGCGGCTCTGGCGTGGCTGACGCCAGTGCTGGATGCGAATGCCATCGCCGCGCGCTCGCAACTGGCGCTCTATCGCGACGGGCGGATCACTGCGGGGGCCCTGCCGCTCTACGCCTTGAAAAACCAATGGGGGCTTGCCGGGCAGTCGGCCTACTCGGAGCTGGAGGCCCAAGCCGGTGATGATCGAGCGCTCGCGACCGCCTTGGCGCGTCTGCGCCCGTCGGCGGATGGGGGCGAAGGGGATAGTGCGGCGCGCGCCCAGTTGCGCCGGGATCTCGTGCTGCCGCCCGGAGCGACGCCGCCCGAGGATGCGTTGCTCGATGCGATCCGCGCGCGGGCTCCGGAAGTCGCGTCGGGGCTTTGCGCCTCTGGCGAGGGCGCTGCGGCGAATTGCGCCCTGATCGAGGCCGATTTCCTGAAAGATGTACCCGGCGACGAGGCGATGGTCCTGCTGCATCTGCCCGATCGCGATGCGATCTACGTTCTGCGCCAGTCGGATGGCGCTTGGGATTCGATCGGGTGGGGTAGCGTGGTCGACGCGCAGGGCGAACCGCGCTTCCGCGTCGATCTGGCACCTGTCATCGCCGCCATCAAGCGCGGCGAGATGAAAGTCGTCCCAAGCGGGATCATGTCGCTCGAGGCCGGTGGGCTGCGCCTGTTGCCGCTCTCGCGCTGAGCCGAGCGATTTTGGAGCTTTGTTAACTTCTGGTCGCTAGCGTGGCGGGAAGGAGGGCACATGCTCGGCTTGATCAACCGCTCTATCGAAAACTTCCTGACCGACACCCACGGGGCGGCGCTCTGCGCGCGTGTTAGGCGGTGCGCGGAGCTGCCGAGTGAAGGCTATGAACCGCTGCTGCAATATGCCGATGCGCAAACCTTGCGGCTGATTGATGCCGCTTGCGACGCGTTGGGGCGTGAACGGTCCGAGTTGCTCGAGGACCTTGGTGCGCATCTGTGCACGCGCGAAGCCGTGCGGCGCCTGTTGCGCTATGGCGGGTGCGATTATCGCGGGTTCCTGAATTCGCTGAACGAGTTGCACGACCGCGCGCGAATGGCGTTGCCCGATCTCGAACTGCCGCATCTTCATCTCGTTGCGACCGAGTCGGGCCAGTTTCGTCTTCGCGTCATCGGGGACGTGCCGGGCTGGGGGGCGGTGCTGGCGGGTATTCTGCGCGCGATGGCGGATGACTATGGCAGCCTCGCGCTTATTGAAATGCCGCAGAGCAGGGCAGGCCGCGACTCGCGGATATTCGAGCCGGCGGAAGAGGTGGTGACAATCCAACTGCTCGACGCCGCCCATGCCGAGGCGCGTCAATTCGCCCTAGCGCACATGACTGGAGAGGTGTGATGGGCGCACCGGCCAAAACCACTGTTGCCCCGAGGGCTGCACCGACTGTGCCGCCGCCTGACCGGGGCGGCCAGGCCTATTGGCTGCCCCTCCTGACCGGGCTTTTGCCGATGTTTCTCTGGATAGATGAGCGGGCGCGCATCCTTGGCGTCGGCCGCACGTTGCGCAAAGTGCTCGGTGTGCCCGAGGCGCAGATCCTCGGCGCGCCGTTCGCACGATTTTTCGCGGTCGCGCGACGAGGGGCGACAGGTCGTCTTTGCACGGATACCTTGTGCAGGAATTGCGAGACACGCGATTGCGATGGTCAGGCCGGTCGCTGCGGGCGTTCGCTTGGTGCGCTGATGGCGGAGGAGGTACTGCATGTCACCCTGCGCATGCATCCTAAGGTGAGCCTGCGTGGCGCGGTCGTCAGCCATGTGGGGCTATCTGCGCAGACATCTGCAGGCGCGACTGCGGGCGATATGCTCCTCAATTTCAGCTTCGGTATTCACCTGCGTGAACTCGTGGCGGAGTTCGACCTGACAGAACGCGACTTCTCCGCCGCGGATCTCGCGATGGAAATGCTTTACCTGGAAGAAGCCAAATCGCTCGTGATGGAAGAATTGCGAGCCTTGACCGGGCGGCTCGATCAGGCCCGCAAAGCGGCAGAGAAACAGGCGCTGACCGATCCGCTGACGAAACTCGCCAACCGCCGCGCAATGGCGCAGGCGCTTGCGCAGGCAGTCGATCACGCGACGAATGACGCGGCGCATTTCGCTTTGCTGCAGATCGACCTCGACCACTTCAAGGCGATCAACGACAGTCGGGGCCATGCGGCAGGGGATTACGTGTTGCAACGTGTGGCCCGCAACCTGTGCGAAAGCGTTCGCGAGGACGATCTTGTTGCGCGCATGGGCGGCGACGAATTTCTCGTGCTGCTGCGGGGCGCTCCGAGTTACGCGGAGGTCAGAGCTCTTGCGGCGCGGATTATCGAACAGATCGAGACACCGAAATGGTATCAGGGCCAGGAGTGCCTGGTGTCCGGATCGGTCGGCGCGGTTTCGTCACGCGACTACGAGAAGCTTGTGATCGGGGCGCTGCAGAGCGATGTCGACCGGGCAACCTATGCGGCGAAGGCAGCAGGGCGCGGATGCCTTCGTTTCGGGTCGAGATCGTCCGAAAAGGCTGATCGCAGGCGCCCGCGACCGCCTAACTCGGCGTCTGATACGCATAAAACGCTCTTTTCCTGACCGGTCGCCTTCGGGTAAGGGCAGCGCATGAGACAAGGTTTCCCATTTGCCCGCGCCGGACAGCGCATCGGTCTTCTGGGCGGGTCGTTCGATCCTGCGCATGAAGGCCACGTGCTGATCACGCGCGAGGCGCTGCGCCGTTTCAACCTCGACCGGGTCTGGTGGGTCGTGAGCCCCGGCAACCCGCTCAAGGCGCATGGGCCTGCACCCCTAGATCAGCGGATCGCGAGTGCACGGGCCATCCTCGGGGGAGACCCGCGGGTCGTGGTGACAGATATCGAAGCGCGGCTCGGTACCCGCTACACCGCCGACACGATCACCGCGCTGCGTGCGCTCTATCCCGGTGTGAATTTCGCATGGCTGATGGGAGCGGATAACCTCGTACAGCTCGATCGCTGGGACCATTGGCGGACGATCATAGAAAGCGTGTCGGTCGGCGTTCTGGCGCGTCCGGGCTGGCGGATGCCGGGGCGTTGGGCGCGCGCGGCGCGCATCTATGCGCGGGCCGAATTGCCCGCGGTTGCCTCGCAGCGCCTGCTCGACGGGCCAGCGCCACGCTGGTGCTTCGTAAACATCCCGATGTCGTCGATTTCCTCCACGGAAATTCGCGAGAAAGGCGGCTGGGGGGCATCGACGCCTGCTTGAAGACGGCGCAGGGCGCGCTACGCTCGGGCTAACGCCGAGGGGGAATCGCCATGCCGCTAACGATATCGCGTCGCTTTGCATTGCTGGGTGGCGCCGCGCTTTTCGTCACTCCGAAAACGGTTTTGGGTCAGGCGCCCGCAGCCGCCGAACTGGTTCGGATGGCGGGGCTGAGCGGCGATGTCGGCTATGTCGTGGCAGATCTGAAAACGGGCCAGATCCTTGAACAGCGCAATCCCGGCCAAGCGATGCCGCCCGCCTCCGCGCTCAAATCGATCACTTCGATTTACGCGATGGAGCAACTGGGCGGGGATTTCCGCTTCGGTACGCAGTTGATCGCGACGGGGCCAATCTCTGGCGGGCGGATTCAGGGTGATCTGATTCTCTCGGGCGGTGGCGATCCCACGCTGACGACCGACGATCTCAATGCGATGGCGAAGTCGCTCGCAGCCAAGGGGGTGCAGGGCGTCACGGGGCGGTTCCTGACCTGGGCCGGCGCGCTTCCGTACAAGAGCGAGATCGCAAATGATCAGCCGATTTTCGCAGGCTACAACCCGTCGATCTCCGGGCTGATGCTGAATTTCAATCGCGTGCATTTCCAATGGCGTCGCTCCGGGGGCGGCTGGGCGCTGAGCATGGACGCGCGTGGGCGCGACGTGCAGCCTCAGGCCTATACAGCGAAAGCCTCGATCGCGAAGCGGTCCTCACCCACATTCACCTATTCGGATCGCGGCGGGGTAGAGCATTGGACGGTCGCCTCGGCGGCTCTGGGGCGTGGCGGAAGCCGTTGGTTGCCGGTGCGCCATCCCGCGGCCTATGCGGGCGACGTGTTCCAGACGCTGGCCCGCGCACAAGGCACGCCGCTGCCCGCGCCGGAAGAGGCGCGCAATCTGCCCGGCGGCACGGTTCTGGTAAGCCATGAAAGCGATCCGCTTGTGCCAGTGCTGCGCGCGATGATGAAATACTCGACCAATATCACCGCCGAGGCGGTGGGCATGACGGTCAGCAAACGGCTGGGCGCGGGTAGTTCCCTGATGCAATCGGGGCAGGCCATGACCCAATGGCTGCAGCAGCGCACGGGCGCACGCTCGGCCCGGTTCACCGACCATTCCGGGTTGCGCGCCGATGCCGAGATTTCGCCGCAGGACATGGTCGCGGCGCTGCGCAATCTTGGCGCACCGATGGGGCTGCGCAGCTTAATGAAACCTTTCAAGCTGCGCGATGCGACGGGTAGGGCCTCGAAATCGCAGCCGTTCAGCGTCGATGCCAAGACCGGGACGCTGAATTTCGTCTCGACCTTGGCGGGCTACATGACCGCGCCGGATGGCACCGAGCTTGTGTTTGCGATCTTCACCGCCGATCTCGACCGTCGCCGGCGCGCGGGCTCCGCACCGCGCCCGCCGGGGCAGGTGCAATGGGTGCGTGCGTCGAAAATACTGCAGAGCCAGCTACTGGAACGTTGGGCCGGGATTTACGGGTGAGGCGCGATCCGGGCGGTGAACATGCCGCGTTCCCGCCCGAAGTGCCGCCGAGGATCAGAGCGTGACGTGACGCACTTTCGCGCCCCATTCGATGGCGACGGCGTGCAGCCGGTCGATCGCCAGCTCGCCGCGGATCTCCTCCAGCAGACGCAACTCGGCCTGTCGGATCGTGCCATCGGCCGCAGCTACGTCGCAGGCCAGCGCATAGGCGGTCTCGAAGATATGCTCGGGCAGCGCATCGCGGACCAGGCCGAACAGCGCTTCGAGCCCGTCTTCCTCTTCGAACAGTGTGAACACAGAGCGCGAGACCCGGGAGACGCGGTCGAAATCGTAGCCCGCGAAGATCGGCATGTGGTTCACGATCCGCTCGATGGCGACGAGTTCCGAGGTCGGCACGTCCTCGTCGGCGGCGGACACCGCGACCATCACGGCGACGAGCGCGTCTTGGGGCGAAAGCGAGGAGAGAACGTCTGGCAAGTCGGAGCTCCTTGATGGTGTTCGAGTGCTAATTATTGACTGTCCCCCTTCGCTTCAATAGGTCAGGCGCGACCGGGCGCACGGGGCGCCTTCATGAGGTATGCAATGACGAGCTTGCGTGACGCTGCGATGAAATCCAAGGCCTGGCCCTTCGAGGAAGCCCGCCGGGTGCTCAAGCGTTACGAGAAACGCGATCCGGAGAAGGGCTACGTCCTGTTCGAGACGGGCTACGGGCCGTCGGGGTTGCCGCATATCGGCACGTTCGGGGAGGTTGCGCGCACGACGATGATCCGTCGCGCTTTCGAGGTGATCTCGGATATCCCGACGAAGCTTCTGTGCTTCTCGGACGATATGGACGGGATGCGCAAGGTGCCCAGCAACGTGCCCAATCAGGACATGCTGCGCCAGCACGAGCAGAAGCCGCTGACCTCGGTGCCCGATCCGTTCGGCGATTTCGACAGCTTCGGCAACCACAACAACGCGATGCTGCGCCGTTTCCTCGACACGTTCGGCTTCGAGTACGAATTCGCGAGCGCGACCGACTACTACAAGTCGGGCCGGTTCGACGAGATGTTGATGAAATCGGCCCACGAATACGATCAGATCATGGAAATCATGCTGAAGTCGCTTCGCGAAGAGCGTCAGCAGACCTATTCGTGCTTCCTGCCGATCCATCCCGAGACGGGCCGCGTGCTGTATGTTCCGATGAAGGAAGTCAACGCGCGCGACGGCACCGTGACCTTCGACGACGAGGAAGGGCGGGAATGGACGCTGCCGGTCACCGGTGGCAATGTGAAGCTGCAGTGGAAACCCGATTTCGGGATGCGTTGGGCCGCGCTCGGCGTCGATTTCGAGATGTATGGCAAGGATCACTCGACCAACACGCCGATCTATGACGGTATCTGCCGCGTCCTCGGCGGGCGTGCGCCGGAGCATTTCACCTATGAGCTGTTCCTCGACGCGAATGGCGAGAAAATCTCGAAGTCGAAGGGCAACGGCCTTTCGATCGACGAGTGGCTGACCTATGCCGCGACGGAGTCCTTGAGCTACTTCATGTATCTCAAGCCGAAGACCGCGAAGCGGATGCATTTCGACGTGATCCCGAAAGCGGTGGACGAATATCACCAGCAGCTGCGGGCCTATCCCGATCAGCCGATCGAGCAGCAGGTGAACAACCCGGTCTGGCACATCCATGGCGGCAATCCGCCCGAGAGCCGGATGGTGGTGCCTTTCGCGATGTTGCTCAATCTTGCGAGCGTCGCAGGCGCGACCGAGAAGGAAGGGCTGTGGGGTTTCATCAAGCGCTATGCGCCCGAGGCGAGCCCGGAAGGCAATCCGGACCTCGATCAGGCGGCAGGCTTCGCGCTGAAGTATTTCGAGGACTTCGTGAAACCCACGCTGGTCTTCCGCGCGCCCTCCGAGCAAGAGCGGGCGGCGCTGGAAGATCTGGCCAAGGCGCTGAAATCGGAAGAGGCGGCGCTCGATCAGATCGCGCGCAAGAACGCGGCGGCAGGCAACGACGAGCCGCTGCCGGAGGCCGATTTCCACAGTGATGAGTTCCTGCAATCGGTCGTCTTCGCGGTCGGCAAGAACCACGAATTCGCCAACCTTCGCGATTGGTTCAAGGCGCTCTACGAGGTACTCCTAGGTCAGAGCCAAGGTCCCCGCTTCGGCGGGTTCATCGCGCTTTACGGTGTCGATGAGACCGTCGCGCTGATCGAGCGGGCGCTGGCGGGCGAACTGGTCGCCTAGGCTTTCCAGAGTTCGAACCAAGCCCCCCAGCGGTCGCAGAGCGGCTCGGGGGGCTCGGCGAATATTTTGGCGCCGAGAGTGAAGGCTTCGGCCTCGAGCCGGGCAGATTCGGTGCGTATCAATGCAAGCAACGCCTCGGCCCTTTCGGGATCGAGATGCTCGGGCACCCTCATCTCGAGCACATGCAGGTCGTGATGATCTCCGATCAACTCGCCCAGAGTGTCGAGCGCGTCTTCGCGTGGGTGCAGCATCTCGGGCCAGATTGGGGCGAGCAGGCGGGTGTGATACCAGTGCTGCTTCACCCGCGTCCGCCAATGGTGGAGGTCTGCGCCAGCGTGTGATTTCTGGGCGGTTTTCAGACGCTTGCGGCAATCTTTCAAGGTCTCGTGCAATCCGGTCTCATAGGCGGGCCAGCCCTTTGCGCTGACCTCCCAATCCTTTGCGCGTTTGCGGATTTCCGTGACGCGTTTGACGAATGTCGAAATATCGCCTTCCTTCGGGGGCGGGGTTGCGGGGAGTGCTTCGAGCATGGTGCGGGCCGCCGAGGCGCCATCAAGATCGGGCCCTTCGCGCCCCAGCCGGATCAACGAGGCGCGCATCACCTCGTCGTCTCGCAGGCCGGATATGCCGCGGGCAGCCTCGGACAAGGCCTCGTTTTCCTTGTGAAAATCGGCGAAGTGCGGCGCGAGAAGACGGATCAGGCCGCGGGTCTTCTTGATCGCCTTGCGCAGGGCGTGAACCGAAGGATCGGGTTTCCCAGCCAGTTTGATGGCCGTCCCAAGCTCGCTGCGCGCGATGCGGCGAAGGGCTTTCGTTGGGGTCTTGTCGTCGGGGGATATGGCGTAGACCATCTGCGCTCCTCTCGGCTGCACTCCCGATGTGGCGCGAGGATATGACAGGCGCATGACGCTGTCATCTGCGAAGCGGGAGAGGCGGCGCGGCGCGCGGAGGTATCAGGTCTTCTTTAATCTTTCCTTCTAGCTCTTTTCGGGCCGAAGCGCGGGCGCTTTCGGCGGGTTCCAAGGCGCATGGAGCGATGCGCGGGGCGCGCGCGGGTGGAAAATGGACAAGAGGATTGCAGATGAACGTCGCGATTACCGAAGGGCTGGTGCTGAGCCTGCCCGCATTCGCCGAAGGGCTGGATCAATGGTCGAGTGAAGATGGCACGCCGGGCTCCACGACCTATGAGAGCTCGGGCAATGCCGTGCTGGTTCCGGCGGATGCGGATTTCGGCGGTTGTCTGGAAATGCTCAAGATGCAGACGGTGCAGAAACTGCGCTACATGGGCGACACGCCGATCCTGCCGGGCGCCTATCTGCGCATCCGGGCGCGGGTGAAGGCGGTGAGCGGCAACCTGCCTGAGGTGAGGATTGCAGGCTATGCGGTGACGGGATCGGGTAGCCACGTGAGCGGCGTGGTCGAGGTGGGGCCGACGATGGCGCTGCAAAGCTATGGTGAGGTGGTCGAGGTTTCTGCGATCGTGGGCACCGGCTCGCGCGACGGTGTCGATATGTCGTGGGGGCTGGATGCGATTTACGGGCATTTCGGGCTGGACCTGACGGGCGCGACTGGCGGGGTCGTGCGCATCGACGATATCGAGATCGAGGATGTGACCGAGGCCTTCCTGCGCGAGCTGATGGGCTGGGTCGATGTTAAGGATTACGGCGCGGTCGGGGATGGCGTCACGGACAACGTCGCGGCCTTCAATGCGGCCGATCAGGCGCCGAACGGGCGCAAGGTTCTCGTCTCGGAGGGGAATTATTATCTGGGCAGCTCGATCTCGATCTCGTCGCCGGTAGAGTTCGTGGGCACTCTGGTAATGCCGGTGGCGGCGAAGCTGGCGCTGATGTCGTCTTTCGACTTCCCGACCTATGCGGCGGCGTTCGGCGATGAGCTGGCTGGGTTCAAGAAGGCGCTGCAGGCGCTGTTCGGATATACCGATCATAACGTGCTGGACCTGAAAGGGCGTCGCGTCGAGGTGACCGAACCGATCCGCATCGAGGAGATCGCGCCGGACCTGTCGAGCTTTTCGAACCGTCGGGTTCTGCAGAATGGGCAGATCAACGTGATCGCGGGATCTGGTTGGTACGATGATGTGGTGACGTCGCAGGCGACCTATTCGGTGAGCCAGTCGATGCAGCTGAGCTCGGTCGCCAATATCGCCAATATTCCCGTTGGCGCGCGGATCACCGGCACCGGCGTCGGGCGCGAAGTCTATGTGAGGTCGAAGAATAACGGCGCGCAGACGCTGTATCTCTCGCAGCCGCTTTATGGCGGATCTGGGACGCGGACCTATACCTTCACACGTCACCAATATGTGCTGGATTTCTCCGGGATGGAGAAGCTCGACCGGTTCAACATCGCCAATGTGGAATTCCTCTGCAACGGCGCGGCGAGCTGCATCATGCTGGCGCCCGACGGGCAGATGTTCCAGATCCGCGACAGCTATGTGGTGCGACCCAAGGATCGCGCGATCACCTCAATCGGGCGCGGGTGCCAGGACCTGCTGATCGATGGCTGTCAGTTCCTGTCGGACGAGATGCTAGTGCCCGCGCAGGATCGCAAGTCGATGGTGCTGAACGTCAACGCAAATGACAGCAAGATCCGCGACTCACGCTTCGTGCGCTTCGGAACGAGTTTCGTGCTGAATGGCTCTGGGCATCTGATCGTCGGTAATCACTGGTTTCAGGGTGACGAGGAAACCAGCG
Source organism: Thioclava sp. JM3 (assembly GCF_002213185.1). Classification (NCBI taxonomy): domain Bacteria; kingdom Pseudomonadati; phylum Pseudomonadota; class Alphaproteobacteria; order Rhodobacterales; family Paracoccaceae; genus Thioclava; species Thioclava sp. JM3. Next base: position 295,053 of record NZ_NBOB01000006.1, read on the forward strand.
GCGTGCGCGTTGCGGGGCTCGTTTTCACGCAGACCAATGTGCAATCGGCGGTGACCGGAAATTACATCGATAACTCGGTCATCGAATGGACGAATGAACACGATGCCGAGCCGGATTTCGCGAGCGAGTACAGCTTTGGCGGGCTGACCGTGACGGGCAATACCTGCGTGTGCATCAACGTCGCGCCTTGGTTCACGTGGCTCTCGATAAAGCCCTATGGGCCGGGGCATTTCATCCAAGGGCTGAGCGTGACGAACAACGTGTTCAAGTCGCTCAACGGCAGTGTCGACCGGATCGAGAAAATCGATAGGAGCTTTGCCGATATCGACCGCTCGCGGGTGCGCAATGTGGTGTTCGAGGGGAATATGTTCAACGGGATCAAAGAGATATCGCAGAACCCGGTGATGGTCGAGGTGAACCAGTCGGCTGCGCAAACGGTCTGGACGGCGGATGCGAGCGAGTACCTGCCCTTCGCGGGCTGGGCGCGCAATGTTCAAGGCCTGATCGCCGAGGGGATGGTGCGAGATAGCTCGGGCGCGCGGATCGACGCAATGCCCTATGTCGCGGTGGAGCAGGGCGCGGCCAAGAACCAGATCACGGTGAACTGGCCGGAGGCGGCGAAGGGCCGGCTGCAAGTCACGCTGCGGATGGATAACCCGATCTGACGGGGTGCTTGGGCTGTGCCGATCCGGGCCGGGGCGGACGGATTGGCGATGCGGCGCGTGGGATGAAAGTCTTGCGCGCCGTTTTCATGTCAGGTCCACAGGCATCAGGCGAAAAGCGCGGCCGAAGCCGCCATTGAGGCTGGCCGAGGTCGGGCGGAGATCGAAGAAAAAGAAATCGGGCAGGTCGATATAAAGCTTCGATTTCGGATGATCGGCGAGCCAGCGGTCGCGCATCGTCGGGAAGGCGGGGTTGTCGCGTTCGACGGCATGGGCTTCGACCTGCAGCGAGAGGCGCGGATGGGTGAGCGGATCGCCTTTCGGGCCGGGCTCTCCCAACAGCAGACCCGCGCGGCGATCCCGCAGAAGGGCTGTCGTATGCGCCGCGAGGCTGGATACGAAGATTAACAGTTCCCCCTGAGGGCCGGGCCCGAGGGCGACGCGGGTCACGACCGGCGCGCCCGTATCCGGGTCGAGCGTGCCGAGCGCCCCGAACCGGGCCTCGCGGATCAGGCGTTGCGCCAAGGCGCGGGCCTCGTCATCCGTCGGGCGAATTGGGTCGGTCGTTGGAGTTGGTTGCGGCATGGGCGACTCCTCGCGGACGTCCTAATGCTAGGACTCAGCCACGCCGTCCGCAATCGACGTCGTCGGCTTTAGGATGACGTAACGACAGATTGCGTACCGAATCACCCCGTGGTGCCATGTTCCCTCTTCTTGGTTGCCGCCCGCTTTTAACCATGAGGTCGATTTTCAGATGCGGGCTCCGCGCGCATGAAACGCTACAGGCAAGCGCTTGATTAAGCGTGACTATTTTCTGCCTCATTTCCGTGCATTTACAGCGTTAGCGCAATCGGTGTCAAAAAGTTTACAAAAAAATTCAGCGTATAAAGGGGGTTACATGAATCTTAACCTTTGAGTTACAGTGGCGCGGGGTAGAGGGCCTGCACCATGACGCGGGCGACATGCGGACACGCCGTGCCGCAAGGCGAAATTGCTGGGAGGAAACTCATGACTGCGCAAGACAAGGTGACTCAGGTTCCAGAGGTCAAAGAGGTCCCGCCGGGCTTCGAGAACGCCCATGCCGACGCTGCGAAATATCGCGAGATGTACAAGGAATCGATCACCGACCCGGAGAAGTTCTGGGGCCGCGAGGGCAAGCGCCTCGACTGGATCACGCCGTATACCAAGGTGAAGAACACCGATTTCACCTTCGGCCATGTCGATATCAAGTGGTTCGAGGACGGCGTGTTGAACGCCAGCGTGAACTGCATCGACCGCCACCTTGCGACGCGCGGCGACCAGACCGCGATCATCTTCGAGCCTGACGATCCGGAAACCCCGGCGCAGCACATCACCTACAAGGAGCTTTCCGAGAAGGTGAACCGCTTCGCCAATGTGCTTTCGAGCCAGGGCGTGATGCGCGGCGACCGCGTCGTGATCTACCTGCCGATGATCCCCGAAGCGGCTTACGCGATGCTCGCCTGCGCGCGCATCGGCGCGATCCACTCGATCGTCTTCGCGGGCTTCTCGCCCGACGCGCTGGCGAACCGCATCAATGACTCGGGCGCGAAAGTCGTGATCACCGCCGACACCGCGCCGCGCGGCGGTCGCCGCACGCCGCTCAAGGCCAATGCCGACGCCGCGCTGCTGCACTGCTCGGACAAGGTGCGCTGCCTCGTGGTGAAGCATACCGGCGACCAGACCACCTGGATCGACGGGCGCGATGTCGACGTAAAGGCGATGATGGAGAACGTCTCGCCCGATTGTCCGGCGCGTCCGATGAACGCGGAAGATCCGCTTTTCATCCTCTACACCTCGGGCTCGACCGGCAAGCCGAAGGGCGTCGTGCACACGACCGGCGGCTACATGGTCTATGCCGCGATGACGCATCAATACACGTTCGACTATCACGACGGCGACGTATTCTGGTGCACCGCGGATGTCGGCTGGGTCACCGGTCACAGCTACATTGTCTACGGGCCGCTCGCGAATGGTGCGACGACCGTCATGTTCGAAGGCGTGCCGACCTATCCGGACGCGGGCCGTTTCTGGGCCGTGTGCGAGAAACACAAGGTCAACCAGTTCTACACCGCGCCCACCGCGATCCGCTCGCTGATGGGGCAGGGGCCGGAATGGGTCGAGAAATACGATCTGTCCGCGCTCAAGGTGCTGGGCTCGGTCGGCGAACCGATCAACCCCGAGGCCTGGGCCTGGTACGACAAGTATGTCGGAAAGGGCAAATGCCCGATCGTCGACACGTTCTGGCAGACCGAGACCGGCGGTCACATGCTGACCCCGCTTCCGGGCGCGACGCCCACCAAGCCCGGCTCGGCGACCCGTCCGTTCTTCGGCGTGAAGCCGGTCGTGCTCGACCCGCAGACTGCGGTGAAGCAGGACGAGACCGAGACCGAAGGCGTGCTCTGCATCTCGGACAGCTGGCCGGGCCAGATGCGCACCATCTGGGGCGATCACGAGCGCTTCCAGGAAACCTATTTCAGCCAGTACAAGGGTTATTACTTCACCGGTGACGGCTGCCGCCGCGACAGCGACGGTTACTACTGGATCACCGGCCGCGTAGACGACGTGATCAACGTCTCGGGCCACCGCATGGGCACGGCGGAAGTCGAGTCCGCGCTGGTCGCGCACCAGGCCGTGGCCGAGGCTGCCGTGGTGGGCTACCCGCACGAGCTGAAAGGGCAGGGCATCTACGCCTATGTCACGCTGATGAACGATGTCGAACCTTCCGACGAGCTGCGCAAGGAGCTCGAGAAGTGGGTCCGCACCGAGATCGGCCCGATCGCGAAACCGGACATCATCCAATGGGCGCCGGGCCTGCCGAAGACCCGTTCGGGCAAGATCATGCGCCGCATCCTGCGCAAGATCGCCGAGAACGATTTCGGCAGCCTGGGTGACACCTCGACGCTGGCCGACCCGTCGGTCGTCGATGAGTTGATCGAAAATCGCGGGAACAAGTGATGGCCGACAGCACGACCATGACGCGGACCAAGCCTGCGGTTCTGATCCTTCTCGGCCCGCCGGGCGCGGGCAAGGGCACGCAGGCGCGGATGCTCGAAGAGAGGTTCGGTCTCGTGCAGCTCTCGACGGGCGATCTTCTGCGGGCCGCGGTGTCGCAGGGCACCGAGGCGGGCCTCGCCGCGAAAGCGGTGATGGAGGAGGGCGGTCTCGTCTCGGACGAGATCGTTCTGGCGATCCTGCAAGATCGCATGGCGGAACCGGACGTTGCTAAAGGGGTGATCCTCGACGGGTTCCCGCGCACCGCCGGGCAGGCTGCGGCGCTCGACAGGCTTCTGGAGGAGAACGGCCAGTCGGTGACCGCGGCGATCAGCCTGGAGGTCGACGACGAGGCGATGATCGCCCGCGTCGCCGGCCGCTACACCTGCGCCAAATGCGGCGAGGGGTATCACGACGAGTTCAAACAGCCCGCGGTCGCGGGCGTTTGCGACAAATGCGGCGGCACGGAATTCAAGCGCCGGGCCGACGACAATGCCGAGACGGCGCGCGCCAGGTTGGAGGCCTATCACGCGCAAACGGCACCGCTGATCGCCCATTACAAGGCGCTCGGTGTTCTCGAGGAAATCGACGCGATGGGCTCCATCGACGAGATCGCCTCGGGCCTTGGGTCGATCGTAGAGCGCGTCTCGGCCTGATTTTTGGGGAGGGGCGGGCCCATGAGGGGCCCGTCTGGAGAGAAACTAAAGGGAGTTAGTCTCATGGCGGACAAATCCTCGTCCAACGCCTATTGGAAGGCGAATATCCGGACCATCCAGATCTCTCTGGTGATCTGGTTCATCGTGTCCTTCGGCTTCGGCATCCTGCTGCGCCCTATGCTGGCAGGCATCAAGATCGGCGGCACTGATCTCGGCTTCTGGTTCGCCCAGCAAGGCTCGATCCTCGTGTTCCTGGTGCTCATCTTCACCTATGCGTGGCGGATGAACAAACTGGACCGCGAGCACGGCGTCGAAGAGTAATCTCAGGGAGGAGAGAGGGATATGGATCAGTTTACCCTCAACCTGCTGGTGGTTGGCGCGACGTTCGTGCTCTACATCGGCATCGCGATCTGGGCCCGTGCGGGTTCCACGTCGGAATTCTACGCCGCCGGTCGCGGCGTTCACCCGGTCGTCAACGGCATGGCTACGGGCGCTGACTGGATGTCGGCCGCGTCGTTCATCTCGATGGCGGGCATCATCGCCTTTGGCGGCTACGACACCTCGGCCTACCTGATGGGCTGGACTGGCGGCTACGTGCTGCTGGCCATGCTGCTTGCGCCTTACCTGCGCAAGTTCGGCAAGTTCACCGTGCCGGAATTCATCGGCGACCGTTTCTACTCGCAAACCGCGCGCACCGTGGCCGTGGTCTGCCTTATCGTGGCGTCGATCACCTACGTTATCGGTCAGATGACCGGCGTGGGCGTCGCGTTCTCGCGCTTCCTCGAAGTCGACAACACCACCGGCCTCTTCATCGGCGCGGCGATCGTGTTCCTCTACGCAGTTCTGGGCGGCATGAAGGGCATCACCTACACGCAGGTGGCTCAGTACGTCGTGCTGATCATCGCCTACACGATCCCGGCGATCTTCATCTCGCTGCAGCTGACCGGCAACCCGATCCCGGGCCTGGGCCTGTTCTCGAACGACGTGAACACCGGCGAGCCGATCCTGTCGACGCTGAACGGTCTGGTCTCCGATCTGGGCTTCGCGTCCTATACCGGCCAGCACGACACGATGCTCAACATGTTCCTGTTCACCATGACGCTGATGGTCGGCACCGCCGGTCTGCCCCACGTCATCGTGCGCTTCTTCACCGTTCCGAAGGTCGCCGACGCGCGCTCCTCGGCGGGTTGGGCGCTGGTGTTCATCGCGCTGCTCTATCTCACCGCTCCGGCTGTGGGTGCGATGGCGCGTCTGAACCTGATCTCGACCTTCTACCCCAATGGCGTGAACGAGCCGGCGGTGGAGATGACCGCGATCGAGAACGATCAGAACCTGTCGTGGGTGCGCAACTGGGCCGCGACCGGTCTTCTGTCCTTCGACGACAAGAACGGCGACGGTCGCATCGAGTACAATGCGGGCGACACCAACGAACTGACCGTGAACCGCGACATCATCACCCTCGCCAACCCCGAGATCGCCAACCTGCCGGGTTGGGTGATCGCGCTGGTGGCGGCCGGTGGTCTGGCTGCGGCTCTGTCGACCGCTGCGGGCCTTCTGATGGCGATCTCGTCGGCGGTCTCGCATGACCTGATCAAGTCGCAGATCAACCCGGGCATCTCGGAAAAAGGCGAGCTTCTGGCCGCCCGTATCTCGATGGCCGTTGCGATCGCGATCGCGACCTATCTGGGTCTGAACCCGCCCGGCTTCGCGGCGCAGACGGTGGCTCTGGCCTTCGGTCTGGCGGCGTCGTCGATCTTCCCGGCACTGATGATGGGCATCTTCACGAAGCGCATCAACAACACCGGTGCCGTCGCGGGCATGCTGACCGGCCTGATCACCACGCTGGTCTACATCTTCCTGCACAAGGGCTGGTTCTTCATCCCGGACACCAACATGTTCTCGGATGCGAACCCGATGATCCTCTCGATCAAGTCGACGTCCTTCGGCGTGATCGGTGCGGTCCTGAACTTCATCGTCGCCTACTTCGTCTCGAACGCGACGAAAGAGACCCCGGAAGACATCCAGGAGCTCGTCGAGTCGATCCGCGTGCCGAAAGGCGCCGGTGCGGCAGTCGACCACTGAGACAGCGGCGCGGGACGGGGGAGCCCTCGTCCCGCCCCTCGAAAATCCGGCAGGCGCCCCGGGGGGGCGCCGCCACTTCCCGAAGGAAAAGATCATGGCCGCCGATCTGACCCCGATCCTCGCATTTCTCGAAGGCGTCCACCCTTACGACAATCTGCCGCGCAACGAGCTGGAGCGTGTCGCCAGTTCCTTCCGTCGCAAGGAATTGCCCGCCGGGCAGACCGTCTATTCCTATCGCGAGCCGCTCAAGGGCATCTATCTGATCAAGCGCGGATCGGTCGAAGTGACCGACCAGAACGGGGCACTGGTCTCGATCCTCGGTGCGCGCAACACATTCGGTGAGCGCGGTCTGATGCGCGACGGGCTCGCCGCAACCACCGCGCGCACGACCGCCGAGACCGTGCTGCTGGAACTGCCAGTCGACGAATTCCGGGAGCTGTCGCAGAACACTCCCGCCTTCGCGCGGTTCTTCAACCGGGTGCGCGGCGGCGAGAGCCGCACCAACTCCATCGCGACGATGAAGATCGCTGATCTGCTGGCGCAGGAGCCGATGGGCTGCGCGCCGGAGACCACCGTGACCGAGGCCGCGCGGCAGATGCGCGACGCACATATCTCCTCTCTGGGCGTAACCGATGCGAATGGCGCGCTGGTTGGGATCGTCACCGTGCGCGACCTGTCGAACAAGGTTCTGGCCGAGGGGCGCGCACCCGACACGCCGGTAGGCGAGGTGATGACGCCCGATCCGGTGACGCTGACGCCCGACGGGCTGGGCACCGACCTTCTGCATGTCATGCTGGAAAAGCGCGTCGGGCACCTGCCGATTACCGATCGCGGGCGCTTCGTGGGCATGATCACCCAGACCGATCTGACCCGCTTTCAGGCCGTGAGTTCGGCCGTGCTGATCCGCGATGTGGCGGGCGCCGAAACGGTGGCCGAAATGGCCGCCGTCACCGCGCGCATCCCGCAGCTTCTGGTGCAGCTCGTGGGCGGGCATCACGCCCATGAGGTCATCACGCGGCTGATCACCGATATCGCCGATGCAGTCACGCGCCGGCTGCTGAAGATGGCCGAAGAGACGCTGGGGCCGCCGCCTGTGCCCTATCTCTGGATGGCCTGCGGCTCGCAGGGCCGACAGGAGCAGACCGGCGTCTCCGATCAGGACAACTGCCTGATCCTCGACGATGCCGTGACCGAGGCTGATATGGAGTATTTCCGCCAGTTCGCGAAGATCGTCTCGGATGGTCTGGACGCCTGCGGTTACGTCTATTGCCCGGGCGACATGATGGCGACGAACCCGCGCTGGTGTCAGCCGGTCCGGGTCTGGCGGGACTATTTCAACGGCTGGATCGCCAAGCCGAACCCCGAGGCGCAGATGCTGGCCTCGGTGATGTTCGACCTGCGCGCGATCGGCGGCAACGGGGCGACGCTGTTCCAGCAGTTGCAGGAAGAAACCTTGGCGAAGGCGGCGAAGAACTCGATCTTCGTGGCGCATATGATCGCCAACAGCCTCAAGCATCACCCGCCGCTGGGCCTGATCCGGGGCTTTGCCACGATCCGCTCGGGCGAGCATCGCAATCATATCGACATGAAGCATAACGGCGTGGTGCCAGTGACCGATCTGGCGCGCATCTACGCGCTGCAGGGCCGCCTGCCGGAGGTGAACACCCGCGCGCGCCTGATCGAGGCGGAACATGCCGGCGTGCTGAGCCATTCCGGTGCGCGCGATCTGGTCGAGGCCTATGACCTGATCGCATCGATGCGGCTCGAGAACCAGGCGCATCTCGCGCGCTCGGGGCGCAAGCCCGACAATTATCTTGCACCCTCGGACCTGTCCGATTTCGAACGCTCGCATCTGCGCGATGCCTTCGTGGTGGTGCGCACCATGCAATCGGCCGCCGGTCACGGCAAAGGCGCGATGAGCTGAGGAGAGCTTATGACGAACGATTTCATCTCGACCATCGCCGCGGGCCTGCTGGCCGCCCTCGTGGTCTTTCTGCTGTCGCATCTGAGCAAGCGGATCCGCGGCGAGAAGCTGCCGAAATGGGTGATGCCGGCAGCAATTGGCGCGGCGCTGATCGGCTATACGATCTGGAGCGAATATTCGTGGTTTCCCGAAATGCGCTCCGAGATGCCCGACACGGTCGTCGTGCTGCAGAAGATCGACGAAAGCGTGCCGTGGCGGCCCTGGACCTACCTTGTGCCGATGGTCACGCGTTTCATGGCGGTTGATGGAGGCAAGGTGGAACATCCTGTCGCGGGCAAGCCGGAACTGGTCGAGACCGATCTGCTGCTGATCGGACGCTGGCAGAATTTACAGACGGTGCCGACGGTCTATGACTGCAAGACCGACAGCCGCGCCGATCTGGTGAACGGAGCCACGCTGTCGAAAGACGGAGAGCTTTCGGGCGGCGGTTGGCTGAAGCTCACGCCCGACGACCCGGGGCTGAAAGCGGTATGCGCAGGAGGATGAGACCATGCCGGGGGGGAGGAAACATCGCGTCCTGATCGTGGAGGACGAGGACAATATCGCGATCGCGCTCGACTACCTGATGAGTCGCGAGGGCTACGAGCATGACCGGATCGACACCGGGCGCGGCGCGCTGGAGAAGATCCGCGAGACCCGCCCCGATCTGGTCCTTCTCGACGTGATGCTGCCCGAAGTGTCGGGCTACGAGATCTGTGAAGGCGTGCGCGCCGACAAGGGCCTCGGCGATGTGAAAATCCTGATGATGACCGCGCGCGGCTCCGCGATGGAGCGCCGCAAGGGGCTCGCGCTCGGAGCTGACGGGTTCATCGCCAAACCCTTCGAACTGCGCGAATTGCGCGAGGAGGTCCACCGCATTCTCGACGGGGAGACGGCCTGATGGATCTCACCCGGCTCTCCCTGCGCACCCGGGTGTTCCTGTTCTTCGCCGCGCTCGCGCTCGGCAATCTCGCGGCGCTGGTGGCGGGGTTGTGGTTCGGCTTCACCCGGCTTGGCGATCCCGATTTGCTGAACGCTATGGTGATCGGCGGCACGGTCGCGGGCTTCGCGATCCTTGGGCTGATCGCCTGGATCTGGTTTCTGTTCGACGAGAACGTGGCCAAACCGATCGAGCGGCTCTCGGGGATGCTGCGCGCCCGCACCACCGCCGAGATCGAGGGCGAGATGGATGTCGATATCGCGCGCCATCTGGGCGATCTGGCTCCCGCGGCGGCCTCCGTCACGCGTCATCTGTCGGAGACCCGCAACGCCCTGACCGAAGCCGTTCAGCGCGAGACGACGCGGCTCGCGCAGGAGAAGGAGCGGCTCGAGGCGCTCCTGTCGGATGTGCCGGTGGGCGTTTTGCTCTGCACCGCCGATCATCAGCTGGCCTTCTATAACGGGCAGGCGGTGGAGCTCTTGGGCTCGGCCCATGCGCCGGGGCTCGATCGGCGCGTTTTCGATTACCTCAACCAGCCGCCCATCGCCCATGCCTATGAGCGTCTTCTGGCGACGGAAGACCCCGATGCGGCCTCGGATCTGCTGTGTTCGACCAAGGCGGAGGGGCGCGTGCTCGCCGCCCGGATGCGGCTGCTGTCGGAGGGTGAGGATCACTACGTCTCGAAGCGCCCGGGCTACGTGCTGACGCTGCGCGACGTCTCGGGCGACATGGCCGCTCATGCGCAGCGCGAGCAGTTGATGGATGAGCTGTTCGACCGCATCCGCCGCCCGGCCGCCGCGCTGCAATCGCTGATCGGGGTCCTGACCGCCGACGACGGCCCCGCCCCGGGTCCGGAGCGGGACCGGGTTCGCGAGGCCGCCAATTCCGAGGCGCATCACCTCTCCGCCGCGATCCACGAATTTTTCGAGCGCCACGAGGCGAACCGCGCCGATTGGTGGCCGCTCGCGATGATCCGCGCCTCCGATCTGGGGCAGGCGGTGGCCGCGCGGGTAGCCGCCGAAGGGGGAGCGATCCTCCCGGTCACGGCCGCGCTGATGCTGCGCTGCGAGGGGTTCGAGATGGTCGCGCTTCTGGCGGGTCTGGTGCGCCGCCTGACCGACCGGCGCGACTTCCGGCTGGAGATTACCGAGGACGGCCCCGGCGCGCTGATCGCGCTGGAATGGGAAGGCGCTCCGCTCCCGATCGGAGAGCTGGAGCGCTGGCTTGCCGAACCGCTCGACACCGGGCTGGAAGATGTGACCGGGCACCGGGTGCTCACCACCCATGCCGCCGAAATCTGGCCCGAGAAGCTGGGCGTCACGCGTGCGCGCCTGTGTATCCCGCTCCGCGAGGCGCGCCATGTCACCAAACGCCCGAAGCCGGTGCCGCGCGCGGTGGTCTACGATTTCGACCTGCTTGCGCGCGAGCGCGTCGCCGAGATCGCCGACACGCCACTGACCGATCTGACCTATGTCGTGTTCGACACCGAGACGACCGGCCTGCTGCCCACCGAGGGCGATGAGATCGTCCAGATCGCCGCGGTCCGGATCGTCAACGGGCGGCGGATCGATACCGAGGTCTTCGACACGCTCGTCGATCCCAAACGCCCGATTCCGCCCGGCTCGACCGAGGTGCATGGCATCTCGAATGCGATGGTCGAAGGCGCGCCCGACATTGCCAAGGTGGGGCGCGATTTCCATCGTTTCGCCGAAGGCGCGGTGCTGATCGCGCATAACGCGCCCTTCGACATGGAATTCCTGCATCGCAAGGAAGGCGCGATCGGAGAGCGGTTCGATCATCCGATCCTCGACACGGTGCTGCTGTCGGCGGTGGTGTTCGGGCAGTCGGAGAGCCACACGCTCGACGCGCTGACCCACAGGCTTGGCATCACCATCCCCGAGGAGGCACGCCACACCGCGATCGGCGATACGGTCGCGACGGCGGATGCTTTCCTGAAGATGCTGCCGGCGCTGCAGGCGCGGGGGTTGCGGACGTTCGGCGAATTGGTGGCGGAGCTGCGCAAGCACGGGCGGCTGCTCAAGGATCTGAACGGGTAGGGGGCCTAACCCGACCGATAGTTGTCAGCGGAGTGCCTCTGCAGTGCTCAATTGGCTGATCGCACCGGACTGTGTCCGTGGCTTCTAATCGCTGCCGAGCCAATGGGCAGCCGATGATAACGAGAAAGGGCGCGGAATACACCGCGCCCTTTCTGTTCGTCGTCGATGACTTAAGCCCCGTCAGCCTTCGCTGGCGTTGTCCGATTTCCCGAGCGCAGTGCGTGCAACGCCTTCGTTGCCACGGATGGCGCCAGCCTTCTGGATCCGTTGAGCGATCTCGTCGCGCACGACGTCCGGGCAGTCGGGATGATTTGCGATCCGCTTGGCATTCGCCATCGTGGCGGTTTCGCTGAACAGGCGGAAAAACTCTTCCGCTTTGGGGGTACCCGCCAGCTGGGCCAGGACGCTCTCGAGGCTTGCGAAAAGCGCTTTATTCGCGCGGTCATGTTCGCGGTGCTGATCGAGAGCGATCTGCGCCGTGAGGTTTTCCGCCCGCGCTTTCATTTGCCGTTGGCGGTCGGTCATGCGGTTCCAGTCGATGACAGGATGCCGGTTTTTCTGTGCCATGTAGTCTAATCCTTTTCTGGCGGCGTCTGCCCCACGCCTGTCGCGGGGCTTCCTGGCCGCTGATGATGAGGTGGGTTCATCGCGCGGGGCGCGGAAATCGAATTCGCGAACTTTTTCACGTTTTCTCATCAGAGCCCCGATCGACGTCGTCGAACCGGGCGGGCGACAAACGACGCCGAAGCGCATTCAGCGGCAACGAAAGCGATCTGCGCGCTTGAGCGAGACGCTGCCGGGCTTTGTCGGGCAGCGTTTTCGCGATCTCGAGAAGCGCTGCGTCCGCCGCCTTGATCTGGGTGAACTCATCATCGAGTTCGGCGCGTGCTTCTTTGCGTGCGCGTTGCCGGAGAACCGCAAGCGCACGCCCAAATAGGGTCTGCACCGGCGATGTCGTATCGAATTGAGCGTCCTGTCGCGCCGTCTCGTCCGTGGCGGGGACAATGTCCACGCGGCCTTCAGCCACCGCAGCCGCGACTTCGAGCACGGACTGAGCCTCTCGCTGCCGCTGCGTGACGGTACGCTCTTGATCTGCGAGCGCCGATTTTTCGGCAGCGAGGGTTTTCTCGGTCTGCTTCACCGCTTTGTCGCGACTGGCCAGCTCAATCTCCTGGCTCTCGCGCCATTTTCGTGGGCTGACGTGATCGCGATGCTGCGGCAACGCGACCTCGGTTCCAGGATCGGCCGCCCCATTCGCGCGCGCTTCGCGGACTTTCCTGTTGTGCTTAAGGGCGTCCCGCAGGGCTTGCTTGCGACGCTCGCCGCGCTGGAGCCCAATCTCCTCGAACCATTCGCCGACGCTATCTTGCGCCTTCTCGTAGCTCCGGATCAGCGGATGGACTGCCGGCTGCAGCATACGCCGACCATCGGTTGTCACTGCGCGAGGAATGATCACCGCATGGATATGGTATGCTGTTTCGTCGAGATCGGCGCGTGCATGAACGCAGTCATCGCCGAAGTTGTTCAAGAGCCACTGCTTGGCTCGCGTCTCGAATTGCATTTCTCGCGTCGGGCCGCTCTCCCCGAAAAACTCGGTGAGATCTTTGTCGAACCACTCTGTGTTTACCGTCAGAATAATTTCGCGCAGCGGACCGTGCCGGGTTGCGCGCCAAGGGTCGCGCGGCCCCCGGAAAAGCGCATTCTTAAGTTCCGTCTTCCGACGCCGGCGGCGCAGCTGCTCCAGTTCGAGGAGATGGTTCGCATGGCGCATGTCCTGAATCTCGTCCCAGGCATCTTGCGCCCAACTCTCGGAGCCGATGAGGCGTCGGTTGTGTGCCATGAGGCTGCTGTCGCAATGGCCGTGATCGCCCCCACTGCGCATCCGGTGCTTCTCGTAACCGGCAAGATTGCGGGGGTGCATGCCCTGCATGCGCATGACGATTGGGTAGTGGGTTTTAGGTGCTGATGACATAGTCGATCTCCGTGCTTGTGAGATCGAGATGGGTTCATGTCATTCAGCGCAAAAATCGCTGTGAATTTCCCCCGGTATCTACTTAGAGGGTACCTGCGAGGCGGGTGTCGGGACGGCTAGGCGACTGCGGGAGGCTCGGTCACAAAGGGCGGGAAACGGTCATTCGCTGCGAGTGCATCGCCGAGCAGGTAGGCATGCTGAAGCAGACGTACGAATTTCTATTGAAAAGTGACACCGGATGACAACTTAATGTCGCATAAATTGTTTCGAATGCCTTACTTTCAATCGGAACTCTGCGGTAAGCTAATCTCCTGATTAGGTAAGAGTATAGGGCGGCATGGAAATTCTTGAACTAAACGGTCCCGAGAAAGTAGCACGACTTCTGGAGCGCTACATTCAGTCTGCTCACCTAAATTTCCTATTTGGCTCTGGCGCATCGATGCCTGCGATCGACCTTGCTGGCACTGTGGAACAGGAAATCGATCAGCACTTAGCGGCCTCAGAACATGACGAGGCAAACAAAAAAGCTCTGACGTTCATCGAAGAACTGGAGTACCAGCATGGCTTTCTGCCCGCCGGGTACACGGAGGGCGACGATACTGAAATTACGCTCCAGAATTACCTTCATTTTTTAAGTTCTATCGACCGTATTCTCTTTGAGCGCAAAAACATACTTTTACCCCGCCAAGCCAACATCTTCACGACGAATTACGACGAGTTTTTTGAGGTTGCGGCATCGTTAATTCCTTCGTTAGTTTTAAACGACGGCTTTAATCGTCGCATAGGTAACTCAGGCTTTGAGTATGCACCGGAGTTGTTTTTCGACCGCGTTTATAGGTCGGGTACGGTGTATCAGCATCAATCAGAAATACCGTCGGTTAACCTAGTCAAAGTTCATGGATCGATCTCGTGGAAGCGTCAGGACGACGAAAAGATCACGCTTGGTGAGCCGGAAACAGTTCAGTTATCGGGGGTCCAGAAAGACAATCCACAGGACGTTAGGGATGCTCTTGCAAAGAGAGCTGTGATCTTACCCAACATGCGGAAATTCGAGTCTACACTATTGGATCGAGTATATTTTGATCTTCTGCGTCTGTACTCGAACGCTATGGAGATGGAGAACGCTCTACTCTTCGTTTTCGGATTCTCATTTGCTGACGAGCATATCTTAGACATCACCCGAAGAGCGATGCGCAATCCCACTGCAAAGGTTGTGATATTCGCATATAGTCAAAACGGTGCAGCCGACTTTGAGAAAAAATTCTCAGCCCACCGTAATGTTTTGATAATCAAACCTGAGGAAGGGCAGCATATCGGCTTTCCAGAGTTGAACTCTCTCTTCCATACTATCGGTGTTACCCCCGAGGAAATACATGACTGATCCGCGTCTTCAGAAGGAAGCAGTACTGCGGGTTGGCGAGGTAACAGAGGTCACTGGGCGCAAAATCTCGGTTACAGTCGACAAGGACAAAAACCTATCTGAGCTGTTCTTTGATGGTGACTTGATCCGCAACGTCGCAGTGGGCAGCTACATTGACATTAGAAAGGGGTTCTTCAGTCTCATAGGCAAGGTTGATGGTGAGTACGCTCGTCCCGACGCGACCCACCCGGCTGAAGCCAGCAAGGTACCTAACGCAAAGCGATCACTGTCGATTTCTCTTGTAGGCTATGTTGATCGTTCCGGGACGTTCTACGGAGGTACCAAAGAGCTACCTTTGGTCGGCAACGAAGCCTTCTTGCTCACCAGCGAAAAAGTGCACCAAATCCACAACCTAGTATCGAAAGATGCGATACCCCTGAATGTTGCTGTTTCGGATTACGAAGGATTTGAGATCAGCCTACCCGTCGACGGCCTGATGAACAGTCACATCGCGATATTTGGTAACACAGGCAGCGGGAAATCGAACACGGTTGCTCTGTTGTACCAGAGCTTCATCGAAGCTATGCGACAAAGAAATCACGCTTCGTTCGATGAGCGCGTGCGAGTTTTGTTTTTCGACTTCAACGGGGAGTATTCTCGTGAGAACTGTCTGACGCCTGACAAGACAGTCTACAATCTATCCACGAGACATGATGAAGGTGACAAGGTTCCGTTATCTGAAGCAGGGTTTCTCGACTTTGAAACCCTAGCGATACTTTCAGATGCCACAGAGAAAACCCAACGCCCCTTTATCCGAAGAGCTCTTGGCTTGGCCAATAGGATAGGACGAGGTGAAGGTAGTCGGGCTCATCTACAAAACACGTTGCGTATGCAGATCACTCAAATTCTGCAGATGGCTGATAAGGAGCGTGCATTCCTGCTAATTGACTATATGCGCCAGATCTTACCTGAGCGTGAGGAAGGCGGGGTCGAGGTGCCTCTTGAAACCGATTTAGAATGGCACAACACGACGGCCCAGTTCAGATTTAATGGGGATTATCTGCCATCAAATCCTGAGGTAATACCAGAAACTGAGATTTATCAACGCGTTGATTCGTATGATTTTGCAGGAGACATTATTACCGACTTTATCTCCATATGCTACGTACAACTGATTTGGGATGTACTTAGCAATCGTGCCCAAAACGAACACATTGCTCCCGCGATCAACAAGCTGAAAAGCAAGCAAGGCGACATTCGAAAAGTTTTTGATCCACAAAACGTAGGCGATATCTTCGCTAGAAACATCGTTGTGATGAACTTGCATGATGTGAATATCGAGATGAAGAAAACGCTTCCTCTCTTGATCTCAAAGCGTGTCTATCAAGAACAGAAAGATCGTGCAGATACAGACTCCGCGCTGAGTATTGTGATCGATGAGGCTCACAATATTCTGTCTTATGAGTCATCCCGTGAAGCAGAGAGTTGGAAGGATTATCGTCTCGAGACCTTTGAAGAGATCATCAAAGAAGGCAGAAAGTTTGGCGTATTTGTAACAGTCTCGAGCCAGCGTCCCAGTGATATTTCCCAAACGATCACGTCCCAAGCCCACAATTACTTCATTCACAGGCTAATCAATCACCGTGATTTGCAATCCATTGCTACGGCCGTGTCTTACATAGACAAAATTACCGAGGAGTCGATCCCGACCCTGCCGACTGGAACTTGCATATTCAGCGGGATGGCAGGCCAGATGCCAATGAAGCTGGCTATGAGACCTCTACCCGATATGCAGCAGCCTAAGAGCACGACGCGAAAGTTGTCTGACATCGTGCCCTCGGCACAAGCTGATGTCATCGATCCCGATACTTAGGCTCTCGCCTCACCTTGGCAGCCCGGCGATGCTAGGTATGGTTTTGAACGTCTGCTTTTGGGAAAATCGCGGTATGGCAATCGCACAAGCTTGAATGGCAGCGAAGGGCCGTCACCGCCGCGCGGACCTGGCTCACCTCGGCGAGGAGCCTGCCGCGCCGCCGCATGACCGGTTCGAGCCCTCGTCCGTTCATCGGAGCGCACCGAATGATTGCTTTGAGGATCAGCCACGAACTTGCCGAAACCGATCTAGTTTCACGTTGGGACACTGACCGTGCTGAAGTGCCGAGGGGACGCTGACGCTCATAGAGACAGATACGATGTTTTGCAGTTCGCTGGTTGTGGCGAGGGGGTTCCATTCCGGAGCGGTTATCTGCAATCTGCGCAGCAAATACTCAACATTTCTCGTAGCCTAGACAGGAACTGGCCACGAAGAAGTTCGACATAAAAAGGCACAGAAATGCAACTTAGTCCTCAACATCTAACCGTGGCTCACCTGATGCAAAGCCGCTTGTTTCGAATTCCCGACTATCAACGCGCCTACTCATGGGGAACACGGCAACGCTCTGACTTATTTGAAGACATTCGGGAAGCCGCCCGCTCGGGCCGCGAGCACTTTATGGCCACAGTGGTCGCTCTCGCTCTCGAGAAGCGCCTAATTGAAGCCGATGAATTTAACGTTGTCGAGCTCGTAGATGGCCAGCAGCGCCTCACGACATTGGTTATACTGTTCAAGGCTATCGAAAAGGCATTCGGTGAAGATCAAGAAACGGGAAAAAACATCCGGAATGATCTGCGTCGCATGCTCGTCAAAGGCGACGATCACAACTTGGTCCTGTTGCAGACCAATCACGACAGCAGTGATGTCTTTGCAAGCTACATCAGGGATGGGGAGATTCGGAGGGACTCGATCGTGACGTCTGCTGATGCCAATGTCATCAATGCAGCTGAGGAATGCGAAGCATTCGTCACGAATTGGCAAATGACCGATGGTTTGACTGATTTGGTTGCGACCATCCGCCACAAGCTGTCGATGATTTATCATGAACTTAATGACGAAGGAACAGTTTACCGCGTCTTTGAAGTGCTCAATAGCCGTGGGCTCGACGTTCGTTGGATTGACAAGACCAAAAGCCAGCTTATGGCGTCAATCTACGAATATGTGGAGCCCGGCTCGCAAGCTGACGGATTGCGCGAGGTGCAGAACTTGTTCAAAGATGTGTATCGCCTTCTCGGGCTGGACAATCACTTGGGTGCAGAGGCTTTAAGATTCGCCGGAACTTTCTCAAGTGACAAACCTCTGAACCGTGTTCTCAATGAGCAAGATGCATCTGCTGCACTGCTTCAGGCAGCTGACAAGCGTCTCAAGACTATTGTCAGCTCCGCAACTTGGTTGAAGACGGTAGTCGGAAAGGTTGTGGACCTGCACAACGATCAGCGGCGGGCGGCTGTCACCCGTATCTCGCAAGCACGTTTTCTCGCGATCGCCATCATGCTGCGTGGATTTGATGAAGAGACAGAGCGGAACCTGCTTGGCGCTTGGGAGCGGGTGACATTTCGCATTTTCACGCTTGCAGGTAAGGATAGTCGATCAAAGGTCGGAGACTACATCCGGCTGGGATATAGCGTGCTGAAGGAAAAGCCAGATGCCGAAGAAATCAAAGGGAAGATCAAGGCTCTCGCCGACGGCTTCGACATCGACACGATCATCGATGACGAGACTTGGGAAGACTGGTATGGGGGCTATAATGAAGAAGTTCGTTATCTTCTGTTCCGGTACGAGGAGCATCTGGCGCGCGAGAGCGGCGTAACGATGAATGAATCGCAATGGGCGAAGGTTTGGGCGGCCGATCCCGCGCGTTCGATTGAGCATGTCATGCCTCAAAGCTCAGGAAAGTCTTATATCCACAGCCTCGGAAACCTGACGATGCTTCCTCCCGGGGTTAATTCTTCACTGAAGGATCGCCCACCATCCGACAAGGCTGCAAAATACGTCAAATCTGGGATGCAGTCCACGCTGGAGATCGGCCACGAAATTGAAAACGGACTGAAGTGGGATAAAAAAGCAGTGCGTGCTCGCGCGTCCAAGATAGAAGAGTTCGTCAGAAATGAATGGGGTGACTGATAAATTAGATCGAAGTGCCTTCGGGTTTGAAAAAGTGTCAACCTAAGGGGCTAAACGACCAACACCGAAGATTTCCAGTCACCAGCGGAAACTGCATTCCTCCATAGATCAAAAGCCGGCATTCATCGGATGTCGGCTTTGTCCCGCAGAGCCGACCTTGGACCACCAGATGATGCTGCATGAAGCCGCCGATGGCT
This sequence comes from Thioclava sp. JM3, assembly GCF_002213185.1. Taxonomy (NCBI): domain Bacteria; kingdom Pseudomonadati; phylum Pseudomonadota; class Alphaproteobacteria; order Rhodobacterales; family Paracoccaceae; genus Thioclava; species Thioclava sp. JM3. The sequence goes on from NZ_NBOB01000006.1 coordinate 313,951, forward strand.
GCTTTGGGGAAGCTGCGATGCGGCACTGGCGACGGCCAAGAATGGCGGCTCAGGGCCGATCGAGGAGTTCTGATGCAGATGACATTCCCCGTCGGCTCTTCCTTCCCAACGACGGGCTTCTCCGTCCGTTCTCCCAATGCAGCTGCCCAAAGCGCTCACTAGTTTCGCACGCCTTCGCTCAACGGGTGCGCAGGGCCATCTACTCACTAGACGGGCCGCGCAATCGTCCTTCGGCCGATAGCGCGTCCCGTGCGTTCGCTGGGGCGTAGCCCCAGACCCGGCGCCGCTGCGCGCCGCATGGGGGAAGCTCCACATCCCCCAAACCCCCAGGGCAGGGATCGTTCGCCACTTTCCCTGCACCCTAAGGCGCCCATCCGGCGGACCGGGGGAGACTTTCGCCAATCTCCCCGGACCCTCTCGGCGTCCTTCCGACGGATCGAAGAGGCGTTCGCCACCCTCTCCGAGCTCTTCCGGCGCCCCCGGCGGGTCGAGAGGGATGTCACCCCTCTCGACGCTCTCCCCGGCATCCGCGCGATCTGCCCGCTGGCGAGCGATCAATGGGTCGTGGGAGGGCAGGCCTCGGCGCATGTCTTGCTTGCGTGCAGCGTCTTTGACGCACGCAATCAAGCCACGCCCCGAAGCCCCGTATCGGGTTCGTTGGTGAGGTTCGGCGCGTCGTTTTCCTTTTCAACGACACGAGGCACTCATGCTCCACGACCGATACCTTCGGCTGCTTCCGGGCGGCCAGCTCAAACCCGGCGATATTTTCCTGATGCGCTTCCCCTATGGCTCCGACCGCAAACGTGATGGCGAGTTCGACATCCCGCCCGGCACGCGTCCTTGCTTGCTCCTCTCGCGCGGGCTGATCGGTGATGCACCGATGAACATCGTAGCGCCGGGTGTTAGTCCCGAAGGCCGGCTGCTGCGCGAAGACGACATCGTCATTGCTGATCACAGTCAAGCTGCCGCTTGCGGGCTCTATCGCCCCACGATGTTCCGCGCCTCGCAACGGCTCTTCATCGCGACCGGTTCGGACCTGTTCGAGCGCAATGCTCGTATCGGGCGCCTCGGCCCGGCACAGCGCGAACAATTCGAAGCGGTCGAGACGCTGCTCGCAACCGCGCGTCGCGAGGTTCGGTCCCGGCTGAGGCCGCGTGTCGCGATCTACCGCCCGAAACCACTCATCCAACCGTAAACTGCGCCGCCGATCGGGGCTGCAGCGTCCGTCCGCCTTCTCACCGAGGCGGACGGATCTTGCAGCCCTGCTTCGTCTCCTGAACCCTTAATTTCTTCGAAAGATCATACATGACCTACGATAAACACCCCACCGAACTCACCGCTGCCGAGCTCCGCGAAGAACGCAGCGTGCTCGCAAACGTCGTTCTCGGAGCGACTGCGAAGCCATCTCCGAAAGACCTCGAGAACGCGCCGCTTCTCGAAGACTGGATGCTTTTCACTGGCTTCGAAGACATCTCGCTCTTTGGCCGCCTGACGGAAGCCACCGGCCGGACCCGAACGTTGATCACCCGGGCTATCATCGCGCTCGATGACGCTCTCGAATGGGCCTATCTCGAAGACGGCTACATGCGGCTCGGCCCGCGTTTCTCCGTCGAAGAGGCCCCGCCGCATCTCGCGATGCGTGCCGTCGCGACCGATCTGAGAGGGATCCGCACGCAACTCGAGGGACAGGCATATTGGGCGCAGAAGGCGCTCGATGCGCTTGGCGAGATACGCTGCGATGCCTGATTTCCTAATGATTGGAAGTGATCCTGACGGGATCGGCTGAACTGCAATCGCTGCGGCCCCTCGATGAGGGCCGCAGCGCCCGCAGTTCAGCTTTGGAAGGATGTCCGATGTTTCAGCAACCGAACCGGATCGACACTGTGAAAGCGATGGCACGCGAGGCAATCGACGCTCTCGATGCTCTTCCCGCTGACGCTCTCCGGGGCGCAGAGTTCGATCGCGATTTTTGCGCACGGCTTGTGATCAACGATGAGCTGGTCGGCGAGGACTTCCGCGAGGCGGGCGCGGAGATTCTGCGCCACCTCGCGCGGATCGAGCCGGACGAGACGATTGCGCGCGAGCTCGACAGGGCCATGCGTCGACTTCGGGACGCGATCAACGGCTCTTATTGTACGGCCGTTGCTTTCAGCATCGAGCGCGCTAGCAGCATCCAGCAAGCCGCATGATGAAGATATGACGCCGAACGGGCTCGAAGAGATGGTGGTGGTAATCCGCCAGGGCGCGCCAACAAACTCTTTCCGCACATGCTCCAAACTCAACCGGAACCGGCGCGCCCACACTCCCTTCGATCCAAGCGACACGGCGTTCAAGACTGTTGGTTTGCACGATGCTCGGAGCGTGATGGCTCTTAGAGCAAGACGCGATCGAACCATAGCTGCCGTTGACCAGTGCCGATCAATGCTGCCGTCGTAACCCGCATAGCGGACATTGACCGTCACTACTTCAGTCGAATTTCAACAATGGTTTATGCGGTCAATTACTGGTCGGAAGCCACTTGGGTCAGCTGCGCGCCTCCAACGGCCGCCAAAAGGAATGCTCACTGGTGGATTACTTTCCGACAGCTTCCTGCCATTCTATCAGATTCTGATTAAAAAGCTCGTGGTCGAAGTCTTGTATATTAAATTCGCGAACTTCCCGCCCATCATCCCACGTTAAGAATGCAGAAAGGATTGCCGAAATCGGTAGGTCACCAATGTGCGCGGCCTCTAATGCTGGCAAGATGTTGTGACCGTGAAGCCCCTCATCTTTCCACTTACTGAGTAGAGCTGTGGGTGACACCAACTGCTCACTCACAACTTCGCGTTCGATTTCAAGCCACACAGAACCTTGCCAGCTCCGAACATATGGGACAAAGAACTGCCACGAGCTCATTGGAAACTGCTTTTCATAGCTCTCTGGATGGAACCCATCGAAGTCAAATAGGCTTATGCCTCCAATCGTTCTGGAAATTGGATAATTCCTCGGCCCATTGGCAGTATTTGACCTCTCTCGATCATCGATCTCCGGTTCCACTAAGATTGCCCTAGATTCAACGATGGACAGTAAGCGGTCAGGATGGGTCGTGTGCCATAACCCGCCGTGAAGCCTACCGTGCAGTTCACCCATGGTTCCCATTTTCAAGCTCCTTACGTGCCTCACCATATTTTTGCGGTACCGATAGTCGAGGCCGTTTTTCAGGTGCCATCACTCGCGGCCCTTACCAAATTTTCAGCCACTGATCTGCGTGCTGCCGCGCGACACGTCAGACCGGACCTTCGCTGCTCGTGCTAAATGAGGAAGGCGTCGTGCGGCAACCCAAGGAGCTTCGGCGTACCTCCCGCCGGCTACTTCCCAATCAGGAATGGGAGTCTGACGGGCGAAACAACCCGGCTGATCTGGTCTGTCTCGGTCCGTTCCAACCACCCAAGTTTGGTTTCGTTGATTGTCAGCACGCTGGTAGAGAAACTCAAGTCTGGAAGCAGAGTTATTGATCGGAAGTCAGTCAACTTTGAATTGTCTTTTCAACGTGCTACGCTGTAAACGGAGGCTGTTGGGTGACTGAACTTTCAAAATACAGCGCAAGCGGTTCAATGGCGGGATATTTATTCCAGTGTCGCCTTGCGTTGCTCCATGCTCTGGAGCTCACGCGCCGGAAACCAGAAGCAATGGTTTCCATAGAGAAGTTTGATGATATCGCCTTTGAGACAGGGGACCACGCAGATTGTTTGGTCCAAGCGAAACACCACGTTGTGCCAAAGCCGCTTGGTGATATGAGCGAAGACGTTTGGAAAACTCTCTTGATCTGGATGGAGGGTGCGAAGCACGGCGTGTTCGAAGTCAGCAAGACCACATACATGTTGGTGACAACAGCAACGAGCCCGCCAGATTCAGCAATGTCCAAACTGCGTGAAGGGGCATCAGAAGCTGACGTCAATGCGTCATATGAACTGCTAACAACCGCCGCGCGGGATTCGGCCAATAGTGCAACTGAAGTGGCGCGGTCGGCCTTCTTGGAAATGACGGCAGATGAAGCAAAACTGCTCTTGTCGCGTGTCGTTGTCATCGACAGCCACCCAAACCTGACAGACGTATTTTCAGACATAGTCGCCGAACTCAACATACTCGCGCCCACCAACGCCGAACTAGCAGCGCAATATTTGGAGGGGTGGTGGTTGAACAGAGTTGGTCAACACCTGATTGGTGAGGATGACGCGGGCATTCCTGTTCAGCATTTGATCTTAAAGGCGCACGAGATTGGCAAGACGCTGACCGATAAGGCTTTGCCCATCGACAGCCCGGCCACATTGGGCATCAAGGAATACAGCGACGATGACGAGGCCCGTGTTTTTGTTCGCCAAATGCGAGCTATCAAAATCACGGATGGCATGGTGCGCGGTGCGACATCTGACTTTTATCGTGCGTACGCCCAAAGGTCGCGTTGGGCTCGAGAAAGCCTAATCCTGGAAGACGAGCTGTCCAACTACGACGAAAAGCTTCGAGACGCCTGGCGTCGGAAGTTCGATGAAGTGTCGCTAATGGACGATGCAAAAAACGAAGAAGAAAAGATTTCGATAGGTAGACGAGTTTTCCTGTGGGCTACCCAAGAATCGACGCCGCTTCGAAACGTAGTCGAGAAGTGGATCACCGCAGGATCATATCACGGGCTTGCGGATAGGCACCAAGTCAGGTGGCATCCAGATTTCGACAATGCTGACGGGAAGGTATCGGAGGCAAGCGATGGATAGGGCTTGGCAAGATCGTCCACGCGAAGAGGCATACGCCTTCAACCCGGCATTTTTGTCATCTTTAGTGTGCGATTTCGTCCGAGAGTTCACAAAAGCAAAGCACGAAGCTTGCCCGGTCACCTTGGCTTTTCTGGCTCCGGCCTTATCGTTGCACCGGCAAACAAGAACAAGGTTTCCCAGCCGTACGGTTACTTCTTTGTACGAATGGCTTCAAAACAATGAAGATGTTCTGGTTGACCTCCCTCGACGAAATCATGCGCTCTTGCCGCTGTTGCGCGATGGCATGAAGTTCGCAGTATTCCAAAAGGTGATCGAGTTCTCTGACGGGCATCGGCTTATAGTTGGACCGAAAAAGGGGCATTTCACGCCCGCGTTTTTGGACGCGGTGTCCAGCGACATGAACGAGGTTGTCGCCGCCACAAGGTTCTTGGCAAAGTGGTTTGCCAAGTCTGGCTCTGAAGCATCTGTACTTTCAGGTTGGGGAGTTCGACCTTGAGTTTCATCATTCGCGGAATCGTACTGTATAGCCATTCCGGTCAGGTCCGAAAAATCCCCCTGAACCCGACCGGTTTGAATATTATTACTGGCAAGTCGAAGACCGGAAAATCTGCAATTATTGACATCATTGATTATTGCCTCGGTCGGGGGAGTTACGATGTTGCCGAAGGCGTTATCCGGAAAAAGGTATCTTGGTTCGGCCTTCATCTGCAAAAGGAAGGAGACGAGGTATTCGTCGCGCGAGACAACCCTGGAACAGGTGCTTCAACAGGTTCCAAAGTTTTCTTTCGGAGAGGCAAGGTCGAAAATTTGCCAACTATCGACGAATTGGAGAAGAACACCACCGAGAACAGCTTAAAGAAATTCATGACGCAGTTCAGCGGAATCGTGGAAAATGAACACCGCCCTGTCACTGGCACACGCGACCCTTTGGCGGCAAATATCTCGCACGCGCTGTTCATGTGCTTTCAGCCCCAGGGGGTCATCGCGCGAAAAGATCAACTGTTCAACCGCATGGACGATACGTTTCGGGCGTTAGCACTGCGAGACACTCTCCCATATTTCTTGGGAGCGGTAGACGAAGAGCATTTCCGCTACCTGGCGGAGCTAGACGAACTACGCGCGCAAGCACGTTTGTTGGAAGCTCAAAAGGCAAAACGAGTACAGGCCGTAGATGTCAGCAGGTCCCGCGTGACGCGACTAGTGAATGACGGTAAACGAGTGGGGCTCATTCCTCAGGACTACCAAGCCGTAGATGACACGGTTTTCGACTTTCTAGCACAGGTCGCAAAAACAGATGTCGAGGAGGCTGTGGACTATCAGGACTTCGGAGAAACGATAACTCAGTTAGAAAATGAAAGGCGGTCAATCTGGAATCGGATCGACGAACTCACGAAAGATCGCTCCGCAACGGAAGCGTTTTTGTCGGCGCAAACAGACTATGGTCTGGAAGTATCGGAGCAGAAATCTAGGTTGAGCAGCATCGGGATTTACAAAGAACCCCTTGGTGACAGGTCAATATGCCCACTGTGTGCTCTGCCACAAGACAATCCTACGCCCAGCCTACAGGAAATAAATGCGGCTCTTGAGGACATTGACCTACAATTGTCGTCAGTGCACAAAGAAAGCCCACATTTGCTCTCGCATATCGCTGCGCTCGAAGAGAAGATCCAATCTCTTACTGTCGACCTCAGAGAAGTCTCAAGGGAATTGCGAAGCGCGATAGCTTCTGACGAACAAGCTCGGGCTGCCCAAGAGCAACTTGTTGCCAGAGCCCGCTATGTGGGTAGGTTGACGAACTTCATTGAAACTGTGTCACCTGAAGAGGAGGTCGAATTCGATGAAGCCGAGCTCGACCGGGTGAAAGCGCTCATCGACACAGTTCTTTCGAAGCTCCGCTCGGAGGAAACCGAGTCAAAAATCGCTACGTTCCTCGATTTCATTGGCCGGAAGATGACCGAGTATTCTGAAATGCTCAATCTTGAGTATCAAGGCAGCTCACTGAGGTTGGATGCGAAAAAGCTGACCGTGGTTGCGAACACTGAAGATGGCCCGATCCCTTTGAGCAGGATGGGTAGTGGTGAGAACTGGGTCGGGTACCACGTTCTAGCGCACCTTGCACTGCACTGGTGGCTAAGGAAACGCAACCGGCCTGTTCCAGCATTTTTGGTACTCGATCAACCGACACAAGCCTACTACCCGCCAGACGCCAAGGACGGCTTTTTGGATGAGATTGAAGTTGACGAAGACAGGCAAGCTGTCCAATCCTTGTTTGAATTAATGCATCGTGCTTGTCAGGAAATATCAGAGCCGTTTCAACTCATCGTTTTGGATCACGCTCATCTAAGAAACGAGTGGTTCGAGAATGCGATCGTCGAAGAATGGCGCGGCGACGCTGCGCTGATTCCCCCCACCTGGCCCAACATATAGCTAGTCTGTAATCGCGGGATGCGACAGGGAAGCAAAGCGCCCTCCGTACAAAGAAGATGTGGTGTCTTTGCGCCGCAGACCGAGGCGGTATACAGCCCATGTGATTATCTGATGAAAGGAACTTGCAGTTCAGAAGGTCCGCTTTTGCAGTTCGCGCAGTTTTCTGCTGCATCGCGGCGAATTCGCACTTTCCGCCCTTATTGATCACGAGTCCGCTCCTGAGACGAACGCTAGGGCGGGCTCGTTCGCAAGGAACATGAGGCTTCATGCCGACCTTTTCGCATCGCGAATTTCAGTTTTTTGCGTGATCGCGTTTCCGCGCTCTGACAGATGAACCCAGCTTCTTCGTAGGATCCCGAACGAAGGAGCTTGCCATGCCATCCGCCCCCATCACCGCCGCCAACGATACGCCCGACAAAGCGACGTTCATGCCGCCAGCCTGCAACGCGATCGCCCGGCTGCTGGCGCGCGCTGTTGTCCGGGATCTCGCGAATGCGATCCCCGCCAACAGCCCCGCCGCGCCTCAGAAGGAGGAAGCACAATGACGAAACGCGTCGCAATCTATGCTCGCTACAGCTCCGGTCTCCAGAAGCAAACTTCGATCGACGATCAGGTCGCCATGGCGGAGCGTTTTGCAGCCGAGCGCGGCTGGGTGGTGACCCATCGTTTCACGGACTATGAGAAATCGGGCCGCAACACGCGCCGCGAGGGTCTCCAGGCACTGTGCGCTGCGGTCAACGCGCGGCAGGTCGATGCGATCGTCATCGAAGCCGTGGATCGCCTCACCCGCAAGATCGCGGACGCGCTCAATCATTACGAGCTGTTCCGGTTCCAGCAGGCCGAGCTTTACTCTGTCGCTGAAGGCCAGCAGGACTTCTTCAAAGTGCTGATTAATGCGCTCGGCGCGCAGCTTTATGCGCAGATGATCGGTGAACACACGCGCCGTGGAATGGTACAGGGGCTCACCCGGAAACGGCTTCACACGAGCGCATACGGCTACCGCAAGCGTGACGGTGACGAAGGGCTCAACCGCGAGATCGCCCCCGACGAGGCAGAAGTTGTGCGTCGCATATTTCGCGAGTTTGCCGACGGGCACTCGACGCAAGCGATCGTCAAGCGGCTGAATGGAGATGGCATTCCGGCGCCGCGCGGTGGCACTTGGGATATCAGCACGATCCGAGGGAATCCGACGCGGTTTGAAGGCATGCTGCGCAATCGTCTTTACATCGGCATTGCAAGCGTCGCGAAGACGTCACGCCGCTATCATCCCGAAACTGGCAGCAAGGAGGTCTACGAAACCCCGGGCGCGGCCGTGGAGATCGAGGTCCCGGCGCTGCGGATCATCGATCAAGATCTCTGGGATCGTGTTGAGGCCCAGCTTGCGACCCAAGCCGTAAAAGCCAAAAGCAAGGGTAACCCCGTCGGGGCCCGGCGCAGTAAGCACCTGTTGAGCGGTTTGTTGGTCTGCGGCTGCTGTGGCGCGACTTACATAAAAGTTGGTCGAACGCATTTCGGATGCCGCGAAGCTCGCAAGGGGGCGTGCAACAACAAGACGACCATTCACCGTGATCGGATCGAGGCGCGCGTCTTCTCGAAGCTCCGGGGCACCTTCCTGACGCCGGAACTGGCCGCGAGCTTCGACGCCGCGCTTAAGGCTGAGTACAAGGCGCTGGCGAGCTCCCAGGGCGCAGATACCGCAACGCGGCTCGAGCGTCGTCTTAAGAAAGCGCGCACGAGCCGCCAACGGATCTTTGATGCGATCGAGCAGGGCGCGCCATACAGCGCTTACAAAGCGCGCGCGGAAGACCTCGAACGCGAGATCGCCGATCTTGAAGCCGAGCTGGCTCAGCATCAAGAGACCCGCGCAGTTCTGCCACAACTTCCGACCGACAGTGCCGCGCTCTTTGCCCGCGCCGTGCGGGAACTCGAGACATTGCTCGCCGATCCCGAGCTTGTACACCAAGCGAACGAGCATATCCGAGAGTTGATAAGGCGGGTCGAGTTGAAACCTGATCCAGACGCCGCAGATGGCCTTCACGCCGAGATCGTTTCTGATCTCGGCGCTTTGCTTTCCGCGGGTGGGGTTACGCCGAGCATCGTCGATATTTTCAGCGCCACTAGGCAACTATCGGTCAGGCAGGGGGCTCTGCCCCCACCTCCTCCGGAGAGCCCCCGGATATTTGGGCCAAGGCGAAGTGCGGCCGCGCCCCTGATGTCAGAGAATCTCGAGAACCGTTTCCGGCGGGCGGCCGATGCGGGCCGCAGTCTCGGTCAGCACCAAGGGGCGCTCGATCAGCTTCGGGTTGGCGGTGAGCGCCGAGAGGATTTCGTTTTCGCCGGCCTCCTTGGAGAGGTCGGTATCCTTCCAGCGGATCAGGGCGGAGGCGGGCTGGCCGAGCTTCATCAGCGCGTCCTGCAGTTCGACCATGGTCGGCGGCTCTTTCTGGTAGTCGCGCACCTCAGGCGCGATCCCGCGCGCTTCGAGAAGTTTCAGCGTCTCGCGCGATTTCGAGCAGCGCGGATTGTGCCAGATCGTTACAGCCATTTGTCTCTCCCGGTGCCGATCGCCTCGGAAACGCTGGCGAAGCCGTCGCGTTCCAGAAGGGCGTCGAGGCCGCGTGCGATATCTGCAGCGAGCGAGAGGCCGGAGAACACCATCGCGGTGTAGAGCTGCACCGCCGAGGCGCCCGCGCGGATTTTCTCGTAGGCCTGCTCGGCAGAGCCCACGCCGCCAACACCGATCAGCGGCAGGGCGCCCGCAGTATGCCGCGAGAGCTGGGCCAGAACGCGGGTCGATTTTTCAAACAACGGTGCGCCGGACATGCCGCCCTGATCGGAGGGGTTGGGCGAGGTCAGCCCCTCGCGCGAAAGCGTCGTATTGGTCGCGATGATCCCGTCGATCCCGCTTTCCAGCGCGACCTCGGCGATCTCGGCCAGTTCCTCGGCGCTCAGATCGGGGGCGATTTTCAGGAAGACCGGGATACGCCGCGCGAGGCCGTCGCGGGTCTCGATCACGCCTGCCAGCAGCGCAGACAGCGCGGCTTTGCCCTGCAGGTCGCGCAGCTTCTCGGTGTTGGGCGAGGAGACGTTGACCGTTGCGAAATCGATATGCGGGCCGGCATGGGCCAGAACGGTCGCAAAATCTTTCGCGCGGTCGGCGGCGTCCTTGTTGGCGCCGAGATTGAGGCCTACCGGAATGCCCTGCGGGCGCTTTGCCAGCCGCTCTGTGATCGGCTCCATGCCCTGATTGTTGAAGCCGAAGCGATTGATCGCGGCGCGATCGGCGGGCAGCCGCCAGAGACGCGGAGGCAGGTTGCCTTCCTGTGCGCGCGGCGTCGCGGCACCAACTTCGATGAAGCCGAAGCCCGCGCGCATCAGCTGCGGCACGGCCTCGGCGTTCTTGTCGAAGCCGGCCGCAAGGCCCACCGGGTTCAGAAGCGACATCCCCGCCAGATCGGTTTTCAGCCGGGGCGAAGTGATCGGGCCGGGCAGGGGCGCGAGCCCCATTCGCAGCGCGCGCAGCGACAGGCCATGCGCCTTTTCCGGGTCGATCTTGTGAAAAACCGCGAGGCCCGCACGCTCGATCAGGGTGGTCACGACATTTCCTTCGGGAAGATATGGCCCGCAGCGCCCAGGGGCAGGGCGTGGTCCCAGACGACTTCGCTGAGATTCAGCGGGCGGTAGAGATGCGGGAAGAGCTGATCGCGGCGCGAAGGTTCCCACTTCAGATCGGCGCCCATCGCGGTGGAGTCGAAGGCGACCAGCACCAGATCGGATTCGCCCGCGAAATGTTTCGCAGCCGTTTCGACGACCTGATCGGCGGTGGAGAAATGGATATAGCCGTCCGCGAGGTCGACCGGAGCGCCGAGCGTGTGCCCGGCTTCGCGAAATGCATCCCATTCGGGGCGACGGAGGATTTTGTAAATCAACATGGCTTTCCCTTGCCCGAAAACGCGCCGTCCGGTCAAGCGTGGGGCTTGTGCCGCGCGCGTGGCGGCATAGCTTTGTGCCATGTGCGGACGTATGGCCAACACTCTTCCTGTCGATGCGATGGCGCGTCTGTTCAAGGCGGTGCCCGGCAATGACGTGCCCGATGGCGAGCGGTTCAACATCTGCCCGACCCAGAGCCTGCCGGTCTGCGTCTCCGGTGAGGGGCAGCGGCAGTTGCGGGCGATGCGCTGGGGCTTCATCCCGCATTGGTACAAGACGCCGACCGACGGGCCATTGCTGATCAATGCGCGCTCGGAGACGGTGGCGGAGAAGCCCGCCTTCCGGGCGGCGATCCGGTCGCGGCGCTGCCTGATCCCGGCGGATGGCTTCTATGAATGGCATCGCGAGGGCGAGGCGAAGCTGCCTTTCTACGTTTCGCGCAGGGACGGGGCGCCGATGGTGTTCGGCGGGCTCTGGCAGGACTGGGAGAAGGGCGGCGAGTTGCTGACGACCTGCGCCATCGTGACGGTGCCGGCAGGCCCGACGCTCGCCCCGATCCATCACCGCGAGCCGCTGGTCCTCGAAGAAGCCGACTGGGCGAAATGGCTCGGCGAGGAGGGCCATGGCGCGGCGACACTGATGCAGCCCAGGCCCGAGGGCATCCTGCAGGCGTGGCGCGTGGGCCAAGAGGTGAACTCGAACCGCGCCTCCGGGGCGGGTTTACGCGAACCGTTTGCCAATCCCGCTTGAATGGCGCGGCGTGGACCGCTAAGGAGAGGCCAGAGTGCGGGTGTAGCTCAATGGTAGAGCCGCAGCCTTCCAAGCTGAAGACGTGGGTTCGATTCCCATCACCCGCTCCATTTTCCCCAAGATCACTGTGATACGCGTCTTCGAGACGAAAAAACCGCCCGAGGGACGATCGGGCGGCTTCAGACGTTCGGGATGTGCGGGGTGCGCAATGCTGCGCTCATTTGGTCAGGATCAGCTTGCCCGCCTTGGTGATGCGCAGCGTATAGACCTGACCGTCCAGCACGATATGGGCGAGGTTGCCCTTGCCGGTCAGCACCTCCGCGTCATGGACGGGCAGGGCGTTGGCGAAGCTTTCATTGATGCTCATCTCTGGCCTCCCTCGATCCGGTCGAGCGTCGCTTCGAGCGCGCTTTGGCCCGGGGGGAAACCGCTGCACAGCGCCTCGACGATATCGCGCAGGCTCAGCGGCGGGTCGGTATCAACATGCGTGTCGGCCCGGTATCGGGGGCCGGGGGAAGAGGGGCGTTTCATCTCCGGTCTCCATCTCGCGATATGCGGCTCGTCGGGGATCGACTGGCTGATGGAAGCAACCTGAGTGAAATTATCGGAATTGTAAAGGTGATTCTTTTACTCGGGAATTGCGCAGGGTGCTCTGCGCCCGCGCAGAGATAACGGGGGAACCGTTCGGAATCAGTTTGAGGGGCGGATCAGAACCACTGGCCTGGTTCGATCAGACCAAGATCCATGAGTTGCTGACTCGACCAGTTGAAGCGCTCGGAATTGACCCAAGTGAAGCTGTGCACGTCATAGGTCGAGCCGGGATTGAACTTCAGCGCCTTCGCCACCCGGAACGAGGCGGTGGCACAGGTCAGGTTATGGTGCCATGGGCAGGAATAGGTGTTGTATTCCTCGTCGTTGAACGTGTGATCGGGGCGCAGCTTCAGGCCGGGCTTGGCGCGGAACAGGGCGATCCGGTCGATCTTGCGGCGCTCGGCGGGGACGTGCTCCTCAAAACGCCAGCGCAGCCCCCCGAAGAAATCGAGCTGCCGCTCCTTCGGGTGGTCGTGGTTCTCGGGATCGAGCCGGGCGAGCGCGTAATAGCCCGCCTTGTCGAACATCGCGTTCTCGGTATCGACGCCGTTCGGATGCGCCTCCAGATCGCCGGTATAGAGGTCGATCACATAGCTCAGCATCGAGGCGCGGCGTTCTTCGGTGTGGAAGCTCAGCACCTCGCCGATCGTGCGGCTCTCGCAGAAGGGGAAGAACAGGTATTCAGCGTTGAAGCAGTAATAGAGCCACGTTCCGGCGGCCACGGCAGCGATGATCGGGTTGATCGCGAGGGGGGCTGCGTCGCGGCGGTTCAACTCGAAATCGATGCGGTGGATTTTCGTCGGGCTGTCGGCGGCCAGATCGTCCGGCAGATCCATCGCGGCATGGCCCAGAACCAGCAACAACGGGAAGCCGAGGTCGATATGGTGGCGGATCGTGCTCTCCAACTCGACCCCGTCCTCGGCTAGGATCACGCCGACCGGACCTTTGGATAGCGCTGCGCTCTGACGGGTGAGGAAATCGATCAGCGAGGAATATTTCATGCCCGATTTAGCCCTTTCGCGGGGTCTTCGGGCGCAGGATCGGGGAAGGCCCGCATGAAATCAAGCCTTTACGGCCCGCGCCATGCGCGACCTTGCGGGAAAGGGCGGTTTGGCTGTATCAGGCGCGCTGGAAAGACGCGCGAGGATTGGCATGAGCGACGCTCCGAAAAAGCTGCATATCAAAACCTATGGCTGTCAGATGAACGTCTATGACAGCGAGCGCATGGCCGAGGCCATGGGCGCCAAGGGCTACGAGCTGACCGACGATGTGGGCGCGGCGGATATGGTGCTGCTCAACACCTGCCATATCCGCGAGAAAGCGGCCGAGAAGGTCTATTCCGATCTGGGCCGCCTGCGTCCGTTCAAGGAGGCCAAGCCCGACCTGAAGATCGGTGTCGCGGGCTGCGTCGCGCAGGCCGAGGGCGACGAGATTTTGCGGCGCTCGGATCTGGTGGATCTGGTCGTGGGCTCGCAAAGCTATCACAAGCTGCCCGAACTGGTCGCCCGCACCGACAATGGCGCGCGCCCCGTCGAGACCGAGTTTCCGCTGGAAGACAAGTTCGACCATCTGCCCGCGCGCCCCGTGCAGGCGCGCCCGACCGCGTTTCTGACCGTGCAGGAAGGTTGCGACAAATTCTGCGCCTTCTGCGTGGTGCCCTATACGCGGGGGGCCGAAGTTTCGCGCCCTGCCGAGAAAATCCTGCGGGAGGCGCAGGCGCTGGTCGAGAAAGGCGTGCGCGAGATCACGCTCTTGGGTCAGAACGTCAACGCCTATCACGGCGAGGGAGAGGGCGGTGACTGGTCGCTCGCGCGGCTTGCCCGGTCGCTCGCCAAGATCGATGGGCTGGAGCGTATCCGCTACACCACTTCGCACCCGAACGACATGGAAGACGATCTCATCGCGGCCCATGGCGACGAGCCGAAGCTGATGCCCTATCTTCATCTGCCGGTGCAATCTGGGTCGGACAAGATCCTCAAGGCGATGAACCGCAGACATACGGCGGAAAGCTATATCCGCCTGATAGAGCGTATCCGCGCCGCGCGCCCCGACATCGTGATCTCGGGCGATTTCATCGTGGGCTTCCCCGGCGAGACCGATCAGGATTTCGAGGACACGATGTCGCTGATCCGCGAGGTCAATTACGGCATGGCCTATTCGTTCAAATACTCGCCGCGCCCGGGCACGCCCGCGGCTGGCGCGAAAGGCGCGGTGCCTGCCGAGGTCGCGGACGCGCGGCTGCAAGAGCTTCAGGCGCTTCTGACCTCGCAACAGCGGGCCTGTCAGGAGAGCATGATCGGGCGCGAAGTGAACGTGCTCTTCGAGAAGCCCGGTCGTCTGGACGGCCAGTGGGTCGGCAAATCCGATTACCTGCAGGCGGTCCATGTCTCGGGCGAGGGGCTCGGTCCCGGCGTCCTGGCGAAGGTGCGGATCACCGGTACGGCGCCAAATTCGCTGGCGGGCGAGCTGATCTGAGCGCGCAACGCGTCACTGCATCAATTGAAAAGGGCCGCATCATCCGCGGCCCTTTCTTGTTGGAAGCCTTCGCCGATCAGTTCGGGCCGGGCGGATCGTTCGCGATCGCTTTCAGAAGCTCTTTTCGGAGACCTTCCGGGTTGCCCACGAGGCTCTCGTTTCTGCAGATTTGCGTCGCGAGGCCGTTCGCATCGCCGTAATCGTAGCCGAACGCCACAAGGTCATCGACGAAGCTGCCCTGCGGGTGATCCCAGATCGTCTCGCGCCAAGGGCCACGGAAGCAGTCGATATGAATCTGTTGCTTGCGGGTCGGGCCGCAGACGGTCTTGTTGTTGACGTGATCGCGCCCCACCGGGCCGGTGTAGCAGCTCGTACCGGCCTGGGCGGCGCCAGCGAATGCCATACCGGTGAGCAGCGCGGCGGCGGTGATTGCAATGGTCTTCATCTTCAGAGACTCTCCTGATCGGGCAGCGGAATAACATAGGTGCTCGTGATCCTTCCGACCCGAGCACCATCTGCCCGCAGTTTGCCCAGATTGAACCCAAATTGGCGAGAGTTTGTCGATATTTGCCGGGCATGTGAAAACAATGGCGGGAAAAACATGGAGGATGTTTAGCCTTCCGCGACAGTTTTCCCGCTAAGGTTGTGTGAAGCTTGCCTTTTCCTACGCGATTCTGCGTCTTTGACGGGCCCTCGGCGGCTTGGCGATTCGGGGTTGTCGCGCGGGGCAACCGTGCCACGGATGCTCGACCCGCTCAGCGACTTGCACACCAGATCGACCCGTCTTTGCCTAAAAAACAGGCGAAGTGACCAGACGGAACCGCGCTTGGGTTTTTTCGTTTCAGTTTGATGAAATTCGATACCTCGCCTAGGAGGGCGGGAAACCAGTGCTTGCGTGAATCCCCCAAGGCAGGCACCATATCTTTACCAAACCAGCTAGGGAGACTCTGTATTTGGGCTTCAGCGCGATCACACCCCCGCCTCGCTCTCAGGATGCTCACGAGACGCTTCTTGAGTTCCCCAACAACCGGCTGCTGATCGATCTTTGCGGTGAATTCGACCGCAATCTGGCCCAGATAGAGCACAAGTTGCAGGTTCACATCCTCCGGCGCGGCAATCAGCTGGCCGTAGTGGGCGAGCCGGAGGCGCAATCGCAGGCCGCCGCCGTGCTGCATCAGCTGTATCAGCGCTTGGAACAGAACAAGCAGATCGACGCCGAAGAGGTGGATGCCGCACTGCGCATGGCCGATCTGGGTGGCGCCGGGACCACGGTGGACGAGCAGCTCGAGATGTTCGAGGCGGGCAAGTTCGAGATTCGCACCCGCAAGAAGCAGGTCGAGCCGCGCACCGAGGCGCAGAAGGCCTATGTGAAGCACCTCTTCGAGCACGAGCTGGCCTTCGGGATCGGGCCGGCGGGCACCGGCAAGACCTATCTCGCCGTGGCTGTGGGCGTGACCATGTTGATCGGCGGGCATGTCGACAAGATCATCCTGTCGCGTCCGGCCGTCGAGGCGGGCGAGCGTCTGGGCTTCCTGCCCGGCGACATGAAGGACAAGGTCGATCCCTACATGCAGCCGCTCTACGACGCGCTGAACGACTTCCTCCCCGCCAAGCAGCTCGCGAAGCTGCTGGAAGAGAAGCGGATCGAGATCGCGCCGCTCGCCTTCATGCGCGGGCGCACTCTGTCGAACGCCTTCGTGGTGCTCGACGAGGCGCAGAACGCCTCGACCATGCAGATGAAGATGTTTCTGACCCGCCTGGGCCAAGGCTCGCGGATGGTTATTACCGGCGACCGATCGCAGGTGGACCTGCCGCGCGGGATGCCTTCGGGACTGCAGGATGCCGAGCGTATCCTCGGCCATGTCGAGGGGATCAGCTTCAACTACTTCACAGCGAAAGACGTGGTGCGTCACCCGATGGTCGCGAAGATCATCGACGCCTACGATCAGGCGGAAGGCACCTGAAGCCGGGAGGCTTTAACGAAGAATTAGTGATTTGCCCGCGCCTCGGCGCGGGCATTTCGCTGTGTGGTGACGTGTCTGGAAATCTGACAAAGGGCCGCGCTTGACCCTCGAGAGGGCGCTTTGTCTTGCAAGGCCGCATGATATCCGAACGCGCGAGGATATCGCCAATGCGCCGTCCCCGGGGGGCGGTCGCCCCCGTACGGGGCCAACGAAAAACGCCCGGCCATTCGGACCGGGCGTTTTCAAATTCCATCGCGAAGACCTCAGTCTTCCTTCTTGCCTTCCAGCGCCTCGATGCGGGCCTTCAGCGCGGCGTTCTCTTCGCGGGCTTTCTGCGCCATCGTGCGGACCGCGTCGAACTCCTCGCGGGTCACGAGGTCGCGGTCGGCGAGCCACCGGTCCATCCAGCTTTTCATCGCCGTCTCGGCCTCGTCCTTCGCGCCTTGGGCCACGCCCATCGCGTTGGTCATCAGCTTGGACATCTCGTCGAACATCTTGTTGGGCGGCTGCATCGGCATCCCCTTGCGGTCAATTTCTGCTTCCCTGACTATATGGGCCGCGTCGGTGCCGCTGGCAAGGTTGACTTCCCGGCCCGCGCAGGGCTTTCTCGCGGCGATTTCTGACAGGAGACCGCCTTGCTGCCTCTGGCCATTCCCTTCCCGCAATTCGATCCGGTCGCCCTTACGATCCCCGGTCTGGGCCTGCCGATCCGCTGGTATGCGCTGGCCTATATCGCGGGGCTGATCGCGGGATGGCGGATCATCGTGGCGCTGATGAAGCGCGATACGCTCTGGCCGACGAACAGTGCGCCGATGGCGCCGGGCAAGGTCGAGGACCTGCTGACGGCGGTGATCGTGGGTGTGGTGCTGGGCGGGCGGCTCGGTTTCATCCTGTTCTACGAGCCTGCATGGTATCTGGCGCATCCGCTCGACATCGTGAAAGTCTGGCAGGGCGGCATGTCTTTCCATGGCGGTTTCCTGGGCACACTGGTCGCAGGCTGGTGGTTCGCGCGCCGTCACCACGTGCCGAAGCTGCAACTCGCCGACGCGATGGCGTTGGTGGCGCCGATCGGGCTGTTTCTCGGACGGATCGCCAACTTCATCAAGCCGGAGCTTTGGGGGCGTCCGACGGACGTGCCGTGGGGCGTGATCTTCCCCGGTGAACTGGCGCAGACCTGCCTCGGGATCGCGGGGCAGGTGGACGGGTCTTGCGCGCGCCATCCCTCGCAGCTCTACGAGGCGGGGCTCGAAGGGCTGCTGCTGGGACTGATCCTCTGGGGGCTGGTGAAGTTCGGTCGTTCGCTTAAGCGTCCCGGGCTGAGCCTCGGCGTCTTCCTGATGGGCTACGGAGCCGCGCGCGCCTTCGTGGAGCTGTTCCGGCAGGGCGATCCGCAGTTCGTGACCCTCGGCAATCCCTATGGCCACGTGATCCGCTTCACGGACGGTTGGGGGCTGACGATGGGGCAGGTGCTGTCGCTGCCGATGATCGCGGTGGGGTTGTATTTCGTGATCCGCGCACTGCGCGCGCCGAAAGCATCGTGACCCCGCTGGGCGACATCCTTGCCGCGCAGATCGCGGCGGAGGGGCCTATGCGGCTCGACCGCTATATGAGCATCTGCCTGCTGCATCCCGAACATGGCTATTACGCGACCCGCGATCCGTTCGGGCGCGCGGGCGATTTCATCACCGCGCCGGAGATTTCCCAGATGTTCGGCGAGATGCTGGGCCTGTGTCTGGCGCAAGCATGGCTCGATCAAGGGCGGCCTGCGCCGTTCATCTTGGCCGAGGCTGGGCCGGGGCGCGGCACGCTGATGGCCGATATGCTGCGCGCGATGAAGGCGGTGCGCGGGATGGCGGACGCGGCAGAGGTGCATCTGATCGAAGCCTCGCCGACCCTGCGCGAGATTCAGAAGCAGAAGCTCGCGCCGCATCAGGTGGTGTGGCATGAGACCATCGACGACCTGCCAGACTCCCCCCTGTTCCTCGTAGCGAACGAGTTTCTCGACGCGCTGCCGATCCGGCAGTTCCAACGGGTCGAGCAGGGCTGGGCCGAGCGGCAGATCGGATTGTCCGACGAGGGCGCGCTGACCCCCGGCCTCGCCCCGCCCACGCGATTCGAGGCTCTGGAGCCGCGCATGGCTGACACCGTGCCGGGCAATGTGGTCGAGACCTGTGCCGCTGCGGTGAGTTTCACTGAAAGGCTCGCAGCGCGGATCGCGCGCCAAGGCGGCGCGGCGTTGCTGATCGACTATGGCAACTGGCATTCCAAGGGCGACACGTTTCAGGCCCTCAAGGCGCATGAACCCGTCGATCCCTTCGCGACACCGGGTGAGGCGGACCTGACCGCCCATGTCGATTTCGAACCTCTGGCGCAGGCGGCGCACAGGGTCGGGGCCAAGGTGTCGGCGATGACCGCGCAGGGCCTTCTGCTGGAGCGGCTGGGCATCACGGCGCGGGCGCAGCGCCTCGCGCAGGCGTTATCCGGGGCCGCGCGCGAGACCCATATCGCCGCGCATCGCCGCTTGACCCATCCCGAGGAAATGGGTCACCTGTTCCAAGCTCTCGCACTGGTGGCGCCGAATGCGCCGCTGCCGCCGGGCTTCGACCCAAACACCGACTGAGCCATTGGGGGGCACGATGTCGACGATGCTCGAAATTCTGACCTCACCCGCCCTGGGGGCGGTGAAGCACGGCTTCTTCACCCGCAAGGGCGGGGCGTCCTCGGGCATTTTCGCCGGGCTCAACTGCGGCCCCGGTTCGTCGGACCAAAGCGAGGCGGTGCGAACCAATCGGGCCCGTGCCGCAGACGCGTTGGGGGTTGAGCTGAACGCGCTGCAGGGCGTCAATCAGGTGCATTCGCCCGATGTCGCAGTGATCGAAGAGATCACCGATCCGCCGCCGCGCGCCGATGCGGCGGTGACCAAGGTGCCGGGCATCGCAATCTCGATCCTGACCGCCGACTGCCAGCCGGTGCTGTTCTCGGACCCGAAAGCGGGCGTTATCGGCGCGGCCCATGCAGGCTGGCGCGGCGCGATGGAGGGGGTGCTGGAGAACACGCTCGACGCGATGGAGCGTCTGGGCGCGCATCGCGAGGACATCACCGCGGTGATCGGGCCGTGCATCTCGGTCCATTCCTACGAGGTCGGCGAGGACTTCATGGAGCAGTTCCTGATGGAAGACATGGATTACAGCCGGTTCTTCTCGCCCGGACCCTCAGGCAAGCCGCATTTCGACCTGCCGAGCTTCTCGCTTCACCGGCTGCGCGAGGCGGGCGTCGGCGAGGCGGAATGGATGCGTCGCTGCACCTACCAGGAGCCCGAGCGCTTCTATTCCTACCGCCGCGCGACCCATGCGGGGGAGGCCGATTACGGGCGCCTGCTCTCGGCGATCCGCCTCTGATCGATCTGGGGGGCGCGGGCAGCGCGCCGCCCGCACATGAGATGACTCTGAAACAATCGGCCTTGCCGCATTCGTTCGTTTCCTTGCGCGAAAAATTCCCACTCTCGCCCCATGCTGGCCCCATTGCGCGGTCACAACAGTCCTGAACCGGATCGAAGACGATCCTGAGACGAGGGGACAACAACGTGAACAAGCAACAACCGACCCGCCGCTGGATGAAAACCGCGCTGGACTCCGCACGTAAATGCGACACGCCGATGCCGTGGGCGCGCAATGCGCGCCGCGCACAGACGCGTCGCACGGCGGCGGCCGCGCCGCGGAGGGTCGGCGCCGCACAATGATCTCCCTTCTCGCAACGCGATCGCAATTGGTCATGCGGATCGCAATGCGAGACTTGGCCGGGCGCTGCCACGCCCGGCCATTTTCATCACCCGCTTCCAGTGCCTCTGGAGGCGGGTGATTCGCTTCGAATGTGGTGAGACTGTGGCGGTTTGTGCGCGCCCGGGAAACCTGCCGTTAGGGCAGGTCTCGACTGCTCGGGGATCGTGAGACAATCGCATCAAAAATTTGACGGGGTCACCGGTTTTGGCCATGTTGTGAGCGTCTCTCTGCAACCGGTGGGGGCCGATGCAGCCGTGAGAAGACCGAAAGGCCTATCGCATGAATCTACCCCACCGGACGGCAGCGGCCGCGCTCCGTCCCGACAGTTCCGAACCGCCTCTGCCGCGCCCTTTGCGTGCGAGCCCGAATGCGCCGAAACGCGCCCTGCGCGCCTCCGCGATGACGCGCCGTTATGCCGCGTGGTGGCTGGAGGCAGAGGGGTTCATCGAGGAAACCTCCCGCGTCGCCCCGGCGATTCCGTTGTTCGAGGAGGCGTTCTCTGCCTTGGCGCGCGGCGCTGTGATCGCGACCGAGGAGGGCCCCGTCTCGATTGAGGATGTGGTGCCCGGGATGCGCGTCCTGACCGCCGACGAGCGGGTTGAGACCGTCACCTGGAAAGGGTCGATGACGATGTTCCCCGCCGCGAAGGACAAGGCCGCGGGGATGATCCGCGTCACCGCCGAGGCATTTGGGCATGGTCGTCCGTCGCAGGATCTGGTGTTGGGCCCCCATGCGCGGATTTGCCTGCGCGACGCGCGGCTGCGCGCGCGTCTGGGGATCGAGGCGGCCTATGCGCCGATTGCGGCTTTCGTCGACGGGGTGAGCGTGATCGAGGTCGCGCCGATCTCGCCGGTCTCCGCCTATCACCTGGTGCTGGAGCATCACGGCTCGCTCAAGGTTGGCGGCATGGAGGTCGAGAGCTTCCACCCAGGCGAAGGCTTCGAGCGGATGATCGATCCTCGGATGGCGGAACTGTTCCTCGCGCTGTTTCCGCAGATGGACAGGCTGCGCGAGTTCGGCCCGCTCGCCGCACCGCGGCTGACCCGGTTCGAGGTGGAAGACATGCTGATCTGAGCGAGGGCCTGCAAGGGGTAAAGGCTCCGGTCGGAGTTGACGGCGCTCGTGGGGAGCCGGTCACGGAAAACGCCGCGCGTTGAGAACCTCGCGCGGCGTTTTTTGTTGCGGGCCGGGGAGGGGGCTCTGCCCCCGCGCTTGCGCGCCCCCCGGGATATTTCAATCAAGGAGAAGTTCAGGCCTCCTCCATCGCCTCCAGCTCGTCGATGAAGCCTTCGATCATCGACAGGCCCTTGTCCCAGAAAGCCGGGTCGGAGGCGTCGAGGCCGAAGGGCGCGAGCAGTTCTTTGTGGTGCATGGAGCCGCCCGCTTCCAGCATCGCGAAATACTTGTCCTGGAAGCCCTCGGGCGCGGCCTCGTAGGCGGCGTAGAGCGCGTTCACCAGCCCGTCGCCGAACGCATAGGCGTAGACGTAGAAGGGCGAGTGGACGAAGTGCGGGATGTAGGACCAGAAGGTCTCGTAGCCGTCCATGAACTCGAATGCCGGGCCGAGGCTTTCGCCCTGCACAGACATCCATAGCGCGTTGATGTCCTCAGGCGTCAACTCCCCTTCGGCGCGGGCTGCATGCAGCTTGCACTCGAAATCATAGAAGGCGATCTGGCGGACGACCGTGTTGATCATGTCCTCGACCTTGCCGGCCAGAAGCGTCTTGCGCTCTTCGCGGGTCTTCGCCGCAGCGAGGAGTTTGCGGAAGGTCAGCATCTCGCCGAAGACGGAGGCCGTCTCGGCCAGCGTCAGCGGCGTGTTGGCCAGCATCTCGCCCTGTTTCGCGGCCAGCACCTGGTGAACGCCGTGGCCCAGCTCATGCGCCAGCGTCATCACGTCGCGCGGTTTGCCGAGGTAGTTGAGCATCACGTAAGGGTGGACGGTGGTCACGGTCGGATGCGCGAAGGCGCCCGGCGCTTTGCCCGGTTTCACGCCCGCATCGATCCAGCCTTTCTCGAAGAAGGGCTGCGCGATATCGGCCATGCGCGGATCGAAGCCGGAATAGGCGTCGAGCACGGTGTCCTTCGCCTCGTCCCACATGATGTCGCGCGGGGCTTCGGTCGGCAGCGGCGCGTTGCGGTCCCAGATCTGCAGCTTCTCGAGGCCGAGCCATTTCGCCTTCAGCTTGTAGTAGCGATGCGACAGACGCGGGTAGGCCGCGACCACGGCGTCGCGCAGCGCCTGCACCACTTCCGGCTCAACGTCGTTCGACAGGTGGCGACCGGTCTGCGGCGTCGGCATCTTGCGCCAGCGGTCCTCGATTTCCTTTTCCTTGGCCAGCGTGTTGTGGATGCGCGAGAAGGTGCGGATGTTCTCGCCGAACACGTTCGCCAGCTCCTTCGCCGCCGCTTCGCGTTTTTCGCGATTGTGGTCGGAGAGGAGCGTCGTGGTGGCCTCGAGCGACAGTTTCTCGCCCTGCACCTCGAATTCCAGCGCCGCGGTGGTCTCGTCGAAGAGGCGGTTCCACGCGGCAGCGCCGACGACCGATTGGTCGTGGAGGAATTTCTCCAGCTCGTCGGAGAGCTGGTAGGGTTTCATCGCGCGCATGCGGTCAAACACCGGCTTGTAGCGGGCGACGCGCTCATCGGCGAAGACGGCCTCGTAGGTCGCGTCCGGGATGCGGTTGAACTCAAGGCTGAAGAAGACGAGCGGCGTGGTGTAGGTGGTGATCTTGTCCTGCGCATCGGACAGCAGCTTCACCCGTGCCGGGTCGGTCGTGTTCTGGTAATAGCGCAGGCCGACATAGGACATCACGCGGCCCGCTTTCTCGTCGATTTCCTCGTAGCGCTTGATGCACTCTGCCATGCCCGCCGCGTCGAGATCGGCCAGCTTGCCTTCGTAATCGGCGGCGAACTCGGCGCAGGCTTTTTCCAGCCACGCCATGTCCTTGCTCAGTTCCGGTGCGTCGGGGGCGGGGTAGAGATCGCTGAGATCCCATTCGGGCAGATCGCCGAACGCCCCTGCATTGGCATTCGCATCGAAGACGGGGCGGCGGTGTGTCAGCGTCATGGGCATCCTCATGTATGTCTGGCTCATGTATGTTTGTTTGTTTTCCAGATAGGGGCAGGGGCGCCGTCGTGACAAGGGCGCGGGCTCGCTGGGTGTTGCACAATTTTTCGGCAGATGCCGCGAAATGAGCGACCCCCGGGCGCGCTGCGTTGCTTAACTTTGGGCATCGCCTTTTACTCGCGAGGCACACGGCCTAGACTTAAATAAAAGACTAGGGGGGCATATCCGGCGCGATGACAGAGTATTTCAACGAGATGTTCGACGGCGGCAAAGTGCGTCAGCCCTATAGCGGGCTCGATGGCTGGATGCGCGAAATGCCCTCCGAGCTGCGCGCGATGAAACAGGCCGAAGCGGAGGCGCTGTTTCGCCGGATCGGGATCACCTTCGCGGTCTACGGCGAGGGCGGCGACCCGGACCGCCTGATTCCCTTCGACATGTTTCCACGCGTCTTCACGCAGGCTGAATGGCGTAAGTTGGAGCGCGGGATCAAGCAGCGCACCCGGGCGTTGAACGCCTTCCTGCTCGATGTCTACGGGCGTGGCGAGATCGTGCGGGCGGGGCGTATCCCGGCGCGGCTGGTCTATCAGAACGATGCGTTCGAGCGCGCGGTTTCGGGCTTCATCCCGCCGCGCGGCATCTACAGCCATATCGTCGGCGTCGATCTGGTGCGCACGGGGCCGGATCAGTTCTACGTGCTCGAGGACAACTGCCGCACGCCCTCGGGCGTCTCATATATGCTGGAGAACCGCGAGATCATGATGCGGATGTTCCCGCAGCTGTTCCGCGAGAACCGGATCGAACCGGTGGATGGATATTCGGACGCGCTGCGCCGCACGCTGGCCTCGGTCGCACCGGCGAAATGCGAGGGCGAGCCGACGGTCGCGATCCTCACGCCGGGCCATTTCAACTCGGCCTATTACGAGCATTCCTTCCTCGCCGACCTGATGGGCGTCGAGCTGGTGGAGGGGCCGGACCTGTTCTGCGAGGGCGGCTTTTGTTGGATGCGCACGACGGAAGGCCCGAAGAAGCTCGACGTGATCTATCGCCGGATCGACGACGCTTTCCTCGATCCGCTCTGCTTCCGCCCGGATTCGATGCTGGGCATTCCCGGCTTGATGGATGTCTACCGCTCGGGCGGTGTGACGATCTGCTCGGCTCCGGGCGCGGGCGTCGCCGACGACAAGGCGATCTACACCTTCGTGCCGGAAATGGTGCGCTTCTATCTTGGCGAAGAACCACTTCTGGAAAACGTGCCGACGTGGCAATGCGCCAAGGCCGACGATTGCAAATACGTGCTCGAACATCTCGACGAGCTGGTGGTGAAAGAGGTTCACGGTTCCGGCGGTTACGGCATGCTCGTCGGGCCGAAATCGACGAAGGAGCAGATCGAGAATTTCCGCCACAAGGTCGAGGACAATCCCGAGAACTACATCGCCCAGCCGACGCTCGCGCTGTCGACCACGCCGACTTTCGTGGAAGAGGGCGTGGCCCCGCGCCATGTCGATCTGCGGCCCTATTGTCTCGTCGGCGAGAAGATCGAGCTTGTCCCCGGCGGGCTGACCCGCGTCGCGCTGACTGAAGGGTCTCTTGTCGTGAACTCGTCGCAGGGCGGGGGCGTGAAAGACACCTGGGTTTTGGCGGAGTGATCGGATGCTGAGTAGAACCGCTGAAAACCTGTTCTGGGTCGCGCGCTACATGGAGCGCGCAGAGACGATGGCACGGCTTCTGGAGGTCGGCGCGCGGATCGCGCTGACGCCGTCGACCGGTCATGGCTACCGTTCCGAATGGGAGAGCCTGCTGCAAGCCTCGGGCACTGCCGATGGCTTCTCCGAGAAATACGGCGATCCGGTGCAGCGCAACATCGAGAGCTACCTGTTCTTTGATCGCGACAACCCGTCCTCGGTGATATCCTGCCTCGAGCGTGCACGGGAGAACGCGCGCATCGTGCGTACGGCGATCACCGGTCAGGTCTGGGATACGCTCAACACCGCGTTCCAAGAGATCCGCCAGATCGAGCGTCAGCCGCGCTCTGAATGGGAGATTACAGAGCTGTGCGAATGGGTGGCCCGCCAATCGGCGCTGCTGCGTGGGGCGATGGACGGCACGATGCTGCGCAATGACGGGTTCTTCTTCATGAACCTCGGTTATGCGCTGGAGCGGGCCGACAACACCGCGCGTCTGATCGACGTGAAATATTTCGTGCTGCTGCCCTCGGTGGAGATGGTGGGCTCTGGCCTCGACAATTACCAGTGGCAGGTGCTGCTGCGCGCGCTGCAATCCTATCGCGCTTTCCACTGGGCCTATGGCGGCGAGCTGACGGCGTCGAAGATCATGCATTTCCTGATCCTCAACCCGGCCAGCCCGCGCTCGCTGATATCGGCGACGCGCAAGGCGATGCACCACCTCGACAATCTCGAAAGCTTCTACGAGGTCGAGCCGGGCACCGGCCTGCCGCAGATGCGGGCCAAGGCGCTGATGACCGAGCTGAACCAGACTCAAGTCGCCGAAATTATCGAGGAAGGCCTGCACGAGTTCCTCACCCGCTTCATCGGCGAGATCGGGCAGCTTACCGCGCTCGTTCAGCAAACCTACCTGTCGGGAGATGCGCGATGATCCTCACCGTCAACCATGTCACCACCTATGATTACGACGCGCCGATGGGGGCCGCGGTGCAGTCGCTGCGCATGTTCCCCTCACGCTTCGAGGGCCAGCGCGTCATCGAATGGGACGTCTCGGTCGAAGGCGGTCTCCGGGGCGGGTCGTTCCGCGACGGCGCCGGTGACCGTATCGAGGGCTGGTCGATCCGCCCACCGGTCGACGAGGTCGCGATCACCGTGACGGGGCAGGTCGAAACTTTCGATACCTCGGGCGTGCTGCGCGGTCACCGCGAGCTGGTGCATCCGATGGCGTACTTGCGCGAGACCGTCGCGACATGGATCGACGACAGTCTGGCGGCGCTGGCCGAAGAGGCCGTTGCAGGGGCCACGGAAAATCTCGATCGGGCGCATCGCCTCAGTGCCGCGATCTCCGAAGCGATCGCCTACAAGCCGGGCGCCACCCATTCGCACACCACAGCCGCCGAGGCGCTGGCGCAGGGCGAGGGGGTCTGTCAGGACCATGCCCATGCGTTGGTCGCGGTAGCCCGCTGTGCCGATCTGCCCGCGCGCTATGTTTCGGGCTACCTGTTCGCGGCCGATGATGGCACCCCGCACGAGGCCGCCCATGCCTGGGCCGAAATATGGATCGCGGGCATCGGCTGGATCGGCTTCGACCCGGCGAACAAATGCTGCCCGGACGAGCGCTATATCCGCCTCGGCTCCGGGCTCGATGCGCGCGAAGCCGCGCCGATCCGTGGCATCACCCAAGGCTCGGGCGAGGAGCGACTGCACGTCACAGTTGCCTTGGACCAAGTCCAGCAATAGATTGCGCGCTTGTCAGGGATCAGGGAACGAACATGACCTATTGCGTAGGCCTCTTGCTGAACGAGGGGATGGTGCTGCTGTCGGACACGCGGACGAATGGCGGGCTCGACAACATCGCGACCTATCGCAAGATGTTCACCTTCGAAGAGCCGGGCGAACGGGTGATCGCGATCATGACCGCGGGCTCGCTCTCGGTCACGCAAACGACGCTGGCGCGGTTGCGCGAGGCAGCGGATGCGAGCGACGCGACGGGCGACAGCTCGATCATGGAAGCGCCGACGATGCTGAAAGTGGCCGAGATCATCGGCAACACGATGGCGGGCGTGCGCAAGGACATCACCAGCCGGATGGATGCCGAGCGGGTTTCGACCTCGGCCTCGATGATCGTCGCGGGCCAGCGCGCGGGCGGTGAGATGCGGATGTTCCTGATCTACCCGGAGGGCAACTTCATCGAAGCCACCGAGGACACGCCCTTCCTGCAGATCGGCGAGCATAAATACGGCAAGCCGATCCTCGATCGCGTGGTCCGTCCGGACACAAACCTGATCGATGCGCAGAAGGCGGTACTCCTTTCGATGGATTCGACGCTGCGCTCGAACCTCTCGGTGGGGATGCCGCTCGATCTGGCGGTGATCAAGAAGGACGAGTGCCGGATCTCCAGCCAGCGCCGCATCGAGGCGGGCGACAATGATTTCGCGGAAATGTCGGAAGCCTGGTCGAACGCGCTGCGCGACAGCTTCACGCAGATTCAGCTTTGACCGGGTCGCGGGCGTCCAGCCCGCCCGCCGCGTCGAACAGCGCGGTGCAGCCGTCGTAGAAGCGTTTCCGCGTTGCGGGGATTTCCATCATCAATTCGTGCTCGGCGTCGGGGATCACGTCCAGCGTGCCTTTTGGCCAACGCCCCATCCGGTCATGGACCGAGGGCGTGTGCACGATCTTCTCCGCCCCGCCCAGGCCGCAATAGCAGGGCAGGTCGGGGGAGGGCAGGGCTGCCAGCGCCTCGCATTCCAGCAGGCTCTCGGCGACCCAGTGGATCGTCGGGCCGGCCAGCGTCAGTTCGGGGCGCTTCGCGGCCTGCTCGAGCAGCCAGGCCCACATCCCGGGATCGCGGGTCAGGCGGTTCGCCTCGAAACTGTCGCGGTAGACATAGGTGGTGCCGTTCATGCCGGGCGGATAGTTGTTCGCGAGGAAGCCGTCGCCCAGAAGGTTTGCCAGCACGATGCGGAACGGGTGCAGCAGCGGCGAGGTGGCGATCCCCCACATCGGCGCGGAGAAAGCCACCGCGTTGAAGCGATGGTGTTCATGCATCACCGCGCGCAGCGCGATTGCGCCGCCCATCGAATGGCCCACGATGTAATAGGGTTGCGGCAGACCGAGCTTGTCCGCAGCGTCGATCACCGCATGCAGATCCCACTGGTAATCCTGCAAGCCGCCGACATGGCCTTTCTCGGGTGCGTCGGGCAAAAGCCGGTCGGCCAGGCCTTGCCCGCGCCAGTCGATGGCGAGCATGGCATAGCCCCGGGCCGCGAATTCCGCGGCCGCAGGGCCGTATTTTTCGACATATTCGGTGCGCCCGCATCCCAGAAAGACCGTGCCGCGTGGTTGGGGCGGTGCTGGCCAATGTGCGAAGCGTATCCGCACCCCATCTTCCGCCGTCAGCCAATAGGCAGCGCCGCCCTCGGGGCCGCGCGCGATCTCTTCGAAAATCGGGGCGCGTTCCATCAGGCCAGAGCCGCACCCAGCTGCATGGCGAGGCCCATCGAGCCGTCGACCGAAAGTTTGCCGGACATGAAGGCCGCGGTCGGGTTCACGTCGCCGTTGAGCATGCCTTCGAAGGTCTCGCGATCGGCGGTCAGAACGACTTCCGCGTCGTCGTCGCCTTCACGCACGCCGTTCTCGTCGGCAATGATCGAGCCTTCGCCTTCGATCACGAATTTTGCAGTCGAAGAAAACCCATCGGGCAGTTTCGCCCGCAGCGCCTCAACGGCCTTGTCGATAACCTCGCTCATCGCGTCCTCCAATTTTGATGGCCGGGCTCTCGCATTCTCCGGCAATTGCATTACAGTCATGATTTATGTGGCAGCGATTTGACAGATACAAATGTGTCGTCACGGCATTTTGCTTTTCGGCGATGCTGGGAACAATGGCGGCATTCCCCGCCAGCGCCGAAACCGCAGGTCTGGACCCGTATTTCAAAGAGTTGGCCGATCCCAACGATCCGGGCTGGTCGCGCGCCGAGGCGGACATCCGCAGGGCGTGGTCGCGGTCGGGATCCGCGGCGATGGACCTGCTCCTGAAGCGCGGCGAAGAGGCGCTGGACGCCGGCGATACCGAGGCCGCGATCGAGCATTTCACGGCGCTCACCGATCACGCGCCCGATTTCGCCGCTGGCTGGAACGGGCGGGCGACTGCCTATTTCATGGCCGGGCTCTATGGCCCCTCGGCGGCGGATATCGCGCGTACCCTGAAGCTGGAGCCGCGACATTGGGGCGCGCTTGCAGGTCTGGGGGCGATCCTCGAGGAGATGGGCGACGACAAGCGCGCGCTTGAGGCCTATAAGAAGTCTTTTGCCTTGAATCCGCATCAACAGGATGTGAAAGACGCCATTGCGCGCCTCGACGAGGCGCATCAGGGCACGGCTCTCTGAGAGCTGGAACGGAGCTGCGATGCAAGGCGGGCGGATCACGGCCGTTCTGGGGCCGACCAATACCGGCAAAACCCATTACGCAATCGAGAGGATGCTGGCGCATCGGACCGGCGTCATCGGACTGCCGCTGCGGCTCTTGGCGCGCGAAGTCTATGACCGGATCGTCGCGCAGCGCGGCCCCTCGGTCGTGGCGCTGGTCACCGGCGAAGAACGTATCGTGCCCGAGCGGACGCAATATTGGGTCTGCACGGTCGAGGCGATGCCGACGGGGATCGGCGCGGATTTCCTCGCCATCGACGAAATCCAGCTATGTGGCGATCCCGAGCGGGGCCATGTCTTCACCGATCGGCTGCTGCATGCGCGCGGGCTGCACGAGACGCTGTTCCTCGGCTCCGAGACGATGCGCGGGGCGATCGCGGCGCTGGTGCCAAAGGTGCAGTTCACCAAGCGCGAGCGGTTTTCCGAGCTGACCTATTCCGGTTCGAAGAAAATCTCCCGGATGAAGCCGCGCTCGGCCATCGTGGGGTTTTCGGTCGAGAACACCTATGCGATCGCGGAGCTGATCCGCCGCCAGAAGGGCGGCTGCGCGGTGGTGATGGGGGCGCTCTCGCCCCGCACCCGCAACGCGCAGGTCGCGATGTATCAAAATGGCGACGTCGACTATCTGGTCGCCACCGATGCGATCGGGATGGGGCTCAACCTCGATATCGACCATGTCGCGTTTTCGGCCACGTCGAAATTCGACGGGCGGCGGATGCGCCCGCTTTTCCCGCATGAACTTGCGCAGATCGCAGGTCGCGCCGGGCGCCACACCACCGATGGCACGTTCGGGGTGACCGGCGAGGCGCGGCCGCTGCAGCCCGAGGTGATCGAGGCGGTCGAAAACCACCGTTTCGCGCCGCTGCAGAGGCTGCAATGGCGCAACGCGCGGCTCGAATTCGGTACCGTGGACCGGCTGATCCAATCGCTCGACGCGCGGCCCGCCGAACGCGATGGCGGCGAATGGCTGACCAAGGGACGCGAGGCCGACGATGCGCGCGCGCTCAAGGTGCTGGCCGAGGATCCGGCGATCCGCGACCGCGTCACCAGTCCAAAGGACGTGCAGCTTCTCTGGGATGTCTGCCGAATCCCCGATTTTCGTTCGATTTCTGAGGCCGAACATGCAACGCTTCTGGCGCGCATCTTCGAGTTCCTGCAATCGGGCAAGGGCGTGCCCTCGGACTGGCTCGCGCGCCAGATCGAGCGTATCGACAGGACGGGCGGCGATATCGACACGCTCTCGCGTCGTCTCGCCTTCATCCGCACATGGACCTATGTTGCGCAACGCAAAGGGTGGGTCGATGATGAAAGCCATTGGCGCGAGGCGACCCGCGCTGTAGAAGACCGCCTGTCGGACGCGCTTCATGGCGCGCTGACGCAAAGATTTGTGGACCGGCGCACCTCTGTGTTGATGCGCCGGCTCAAGCAGAAGGAGACCCTCGTGGCCGAGGTGAACGACAAGGGCGAAGTGACGGTGGAAGGCGAATTCGCGGGCCGTCTGGAAGGATTCCGGTTCAAGCAGGACGAGACCGGCTCGCCAGACGAGGCGAAGATGCTTGCCCGCGCGGCGTATGAGGCGCTCGCGCCCGAGTTCAATCTGCGCGCGGACCGCTTCTACAATGCGCCCGATACGGAGATGGATTTTACCGAGCAGGGCGGCCTGATGTGGGGCGACACCGCTGTCGGCAAGCTGGTGAAGGGGCCCGATGTCCTGAAGCCGACCGTGCAGGCTTTCGTCGACGACGAGGCAGGCGCGGATGTGGCCGAGAAGGTTACGCGCCGTCTACAGCATTTCATCGACCGCAAGGTTGCCGCCCTGTTCGAGCCGCTTCTGGCGATGAGCCGCGACGAAGAGCTGACGGGTCTCGCCCGTGGCTTCGCGTTCCGCATGGTGGAATCGCTGGGTATCATCCCGCGCGAGCAGGTCGCCGGCGAGGTGAAGGATCTCGATCAGGACGCGCGCGGTTCTCTGCGCAAGCACGGTGTGCGCTTCGGCCAATACACGATCTTCATGCCCGCGCTTCTCAAGCCCGCGCCGACGCGTCTGCGCCTCGTGCTGGCCTCGCTCTGGTCGGGCGCGGATGAATTCCCCGAAAGCCCGCCTCCGGGCCTCGTGACGATACCGAATATCGATGCGTTCGATGCCGAGACCTATCGCCTGTCGGGCTACCGCCCCTCCGGCGCGCGGGCGATCCGCATCGACATGCTCGAACGTCTCGCCGATCTGCTGCGCACGCAGGATAGCCGCGGCGGGTTCGAAGCCAATCCGGACATGCTCTCGATTACCGGCATGACGCTGGATCAATTCGCCGATCTGATGGGCGGTCTGGGCTACAAGGCCGAGAAAGGCGAGCGCGCGAAGGTGAAAGCCGCCGATCTCGAGAAGGCCGAAGAGCAAGCCGGTGCCGAGGCCCTCAAGACCGAGCAGGCCGACGAGGCGAAAGCCGAGGCCGGCGGCGGCGAGCAGCCTGCCGAAACCCATCCCGAGGCGGAGGCTGCGGCCGAGGCCGGCGGCGACATGGTGGCAGCCGATGACGTGACCAGCGACGAGGTCGAGGTCTTCTACACCTTCACCTGGGCACCGCGTCCGCGCGGCAACCGTCCGCCGCGTCGCGATCAGGGGCAGGGTGGCAAGCCCGGTGGCGAACGTGGCGAGCGCAAGGGCGGCGGCAAGCCGCATGGCAAGCGCGACGGCAAAGGCAAGAAGGGTGGCAAGCCGCAAGGCGCGCGCAACTTCGAGGCTCGTCCGCCGAAGAAGGACAAGCCGGTTGATCCGGACAACCCCTTCGCGGTTCTGGCAGCCCTCAAGGACAAGAAGTAACGTCCCGCCATGGCTGACGCGCCCGAGCGCATCCGCATCGACAAATGGCTCTGGCAGGCGCGGTTCTGCAAGTCCCGCGGCCTCGCGCAGGAGCTGGTGCAGGGTGGCAAGGCGCGCGTCAACGGTCAGCGCATCGACAAGCCCGGTCGGGCGATCGGCCCGGGCGATGTGCTGACCTTGCGGCTCGGCAAGGGCGAAGATGCGCGAATCTGTGTGCTGCGGGTACTGGAATGTGGCACACGGCGCGGCCCCGCGGTCGAGGCTCAGACGCTTTACACCTTGCTCGAACCGGAGGGGTAGGCTGTGCGCAATGCCGCAGCGAAAAGCCGGGCCTCTCTCTTGAAAGAGGGTTCATCCCCCGCTAGGACGGGGCAGGAAGCTGTTCAATCGGGGTTTCACCAATGACCTACGTCGTCATCGATAACTGCATCAACTGCAAATATACCGACTGCGTCGAGGTCTGCCCGGTGGATTGCTTCTACGAGGGGGAGAACACGTTGGTGATCCATCCCGACGAATGCATCGATTGTGGCGTCTGCGAGCCCGAATGCCCCGCCGATGCGATCCGTCCGGATACCGAGCCGGGAATGGAATCCTGGGTCGAACTAAACCGGAAGTATTCCGAGCTCTGGCCGGTGATCACCCAGAAGAAAGATCCGATGCCGGAAGCCGAGAAATACGACGGCGAGAGTGGCAAGCTGGAGAAGTATTTCTCCGAGGCGCCTGGCGAAGGCGACTGACGGGTCGGTGATTCTGACCAATTTTCCCCGATTCTCTGGGAATTGGGGTGGTTTACGCTGCGGCATTTTGTCAAAATCCCCTGCGTAACTCTTTGAAAACGCATCATATTACATATGCGCGACAGTTACGCGCTTTGAAATTCATGCGATTCTTGCTATATTACTGTCACAAATGAGTTCGACCCCACCTTTTGCGTCGCCCGCTCGCCCGCAAAAGAGATCTCGTGACTGACTGACGAACGCGGAGCTAGAGAGCCCCGTGGGCGTCGTATGCTCGCTGGATACCGGGGTTCGTGACCGGCTGCAAGGAAACGAACCGCATGACCAAAACCAAGAAGACCGAATTCCGCCCCAACGATTTCGTCGTCTACCCGGCGCATGGCGTAGGGAAGATCATGTCCATCGAAGAACAGGAAATCGCCGGGCTCAAGCTCGAGCTTTTCGTGATCTCCTTCGAGAAGGACAAGATGACCCTCCGCGTGCCGACGCACAAGGCGACCGAAGTCGGGATGCGCAGCCTGTCTTCGCCCGACATGGTGACCAAGGCGCTCGAGACCCTCAAGGGTAAGGCCAAGGTCAAGCGGGCGATGTGGTCGCGCCGTGCGCAGGAATACGAACAGAAAATCAATTCGGGCGACCTGCTCGCGATCGCTGAAGTGGTGCGCGACCTGCACCGCAGCGACGATCAGCGCGAGCAGTCCTACTCGGAGCGCCAGCTTTATGAAGCCGCGCTCGAGCGTCTGACCCGCGAAGTGGCCGCCGTTTCGGGCACCGACGAAGAGCGTGCCGCGAAAACCGTCGACGAGGTTCTGGTCGGCCGCGCCGCCTGATCGCGACACACGCGGAACTTTTCCAACGCGAGGCTTGCGAGCCTCGCGTTTTTTCATGGGCGAAGGGCAGGGGAGCCGTTGCCCGCGATTACGCTTCCGGCCCGGTCTTTTCGTTGCCCGGGGCCTCGCGATCGCTTTCGTCGCGCTCGCCGCGGCGGCGGAACTGCTCCATCATTGCGGCTTCCAGCTCTGCGTTGAGCTCCTTCGTGCGCGCGATGTACTCGGCGTTCTGTTCGACCGGCACGCCCGGCTTCCAGACCTGCGCCAGGTCGCGCACGGCGGCCCGGTCGAGCTTGAAGAACAGTTTCTCCAGCTCCGAGGCTTCGAAGGCCGACAGTCCTGCGTTCTCGAGCACATACCGCCCGGCGCGCAGGGAGCTGTCGAACATCTCGCGCACGATGTCATTCGCGCCGGCTCGATACAGATCGAACACATGCGTCCGGTCGCGCGCGCGGGCGACAATGTGAAGGTCGGGCCGGATGCGGCGCGCATAGGCCACGAGCTTCGTGGTCTGTTCGCGCCCGTCGAGCGCTGCGACCAGCACCCGCGCCTGATTGATGCCGGCCGCGGCGAGCAGGTCGGGGCGCGTCGGATCCCCGAAATAGCCCTTGAAGCCGAAGGTTCGCATCAGCTGGATCGTCTTGAGATCGGCGTCCAGAACGGTCGTGCGCATGCCGGACATCGTCACCAGACGGTTCACCACCTGCCCGAAACGGCCCACGCCTGCGATGATGATCGGCTGCTGCTCGTCGATCGCGTCCGGGTCGGGGCCCGGCGGCTTGCGCAGCCTGAGGCCGATCTGCTCGTGCAGGATGAACAGCAAGGGCGTGATGAGCATCGACAGTGCGATCACCACCAGAAGCTTCTCGGCCAAGGCATTCGGCAAAATCCGTTGGCCGACCGCGAAGGAGACCAGCACGAAGCCGAATTCGCCAGCCTGCGCGAGACTCAGCGTGAACAGCGAACGGTCCGGCCCGCGGATCTTGAACAGCACCGACAGCCCGTAAAGCACCGCCGATTTCAGCGCGACCAGCAGGAAGACCAGCGCGAAGATATTCGCGGGCTGCGCGGTGATGACGTCGAAATTGATGCCCGCGCCCACGGTGATGAAGAACAGGCCCATCAGCAGGCCCTTGAAGGGCTCGATATCGGATTCCATCTCGTGTTTGAACTCGCTGTCGGCCAGCACGACCCCGGCGAGGAAAGTCCCGAGCGCGGGCGAGAGGCCCACGAGGTTCATCAGGCTCGCGATGCCCACCACGATCAGCAGCGCCATCGCCGTGTTCACCTCGCGCAGCCTTGCGCCTTGCACGAACCGGAACAGCGGGCGCACGAGGTAATGCCCGATCAGCACGGTGAAGGCGACCGCGGCCAGCGTGATCACCGTGACGCCCCAGGCGGGCAACGAGTCGATCACGCGCGCCACGACGTGATCGCCGTGCCCAGCCTTCGCCACCGCCCGCGCGCCGGGCAGGGCCAGAAGCGGCATCAGCGCCAGCATCGGGATTACCGCGATATCCTGCGTCAGCAGCACCGCGAAGGAGGACCGCCCGCCCGCCGTCTGCATCAGTCGCTTCTCGTTGAGAGTCTGCAACACGATCGCCGTCGAGGACAGTGACAGCGTCATCCCGATCGCGAGCGAGACGCGGAAATCCTCGCCCATCGCCATCACGATCGCGGTGACGAGGATCATCGTGACGAGCACCTGCAACCCGCCGAGCCCTACCAGCTTGTCGCGCATCGCCCATAGCGCACGCGGCTCCAGCTCCAGTCCGATCAGGAACAGCATCATCACCACGCCGAACTCGGCGAAATGCTGCAGGTCGGTCATCTCGGCGCCGGAGAGCCCAGTGACCGGGCCGATCAGGATGCCCGCGATCAGGTAGCCCAGCACAGAGCCAAGGCCGGCACGGGTGGCCAGCGGCACTGCGATCACCATCGCGAGCAGGTACAACGTGGCTTGAAAGAGAAAGCTTTCCATCGGCGGCTTGTTTCCTTGGGCGGTGCGCGGGAGGGGGAGGGGCGCGACGCGTCTACGTCCCAGCGTAATCCAGCGCAGACCGTGCGCAAGGGTTCAAGGTCGCGAATGATTACGCCGCGCGCGTTTAGCCCTCTTGCAGCAGCTTCAGCGTCAGGCTGCGCGACCCTTTCTTATAGGTCAGCGCATTGGAGCCGATCTGCGTCACCCGCCCGCCATCCAGCCGGTCGCCCACCCCCACTTTGACGAAGCGCCCGTTCGAGAGCCGCACAAGGGCGCGGCGGTTCGACGAGGAGCCGTAAAGCCCGATCAGGTTGATCTTGCGCAGGTTGATGACGTTCTTCTCGGTCGCTTGTCTGGCGACGGAGGCAGAGGTCGGCAGGCGCGTCGGCGCGGCAGTGGGTTCCGGTTCGTCGAGATCGGCGGGCCGCGGGTCGGGCACGGGCGTGGCGACCGGGGCGCGCGCGGCGGCGGCGGCGACGGTTTGCGCGGGCTCGGCGGCGATCGCAGCGGCCAGGGCGTTCTCGACGGAACGCGAGAAGTTACGCGGTTTCGTCGGCGGGACGGCGGAGCGCGCCACCGCCAGAGCGGTCGCGCCGGCGAAGGGATCGGCGTTCTCGGCGACGGCTTCATCTTGCGCCTGCACGGCGGCGGCGACCGACTCCTGGATCGATGCCGGACGGCGCGGTGGCCGCAGTGCCGCGAGTTCAGGGTTCGCGACCGCTGCGGATTCCGAGGCGGGCGCCTGCGTTGTGGCGAGCTTGGTCACCGCGTCGGGGCGAGCCGTCGGGCGCGTCGTCTGGAGTTCGGGATTGGGCTGAAGTGCCGGGTCGAGCGCGCCTTGATCGTTCGGATCAGCCTGCGTGGCGGGATCGGTCTCATTTGGCGCTGCGGTTGCGCCGGTGAGGTCGGCGGGCTTGTCCGCGGGACGGAATCCCGACAGCGACGGGATCGCGCCGAGCGTGCCTTCCGGCGTGATCGGCTGGGTCGCGGCATAGGCCTGCGCGACGGCTTCGGGGCGGGGGCCTGGAGTGACGGCGGGCGCGCCCGCGTAAAGCGTGAAGCCGCCCGGCATTTCCACTCCGTCCTCCGTCGGCGTGACAGGCGGGGTGTCTGGGGGCTGCGTGTCGCTCTGCAGCGTATCGGCGCTCGGCGGGGCGAGCGGCGTCGCGGTGAAGGCCGGAAGCTCTGCGGGCGGCGTCGCAGGCGACGCGATCTGCGCCTCGGTTGCGGGAGCTTCGGTCGCGTCGCTTTGTGCGGTTTCGCTGGCGGTCGCGTCGTTTGCCGCAACGTCCGTTTGCGTCTCAGCCGTGGCGTCCGGAGTCTCTGCCTGCGAATTGGGCATGGTGTCGGGGGCGGTGTCGCCCGTGTCGGACGCCGTGATGTCCGAAGCGGTCGCCTGTGCGTCGGCGAGCGGCTCTGCCGCAGCCGTATCGGCAGGCTGCGTGTCAGAGGGCTGTGCGTCGGCGCCGCTCTGCGTGGGCGCCTGATCCTGCGCTGGCGCGGCGGTGGCGGGCGCGGCCGTGGTGACCGCGTCGCTTTGTTCCGACGGGGCGGGTTGCGCATCAGCCGGGGCGAGCGCCGCGACTTGCTCGTCTTGAGGAGCGGATTGGTTGGCCTGAGCCTGAGCGTCGGATTGCGTTGCCTCGGGGGCCGCCACGTCAGGAGTGGCCGGGGCAAGGGCGGTCTGCTCTGGCGCGTCACCCGCGGCCGGGGCGGGCGCTTCGGCGATGGCGTCCACCGGCGCATCAACCGGTGCGGGATCGTCGAGCAGTGTGGTCCAGAGCGCGATGATCGCCAGTACCAGCACCAGCGCGCCGGTGAGCATCAGCCCGAGATGGCGCGGCTTGCCGCCCGTCGTCGGCCGCTTGGTGCCGCCGAAAACAGTCTTGTCGCTCGTACGCTCGACGATCGGCGCCGGGGTGGCGGTG
This sequence comes from Thioclava sp. JM3, assembly GCF_002213185.1. Lineage (NCBI taxonomy): Bacteria > Pseudomonadati > Pseudomonadota > Alphaproteobacteria > Rhodobacterales > Paracoccaceae > Thioclava > Thioclava sp. JM3. The sequence goes on from NZ_NBOB01000006.1 coordinate 352,093, forward strand.
CTCGCATCCGGCCCTTCCTTCGCCTCCTCGCGCAGCAACGAGGTCGCGGATTTCGCGCCGAGCGCGGTCGTCCCGCCGATCCCCGTGCGCGCCGAGGGGTCTGTAGCCTTGCCCGCTTTCGCCCCGGTTTTCTGCGGTTCTTTCGGCGTGAAACGCGGATCGGGCTCGTCGAAATCGAGCGTGGGCGCGGTGATCTTGGCGTCGCCCGATGCGATCTTGCTGCGATCGGGCATCGGGCTGAGCCGCGTGGCCCCGCCGAGCCGCGGTGGCGTGTCGTTCACGGTCACCGTCGCCGCGTGGTCGCGGCGCGAAGCGAAGGCGGCGGCGATAACGCTGGCGTCGGATTTCGGCAGATCGTCGTCGTCCTCGTCGCTTTCGAGAGTCTCGGATTGGTCGCTCTCCGCGTCGTGCGCCACATCCTCAGGTTTGGCATCGGCCTCCGCGGCGGTCGGCAAGGCCGGTGCGGCCGCAAGGCCAGCAGCGGCGAGGGCTGCGTCCGAGGTTTCCTCGGCACTGTCTGCCTCCGCGTCGTCGGAGAGCGCGCCATCCGGCTCGCCCTCGGCAAATTCGACCGCATCCGCAGCCTCGGTTTCCTCGGGTGCGACTTCGCCAGCCGCCACCGCTTCGGCGGCCTTGGCGGCGGGGCTTACCGCAGCGGGTGTGTCCTCGCTCGGCGCGCCTTGCTGCGCGTCGGGCTCGGCGCCCGTCGCATCGAGCAACTCGGAGAATTCGCCCGGCTCGTCCGGCAGCGTGAGATCAGCCTCTTCCGCCGTGGCCTCCGCTCTCGCCGGCTGATCCAGCGCGCTCAATTCTGCCAGTTCGGTTTCCGAGACTGCGCTGTCGTCGGAGAGCTCCGCCATCTCGCTCTGCGCAGCGGCGGTTTCCACCTCGGTGGCCTCCGTCTCCGGGGCTTCTGACGGAACGGCCTCCGCCGGCGTCTCGCTTGCCTCCTCGGACAGATCGACAGCCACGATCAGCGCGGATTTGTCGGGCTCGACATGCGCACCTTCGGGAATGTACTGCGCGACCGACGAGGTCAGGCCGAATTGCGGCTCGCCGGGGAAGTCACCGGGTTCGGGGGCGGCCACGAAGCTGACCGGGTTGAAGCCGTTCTCCTGCGCGAAGCTCTCGGCTTCCTTCAATGTCTCGCGTGCGATCACGGCGACCTGCACGGTCTGGCCGGGGCCCGCGAAATCATAGACCAGCTCGCTGACGGGGTAGGGCGTCATGCCTTCCAGCGCCGCTTCGATCTGTTTCTTGCGCTGCGCCGGGCTGGGACCGGGCGCGTAGATCGCGGTATAGAGAATCTGCGTATCCGGCAGCACGAGCTTCGAAGTGAAGCCGCGCGGAGCCTGCGCCCGGGCCTTGTCGCGCAGGACCGCGACCTCGGCCATCGGGTCCTCCCCTTCGAGCGCGGCCTCGCCCAGAAGCGTCCAGCCCTCTTTCGCGCGGTGCACCAGAGCGATGCCATCATGCGAGAGGATCAATGCAAAATCGGGTTTCATGGGTGCTGCGCGCGCCTCGGGGCGGTCCGGTCCAAGTGTTCACATCTTGGTAAAGGAGATTCGATCTTCTGAAAAGCGCCGCGACGGGGACGGAGCGGGCATTTGCCGGTTTTCCACCGTTTCAACGGCGCAGACGCGGGGAGCGACGCAAGAAATGTCGGAAATGCAATCCGCGGTCATGGATGGCGCGCCGACATCGCGGCGCGCCATCTGTGTTATCAGCTGGTTGCGGCGCTCAGCGCCTGATCGAGATCGGCGATAAGGTCGTCCGCATTCTCGATCCCGATCGACAGGCGCACCACGTTCGGCGCGGCCCCTGCGGCGATCTGCTGCGCTTCGGTCAGCTGGCGGTGCGTGGTTGAAGCCGAGTGGATGATCAGCGAGCGCGCATCGCCAAGGTTGGCGACGTGGCTGAACAGCTTGAGATTGTTCACCAGCTTCACGCAGGCGTCGTAGCCGCCTTTGACCGCGACGGTGAACAGCCCGCCCGCGCCCTTCGGCGAGACGGTCTTCATACGCTCATGCCACGGCGAGCTCTCCAGCCCCGCATAGGTGACGTAGTCGATGCGCGGGTCCTTCTCGAGCCATTCGGCAATCGCTTTGGCGTTGGCGTTGTGCTTGTCCATCCGGAGGCTCAGCGTCTCGATCCCCATCAGCGTGTAATGCGCGCCTTGCGGGTTCATCGTCATGCCGAGATCACGCAGCCCCACGGCGATCGAGTGGAAGGTGAAGGCCATGGGCCCCAGCGCCTCGTGGAATTTCAGCCCGTGATAGGCAGGCTCGGGTTCGCTCAGCGACGGGAACTTGCCCGAGGCGGACCAGTCGAACTTGCCGCTATCGACGACGCAGCCGCCGGTGACGGTGCCGTTGCCGGTCATGTATTTCGTCAGCGAGTGGACGACGAGGGTCGCGCCATGCTCGATCGGGCGGCACAGGTAGGGGGTGGCCAGCGTGTTGTCGACGATCAGCGGCAGGCCGACCTTGTCGGCCAGTTTCGCCACCGCCGGAAGGTCGGTGATGTAGCCGCCCGGATTCGAGATCGACTCGCAGAAGATCGCGCGGGTGTTCTCGTCCACAGCCGCTTCCAACGCGTCTAGATCGTCGAAATCGACGAAGGTGCAGGACCAGCCGAAGCGCTTGATCGTGTGGCTGAACTGGGTGATCGAGCCGCCATAGAGCCGCGTCGAGGCCACGATGTTCAGCCCCGGCCCCATCAGCGGGAAGAGCGCCATGATCTGCGCCGCATGACCCGAGGAACAGGTCACGCCGCCTGCCGCGCCTTCAAGCGCCGCGACACGTTCGGCCAGCTTCATCACCGTCGGGTTGGTCAGGCGCGAATAGATGAAGCCGACTTCCTCGAGATTGAACAGGCGCGCCGCGTGGTCGGCGTCTTTGAAGGCGTAGGATGTGGTCTGGTAGATCGGCACCTGAACCGCGCCCGTCGCGGGATCGGGATCGGCTGCGGCGTGGATTTGCAGGGTGTCGAATGCGTAGTCGGACATATCGGGGCTCCTCTTTTCTTGCCGAGACGTTAGCGGCACCGGGAGAGGCCGACAAACACATTCGTTTTCGGTGATAAGAGGCCAGAGAAGGACCGCGCGGCTCAGCGCATCCAGAGCTTCGCGCGCTTGATCCGGTTACGCAGCGCCTTCTCATGCCGTGGCATGCCTTCCTCCGCGATGATCCCGCGCAGCTTCCGGCCCTTACCCTGATAAATCAGCTTCTTGGCAGGCTCGTAAGCCTTCAGCACTTTCTTGACCCTGTTCGGGGACGTCAGCTCTTCGACGGTCGCGATCACGGTGTCGCTCTCGCGCGCGTACATCAACGGCAGCGCGCGGTAATGACAGCTGACATCGCCGTCGAGCCCATCGAGCTCGGGTCCCGGGCGCCCGCCGCCGAAGGAATGGATCACCAGCGGCAGCGCAACCTGATCGAGCCACGGATCGAGCGATTGGCAGGCCAGCTCATCCGGCGTCTCGTCGCGGATGTCGCGGGCGTAGCGCAGGAAACGGTCGCCGAACTCCGCCGGGTCGGGACCGAAGAACCAGCCTGCGTTGAAATACATGTAGCGCCGCCAGTATTCGTCCGGCTGGCTCAGATCGAGCGTCTCCTCGAACCCGTCCAGCCCGAATTTGTCGTAGAGCGACTTCCAGATGCCGGTATAGCCCGGACCGTAAAGCGGCGGCTCGGGCCAGGTGCCGGTGCGGCGCATCGAGGCTGATGGACGGTCGAAGTCGAAACCGACCTGCGACAGCGGCCCGGTAAAAACCGTATCGGTGTCGAAGAATACGAAGGGCATCCCCGCGGGCAGGGCGGCGAGCGCCTCGATCTTGTTGCCATGGGGGTAGGACTGGCCGAAGACCTTCGACTCGAAGGGCACGATCTCGGCGCCGACCTCTTCGAGCAGCGCCCGGACCGGACCGGAGATCCGCGTCTCCTCGGACCAGCGCGGACCGGGTTGCGGCTCGGCGATCAGCAAGCGCCCAGCGAAGTCCGGATTGGCGGCGCGGAAACTCAATACGAACAGAATCGCTTCGAATTCCAGCCGTCCCGCCTGTGCAACACAGAAGATGTTGTAGGGTTGTGAAGTCCGGTCGTTCGCCGCCATACTGCCGCCTGTCGGAGGATTTGAGCGCAGTATAGCGAGAAAGTTCAGGGGTAAAAGGTGATACGGATAAGCAAGTTAGCCGCGTTGGCGCTGTGTGGTGTCGCATTGAGCGGCCCCGCGAACGCGCAGAATTTTACCACCGCTGCCGAAGTGCGCCCGATTCTCGGCATGACCCGCGACTCCTGGGTCGCGATCCGGGAATACGGTGGCAAGGATCTGGTCTACTTCACCCATCTTCTGGCGTGGCGCTGCGGGCTGAGCGAGATTCGCTACGGTTTCAATGGTGCGCCGCCCACCAAATCGTTCAAGATGGAGAAATGCCACGAGGGCGCAGCCCAGCCCAACGCGATCTCGGGCGACAATGTCTATGTCAGCCAACCGCAGGGCTCGGTCTCCGAGGTACGGGTGAAGCTGATCTATGACGATGGCAGTTCGGAAGAAGCACGGTTCAGCCGCAAGGCGGTGCTGCAATAAATGGCGCAATGAATGGGCGTTATTCAACACAGCGGCCCCCGGTGGGAGCCGCGTGTCACCAGTTCCTGAAAGGGGAAGTGGTGGGTGACCCTGGAATCGAACCAGGCGTGGGTCGCCCCGGCGGAGTTACAGTCCGCTGCCGCACCTTGCAGCACGTCACCCGACGCTGGGCGGGAGATACAAAAGGGGGCGGGGGGCGTCAAGAGAGAGTTTGCCGAAAAATCGCGCTCCGGATCAGAGCTTGCCAAACGAGGTCATTCCGCGCAGGTAGGGGCCAAAGGAGACCCGCGATGAAAAAGCCAGCCTGGGTGATCGATAAGGAACGCGCCAAGCGCGCTGCGGCCGCCGAGACCGTGTGGCTCTTCGGCCTGCATGCGGTGCGCGATGCGCTGCAGAACCCGATGCGCGAGCGTCTGCGGTTGGTCTGTTCGAAGAACGCCGCCGACAAACTGGCCGAGGCGATCAAGGCGTCGGGCATGGAGCCCGAGATCGTCGATGTCCGCAAGTTCGACAAGTTCGTGCCGATCACGACCGACTCCGTCCATCAGGGCGCGGCGCTCGAGGTGAAGCCGCTCGATTGGGGCGCGCTGAAGGATGTCTGCTTCGGGGCGCGCCGTGTGGTGCTGCTCGACCGCGTCACCGATCCGCATAACGTCGGCGCCATCCTGCGCTCGGCCGAGGTGTTCGGCGCGGCCGCCGTGATCGCGCCGCATCGCCATTCCGCGCCCGAGACCGGCGCACTCGCGAAAACCGCCTCCGGCGCGCTCGAGCGTCAGCCCTATCTGCGGGTGAAGAACCTCTCCGACGCGATGGAGGAGCTTCGCCAGATGGGCTTCCGGCTGATCGGGCTTGCGGGCGAGGCGAAGATGTCGCTCGAAGACGGGCTGTCCGAGGCGGGAATGGAGCCGGTGGCGCTCGTTTTGGGCGCCGAGGGACCGGGCCTGCGCGAGAAGACCCGCGAGACCTGCGACCGTCTGGTGCGAATCCCCTTCGCGGGCGAATTCGGTTCGCTCAACGTGTCGAATGCCGCCGCGGTGTCTCTTTATGCATCTGCAAGTCGGTAATGGTCACAAAATCGCGATCATGAGGGCCTGGACCTTAAAAGCGGCGGGATGCGTTCCTATCTCGATGTCTGAGGCGCAGCTTCGGAACCGCTGCGTCTCTAGTTCACTGTCCCTCGTTCCGCCACTGTTGCGCCCAGCCTTCAAGGCTTGGGCGCATTTTTCTTAGAGGGCTGCGACAAAGGAGAGGTTTCAGATGCAAGACGAGATTCGCGACATTCTGGAAAGTACCAAGATCATCGCCGTGGTCGGCATGTCCCACAAGCCGGAGCGCCCCTCTTACGAAGTGGCGCGGTTTCTGCAATCCAAGGGGTATCGTGTGATCCCGGTCAATCCTGGGCTCGCGGGGCAGCAGCTGCTGGGCGAGACGGTCTATGCCGATCTCGTCGCGATCCCCGACGAGATCGCGGTGGATATGGTCGACGTGTTCCGCCGTTCCGAGGCGGTGCCGGAGGTCGTGGACGAGGCGCTGGCGCATCTGCCCCATCTCAAGACGATCTGGATGCAGCTTGGCGTGTCGCATGACGCTGCCGCCGAGAAAGCCCGAGGGCAGGGGGTGAAAGTCGTGATGAATCGTTGCCCGAAGATCGATTATCCGCGCGTGATGGTCGCGTAAGGCGAGGGGGGCTCTGCCCCCTCGGCCTGACGGCCTTGCCCCCGGGATATTTCGATCAAGGAGAAGACCGGATCAGCCCTTCACGGCTTTGACGGCCTCGAGAATCGCATCGGCGATGTAATCGAGATCGGGCTGCTTGAGCCGCGCGGGCAAGCGCGTATCGCAAGCGCGCATCAGCATCTCTCGGGTTTTCGGAAGCTCCGGCACATCTCCGAGGAACTGCCAGTTCCAGAAGGCGCGCGCATTGTCTTGGCTGAGGCCGAAGACCTGCACGCTGACGCCGCGCGCTTTCGCTTCCGATTGCATCTTGCGAGCTTCGTCATCCGACCAATCGCCCGCGAGGTTGAACTGCAGCGAATCCGGGGCGCGGGTTTCGGGGCCGAGGGGCGGCGGCACGTCGAGCCAGTCGCTCGTGTTCAGCCGCTCCGCGACATAGTCGTGGTTGGCGCGACCATCGTTCACGCGGCGCTCCACTTCCGCGATCTGCGGGCGGATGACGGCGGCGGAGAGGTTCTGCATCCGGCAATTGTATAGCGGCAGCTTGTTCTGCCAGTGATGGAAGCTGTTCTGCAGGCCGGGATGCTTCTTCCAATTATGCTCATAGGCGCCCGACATGATGACCGCGCGGGCGGCGAGCTCCGGATCGTCGGTCAGCAGGATGCCGCCTTCGCCCGCGTTGATCAGCTTGTAGGACTGGAAGGAGAGGCAGCCGATCTTGCCGATGGTACCGATCTTCTTGCCGTTCCAGAGCGTTCCGAGCGAGTGCGCCGCGTCCTCGATCACCGGCACGTCCTTCTCGGCTGCCAGTTCCATGATCACGTCCATATCGGAGGTGTGGCCGCGCATGTGAGAGATTAGCACCGCGTCGATGCTGTCGTCGAATTTGGCCCGGAAATCGTCGAGGTCGATGCGGAAATTGGAGCCGACTTCGACCAGAACCGGGACGCAATCGGCGTGGACGATGGCGGAAGGGACGGCAGCGAAGGTGAAGGCCGGGACCAGCACGCGCGCGCCGCGCGGCAGGTCGAGCGCCTTCATCGACAGGAAGAGGGCTTGCGAGCAGGATGACACCGCCACGGCGTATTTGACGCCCATGAATTCCGCGAACTCGGCTTCCAGCTTGGCGACCGGCGCGTCTTCCGCGGTGTAGCGGAACAGGTCCCCGCTGGTAAGAAGGCGATCGATTTCGGCCCGGGCGGCCTCGGGAATGGCCTCGGCGTCGTAGCAATTCGGGGCGGTCTGTCCGTCACGCGGCATGGCAAGATATCCTGAAACTGACTTTCAGAAATACTTACACTGCAGGGGGCAAATTCTCCAGTGACCTTTTCATGACGAAACCGAGACCGGCTCAAATCCCCAGTTTGTCGCGCATCGAGAACCACGTCATCGCGGCGACCAGAAGCGGGCTGCGCAGGAGCGATCCGCCCGGGAAGCCCGGCACGTCGAGGCTGGCCATCAGGTCGAAGCGTTCGGCTTGGCCCGCGACTGCCTCGGCCATGATCTTGCCCGCCATCGTGCCCATCGCGACGCCATGGCCGGAAAAGCCGCTGGCCGAGAGCGCGTTTTTCAAAGGCCGTGCGAAATAGGGCATCCGGGTGCGGGTGATGGCGAGCGTGCCGCCCCAAGCGTAGTCGATCTTTACATCGGCAAGGGAGGGGTAGACCTCCAGCATCGGCTTGCGCACGGTCTGCACGATATCGGGGAACCTGTAGCCGTAGCTCTCGCCGCCGCCGAAGAGCAGGCGGTTATCGTCAGAGAGCCGCCAGTAATTCACCACGAATTTCGTGTCCGCCACGGCGATATTCTCGCGCAGCACTTGGGCCACGCGCGGGCCCAGCGGCTCTGTCGCGACGATGAAATTGTTGATCGGCATCACATGCGAAGCCACGCGCGGGGCGAGGTTTCCAAGATAGCCATTGGCCGCGAAGATCAGATGATCGGCATCGATATGGCCATGCTCGGTCTGCACGCGCACCGGCGCGCCGGGACGGATATGATGGACGAGCGAACCCTCGTGGATTTCCACGCCGGCCTTGTCGCAAGCGAGCGCCAGGGCCTGGGCGAAGTTCAGCGGATGCAGGTGCCCTGCGCCCCGGTCGATATCGCCGCCAAGATAGGCCTCCGACGGCAGAATTGCGTGCAGCGCCTCGCGGGAGAGCGGCTCCACCTGATCGTAGCCGTAATCGCGGGCCAGTTTCTCCGCCATGTGGTGGGAATGCGCGACCTCGGATTGCGTCCGGCAGGCATGGGCGATGCCGGGGTGGAAGGTCACGTCCATCTCGTATCGTGCGATCAGGTCGCGGATCAGCGCTTTCGCGTCCTCTCCGATATCCCAAAGCCTGCGCGCCATTTCGGGGCCGTGGGCTTTCTCCAGATCGTCCTGCTCCAGCCGCTGGCCCGAGCCCACCTGCCCGCCATTGCGTCCCGACGCCCCGAAGCCTACGCGATGGGCCTCGAGCAGCCGCACCGAATAGCCCTTTTCCGCCAGATGCAGCGCCGCCGAGAGGCCGGTTAAGCCGCCGCCCACCACGCAGACATCCGCCCGGTGGCGGCCCTTCAACTCGGGCCAGCGCCGGTCGGTCAGCGCGGTCGCCGCGTAATAGCTCGGCGCGTGCTCGCCCTTGCGGTCATTGGCGAAGAGCAGGTTCATCGCATCACACGTTCATCAACAGGTGCTCGCGCTCCCACGGCGAGATCACCTGTAGGAACTCCTTGTATTCGTTGCGCTTCACGGCCTCGTAGACGGCGCAGAATTCCGGCCCCAGCACGTCGCGGATCGGGGCGCTTTCCGAGAACAGATCGAGCGCATCGCCCAGATTCACCGGCACGTCTTCGGCCGACATATAGGCGTCGCCCAGGCATTCGGGCTTCGGCATCTGCTTTTCCTTGAGGCCCAGATAAGCGCAAGCGAGCGAGGCCGCGAGCCCGAGATAGGGGTTGCAGTCCATTCCCGCGAGACGGTTTTCGATCCGCCGCGCCGCTGGGCCGGAGATCGGCACGCGCAGGCCCGTCGTGCGGTTGTCACGGCCCCATTCAAGATTGATCGGGGCCGCGAAATCCGGGACGTAGCGGCGATAGCTGTTCACGTAGGGCGCCAGCAGCGCGATCACCGCGGGCAGGTGCGTCTGAAGCCCCGCGATGCAATGCAGGAAGGCCTCCGTCTCGCCGCCCCTCTCGTCCGAGAAGATGTTCTCGCCGGTCTTGGTGTCGATCACCGATTGGTGGATATGCATGGCCGAGCCCGGCTCGCCCTCGATCGGCTTCGCCATGAAGGTGGCAAAGCAATCCTGACGCAGGGCGGCCTCGCGGATCAGCCGCTTGAAGTAGAAGATCTGGTCGGCGAGTTCGACCGGGTCGCCATGGGCGAGGTTGATCTCGATCTGCCCGGCACCGCCTTCCTGCAAGATGCCGTCGATCTCGAAACCCTGAAGCTCGGCGAAGTCGTAGATATCGTCGATGACCTTGCCGTATTCATCGACCGCCGACATCGAATAGGCCTGCTTGGCGGCCGCGCGACGACCAGACCGCCCCATCGGCGGGATGATCGGCTGGTTCGGATCCACATTGCGTGCAACGAGGAAGAATTCCATTTCGGGGGCGACGACCGGTACCCAGCCCTCGGCCTCGTAAAGCGAAAGCACGCGCTTGAGCACGTTGCGTGGGGCGATCGGCACCGGGTTGCCCTGCTGGTCCTCGACGTCGTGGATGATCTGCAAGGTCCAGTCAGCCGTCCATGGCGCGGCCGTCGCGGTCGAGAAATCGGGCGTCAGGATCATGTCCGGCTCGGTGAAGGCGCCCGAGGGGTTGTCAGTCCACTCGCCGGTGATCGTCTGCAGGAAGATCGAGTTCGGCAGGAAGAAGCGATCCTGGAACTTGAATTTCGACGCGGGCATCGCCTTGCCGCGCGCGACCCCTGCTATATCGGCGACAATGCATTCAACCTCGTCGAGACGCCGACCCTCGATGTAATCGCGTGCGGCTTGCGGGATGCGGTCGGTCCAGTCCTTCATGTCGCTCATCGGTCAGCTTTCCGGGTGCGCGGGCACCCTTGTCTTGAGGAAGAAATCGGCGATGCGCTCGGCGATCCGGGGCGCGCCGTTGGGCCGGCCCAGCCGCGTGCGGGCCGCCTCCATCAACTCGTCGGGCACGACGCCGCGCCCGCGTGTGTCCATCAACCCTTCCACGAATTCGTCGCGAAACTCGGGATGGGGCTGAACGGTGAAGATCGTGTCGCCATAGGTAAGCGCTGGATAGGCGCAGAAATCATTGCCCGCGATCGGTGTCGCACCCGGCGGCAGCTCGGTCACCTGATCCTGATGCCACGCGTTGAGTGCGATCACCTCGCCGCCGAAATCGTAATCCTGCGGGCCTACGGCCCAGCCGCCGGAGAATTTCTCGACCTTGCCGCCAAGCGCCTGCGCGATGATTTGGTGGCCGAAACAGATGCCAACCATCGGCACCTTCTCGGCATGGGCGTCGCGGATGAACGTCTCGAGTGGCTTGATGAAGGGATGATCCTCGTAGGCGCCGTGACGGGAGCCGGTGATCAGCCAGCCGTCGCATTCATGCACGTCTTTCGGGAAGTGCATATGCTCGACGTCGTAGCGTTGGAATTCGAGGCCGCGCCCGGCGAGCAGGGCTTCGAACATGTCGGGATAATCGCCCGCCTTGTCGCGCAGAACGTCGGGGGATTGGCCGGTTTGGAGAATGCCGATACGCATGGGAGGTCCGCTCGTAAGCTCTTGTTGCCGAAGCGTAGTGCGGGCCGTGAGCGGCGGCAAGGGGGGCGCTGCTGGTTCGCCGGATCGCGACCGGAAGGCGCGAAGGGAGGCTCCGCCCCCGGCGCGTGCGCGCCTCCCCCGGGATATTTCCATCAAGAGGAAGATTCGTTTCGGCTTGGGCGAAATATCCCGGGGGGAGGGCGATAGCCCGAGGGGGCAGCGCCCCCTCTTCCTTTGGTTTTGTCGCCCTCCGGCAACGGAGGCAGAGCCCCCGTTCTCGACGCTTAACGCGAGCGGATCATTCCCATGATCTCGAGCGTCTGGCCCAGGATCGGCTGTGCGATCTCGTCGGCCCGGTTCGCGCCATCGCCCAGGATATTGTCGATCTCGGAAGGGTCGTTCATCAGCCGGGTCATCTCGTCCGAGATCGGGGCGAGCTTCGCGACCGCGAGCTCCGCCAGCGCCGGTTTGAACTTGCCGAAGCCCTCGCCGCCATATTCGCCCAGCACTTGGGTCGGCGTCATGTCGGCCAGCGCGGCGTAGATGTTCACGAGGTTGCGCGCCTCGGCTCGGTCCTTGAGCCCCTCGATCTCGGAGGGCAGGGGCTCGGGGTCGGTCACGGCCTTGCGAATCTTCTTGGCGATCGTGTCGGCATCGTCGGTCAGGTTGATGCGGCTCGCGTCCGAGGGGTCGGATTTCGACATCTTCTTGGTGCCGTCGCGCAGGGACATCACCCGGGTAGCGGCGCCTTCGATCAGCGGCTCGGGGGAGGGAAAGAACTCGGTCCCGTAGTCGTGGTTGAACTTGGCCGCAATGTCGCGGGTCAATTCGACGTGCTGCTTCTGATCCTCGCCCACCGGCACCATCGTCGCGTGATATAGCAGGATGTCGGCGGCCATCAGGGCGGGATAGGCATAGAGGCCCAGCGAGGCCTTCTCGGCATTCTTGCCCGCCTTGTCCTTGAACTGGGTCATCCGGTTCATCCAGCCCAGACGCGCGACGCAGTTCAGCGCCCAGGCCAGTTCGGCATGGGCCGACACTTGCGATTGGTTGAACAGGATCGAGCGTTTCGGGTCGACGCCTGAGGCGATGAAGGCGGCAGCTGCCTCGCGGGTGTTGCGGCGCAGCGCCTCGGGCTCTTGCCAGACCGTGATCGCGTGCAGGTCGACGAGGCAGTAGATCGTCTCGATTCCTTCGTCCTGCTTCTGGGCGAAGCGCTTGAGCGCGCCCAGATAGTTGCCCAGCGTGAGCCCGCCCGAGGGCTGGATGCCGGAGAAGATCCGCGGTTTGAAATTGGCGTTGAGGGGTTGCGCTTGCTCGCTCATCTGATGCTCCTGATCTGCGGGGGGTGGAAGCCCGCCATTGAGGATCTCCCGGGGTGGAAATCCGCTCTCCGCTCGCTTATCGCTAAAGCGCAAAGGGCGCAACTGAGCCCGCGAGCAGGAGACCATTAATGCGCGACGGCTATGACGAACACCCGATGAACCCGCTGCCGCCAGTGGTCTGGCTTCTGGCGCTGCCGATCATCGCGACGGAGCTGTTCTTCGCGATGGGCCAGTCGGGGCTGATCGGCGGGGCGCAGGCGGCGGGCTGGCGGCTCGACGCGCTGCAGAAATTCGCCTTCTCGCCGCAGGTGATGCGCGCGATGGTTGAGACCGGGCAATATCCGCCCGAGCAGATGATGCGAATTCTGACCTATCCGTTCGTCAACGCTTCGGTGACTCAGGCGATCTTCGTGCTCGTGTTCCTCTTGGCGCTGGGCAAGATGGTGGGCGAGGTGTTCTCGGGCCTCGCCGTGGCGATCGTCTTCTTCGGGGCGACGATCCTTGGCGCGCTTGTCTATGCGGCGCTGCCCTTTACGCAGATCGGGCTCTATGGCGGCTATCCCGGCGATTACGGGCTGATCGGGGCGTTCACATGGATTCTGTGGACGCGACTGGGGCAGGAAAATGCGAACCAGTTCCGGGCCTTCTCGTTGATCGGCGCACTGATGGGCATTCAGCTGCTGTTTGCGATGATCTTCGGCGCGCGGCCCGACTGGATCGCGGATATCGTCGGGTTCGTGGCAGGCTTCGTGCTGAGCTTCTTCGTGGCGCCCGGCGGAATGCAGCGGACGTTGCAGCGGCTGCGGCGTCGGTGAGCCTTCCTGGCCAGGGGCGACTAGCCCCGGGCCGCGCCCGACCCTCCCACCGGGAGGGCGCATTGGCGAAGTCGGCGCAGGCATTAGCGGCCGTCGGGCATGAGAGATAAAGCGCCCAGCGAGAGACGGATTAAAGTGCCACCCAAGGGTCGGGCGCGGCCCTTACGCCCCGCCCGGACCGCGCCGCATCGCACCTTTCAGATCGGCCATATGCATCGCACCGATCGCGATGGCCGTGCCGAAATAGACGACCATCCCGAACAGCACGAGCCCCAGTAGCGCCAGCGCACGTAGGCCCGGCACGGCGAATGCGCCGGGCACCGCCCAGGTCACCGCCCAGATCGCAGCGCCCATCACCAGCGCCGCGATCACGATGCGGGGCAGGCGGCGGTAGAAACGGTGATCGAAGCTCGCGGCTTCCCCCATCGGGCGTGCGCCGAGCCAAAGCTGCGCGACCATCGCCCAGGCGGCGAGCGTCGTTCCGACAGCCGCCGCAAGGTAGCCGATCACGAAGGACAGCCCGATCGCCAACACCGCATTCACCACCATCGCGACGAGCGCGTAGTTGAACGGCGTGCGCGTGTTCTCGCGGGCGAAATACAAGGGCTGCAGAACCTTTTGCAGCACAAAGGCGGGCAGGCCGAGGCCGTAGATCGCGGTGGCCCACGCGGTCGCGATCGTGTCCTCGTGGGTGAACTGGCCGCGCTCGAACAGGACCGAGACGATGGGCTGGGCTGCCACCAGCAGCGCCACGGCGGGGCCGACGGTGAAGAGTAGCGCGAACTCGCCCGCACGCGAGAAGGAATAGCGGCTGCCGGCCGTGTCGCCGCCGCGCAAGCGACGAGACAGGTCGGGCAGCAGAACCACGCCGATCGCGATGCCCACGACGCCCAGCGGCAACTGATAGAGCCGATCGGCATAGTTCAGCCACGCGATCGCGCCGTCGAAATGCGAGGCGACCTGACGGCCCACCAGCAGGTTCACCTGCACCACGCCGCCCGCGAGCATCGCTGGGATCGCGATCCGAACGAGGCGTTTCATGTCGGAAGAGAGGCGCGGGCGTTTCGGCACGATCTTGTAGCCCGCCCGCCATGCCGCGGCCCAGACCAGCGCCAGTTGCGCCACGCCCGCAACGGGCACGGCCCAGGCCAGCGCATCGCCCACCGGCCAGCCGGCCTGATCGGCCATCAGCATCGCGATGACAAAGGTGACGTTCAGCAGCACGGGTGCCGCGGCGGCAGCGGCGAAGTGACCGGCGGCGTTCAGCACGCCCGACAGAAGCGCGCTGAGCGAGATGAAGAGGATGTAGGGGAAGGCGATCCGGCCATAGCTCGTGGCGATGGCGAACCGCTCATCGCCCGCGAAGCCCGAGGCCATCGCCAGCACCAGCCACGGCATTGCCGCCGAAGCCACCAGTGTCAGCACGATCAGCACCGAGGCCAAGCCGCCCATTGCCTCGCGCGCGAAGCCCTGCGCGTCCTCGCCGCCCTCCAGCTTCTTCGAGAAGATCGGGATGAAGGCGGTGTTGAACGCGCCTTCCGCGAAGAAACGGCGAAACAGGTTCGGTAGCGAGAAGGCCACGAGGAAGGCCTCCGCCACCGGGCCTGCACCGAGATAGGCCGCGATCATCATGTCGCGCGCAAAGCCGAGGATGCGGCTCGCCATGGTCCAGCCGCCCACCGTGAGGAAGCCGCGCACCAGCCGGATTGGTTTCATATTAGTTGCCCGCCCGTTTCGCGCCCGAGGCAATCGCGTCCATCAGCTTCTTCTCGAGAGCTTCCTGGCGCGATTTGGAATGGAGTTTCAGGCCGAACATGTCTTTCACGTAGAAGCTGTCCACGACCTGCGCGCCATAGGTGGCGATCACCGCCGAGGAGATCGAGATATTGTTCGATGCCAGCGCCCGGGTCAGGTCGTAGAGAAGGCCGGGCCGGTCGCGGGTATCGACTTCGATGATCGTGTAGATATCCGATCCCTCGTTGTCGATGGTGATATGGGTCGGGAACTTGAACTCGCGCTCACGCTTCTTGAGCTTGTCGCGATCCTTGAGCGCCTCGCGGGCGACGACCTCGCCTTTCAGCGTCTTCTCGATCATCCCGCGCAGGCGGGTCAGTTTCGAGGCCTCGTAGGGATGGCCCTCGGCATCCTGAACCCAGAAGACGGCGGTCGCGTAGCCGTCCTTCGAGGTATAGGTGCGCGCATCGACCACGTTCGCGCCGACCAGCGCCAGCGCGCCGGAGAGCCGGGAGAAGATGCCGGGATGATCGGCGAGAGCGAAGCTGACGCGGGTCGCGTCGTGATCGTCATCGGGATGCAGGTCGATACGGATCTCGTTATCGCCCAGATCGCGCAGCAGCCGCGCGAAGATCTCGTGATTGACCGTGGCGAGCGCCTGCCAGTAGGGCGGGTAATGGCGGGCGAGCTCGGCGCGGATGCGGGTCTTGTCCCAGTCGTCCTGCGCCTCCAGTACTTCGCGCAGGGCACGTTTGGCCTCGTCGGTACGCTGCTCGCGATTGACCGCTTCCAGCCCGTGCTCCAACGCCATCGCGGTCTCGGAATGCAGCTTGCGCAGCAGCGTCGCTTTCCAGTTGTTCCACACGTTCGGGCCGACGCCGCGAATGTCACAGACCGTCAGCACCGTCAGCAGGTCGAGTCGCTTGCGCGACTTCACGCGCTTGGCGAAATCGCGGATCGTGCGCGGGTCCGACAGGTCGCGTTTCTGCGCCACGTCGGACATCAGAAGGTGATGGCGCACCAGCCATTCGACGGTGTCGCATTCCTCTGGGTTCAACCCCAGCCGCGGCGCTACCTTGCGGGCGATCTTCGCGCCGAGGATCGAGTGATCTTCGGGGCGTCCCTTGCCGATGTCATGCACCAGCAGCGCGACATAGAGAACCTTGCGATTGATGCCTTCTTCGAGAATATGCGACGAGAGCGGCAGATCCTCCACCAGCTCCTTGCGCTCGATCTGTGCCAGCGTCGAGACGACCTGTATCGTGTGCTCATCCACGGTGTAGCTGTGATACATGTTGAACTGCATCATCGCGACAATCGGCTCGAATTCGGGGATGAAGGCGGCCAGCACGCCCAGCTCGTTCATCCGGCGCAGCGCGCGTTCCGGGTTGCCGTGCTTCAGGAGCAGATCGAGGAAAATACGCTGCGCCTCGCGATTGGTGCGCACCTTGTCGTCGATCAGGTCTAGATTGGCCGAGACGAGCCGCATCGCGTCAGGGTGGATCAGCATCCCCGAGCGCAGCCCCTCTTCGAAGAGGCGCAGCAGGTTGACCGGATCGGAGAGGAAGGCCTTCTCGTCGGCCACGTTGATGCGTCCGTTCTCTTCGCAATAGGGGGCCTTCAGCTTGCGTCGCCGGCGGAAAATCCGCGTCAGCATCGGCGCGCTTTTGACGTGCTGCGCCTCAAGCTTGGTCAGGAAGATGCGGGTCACGTCGCCCACG
The DNA here is from genome assembly GCF_002213185.1 of Thioclava sp. JM3. Lineage (NCBI taxonomy): Bacteria > Pseudomonadati > Pseudomonadota > Alphaproteobacteria > Rhodobacterales > Paracoccaceae > Thioclava > Thioclava sp. JM3. The sequence continues at coordinate 368,673 of NZ_NBOB01000006.1, forward strand.
GCGGTCGCGTGGCGGAAGTAATCCTGCATGAAGACCTCTACCGCGCGGCGGCCCGCCAGATCGCGATAGCCCATGCGCTCGGCCACCTCGACCTGCATGTCGAAGGTCAGCTGATCCGAAGCGCGGCCGGAGATCAGATGCAGGTGACAACGCACCGCCCAGAGGTAATTCTCGGCCTCGTGGAAGGTCTCGTATTCCTCGGGCGAAAATGCCCCGATCTCCATCAATTCGCGGGCGCGGCCCACATGATGGATGTATTTGCCGATCCAGTAGAGGGTCTGCAGGTCGCGCAGGCCCCCCTTGCCCTCTTTCACGTTCGGTTCGAGCACGTAGCGCTGCCCGCCCTGCCGGCGGTGGCGTTGCGAGCGTTCCTCAAGCTTGGCCTCGATGAACTCGGCCTCGGTCCCCTCGAAAAGGTCGTGGTGAAGGCGCAGCGACAGCGCCTCGGCCAGCTTATCGTCGCCGCCGACGCAGCGATGCTCCAGAAGTGCGGTGCGGATCGTGATGTCCTCGCGCCCGAGCCGGATGCAATCGTCGAGCGTCCGAGACGAATGACCGACCTTCAGCTTCAGATCCCAGAGCATGTAGAGCATCGACTCGATGACGCTCTCGGCCCAGGGGGTGACCTTGTAAGGGGTGAGGAAGAGCAGATCGACATCGGAATGCGGCGCCATCTCGGCGCGGCCATAGCCGCCCACGGCGAGCACCGCGAAACGCTCTGCCTCGGTGCGGATGCCGCTTGGATGCAGACGCGTCGTCGCGATGCGCAGCACCGACCGGACGATCCCGTCCGTCATCTGGGCATAGGCTTCGACCGTGTCGCGCGCCGCGCGCGGGTGCCTCTCGAAATCAGCCTCGATCGCAGCGGTGGCGGCGCGGCGCTCCTCGGTGAGGAAGTTCACCGTCGCGGTCCGGATGTCCTTGGGATCGCTTGCACCGGAGGTTGCGGCGTCGAGCGCGTCGAACAGACGCTGCTGATCCAGAAGGAGGGGCGCCCCGGTCGATGCCGGGGCGGTGTCTGTCATGCTGGTCACTGCGCGATCTCGTCCCTTTGCGGGCCCTTTCCTGTAGCGGCGCTCCGGATCAGAAGCCGAAACCGCCGAAGTTGCGCGGCGCCGGATCGATCACGACCGCCTGCCCGTTGCGGACCTGAGCTACGGCGAGTGCGCGCTCGTTGGTGCCGTCGGGCAGGAGCCGGAAGACGCCGTTGACGCCCACGAAGCCCGAACGCTGGGTCAGGCCCTGCTTGGTCAGCGCGTTCGGATTGCCCGATTTCACCAGCGCGCCGATCGCCGCGACCCCGTCATAGGCGAGGCCCGCGATCGGGTGGGGCGCTTGCCCGTAAGCGGCGGTGTAGCGCGACACGAACTGCTGTTGCAGCGCCGGGTCGGGCTCGGCGAACCATCCACCTTGGGTGCCCGGAAGCGACAGGGTCGCCGGCGGGATATCCCAACGGGTCAGGCCGATATATTGCGTGGTCTGCGGGGTCACTCCCTGCTCGCCCATCAGCTGCGTGAGCAGCGGGAGCGCGCCTGCGGTATCGGCGGTCAGGAACAGCGCATCGACGTCGCCGGACTTCACGCGGCTTGCGATCTGCGGCGTCGCATCGACCACGCCCTGCTGCGAGAACGGGTAGGAGGCCACGCCCGCGAGCGAAGCGCCCGACCGTGCGATCGCCGTCTGGATCGCCTGCGCGCCGATTTCGCCTGCCGTGGTCTGCTCATGCACGACCATGATCCGCTGCTTGCCCTGACGCGCGGCGAAGCTCACGAGGCGGTTGGCGGTGTTCTGGAAGGTCGGGCCGAGCACGAAGACATTGCCGCCCGCGACGTTGGTATTGTTCGAAAACGCAAGCACGTTGATGTTGCGCGAGGCCACCGCGAGACCCGCCGCATTCGCCGATTGCGCATAGACGGGACCGAGGATGACCTTCGCGCCCTCGTCGGCAGCCTTGGTCGCCATCGCGGCGGCCTGCTGCGGATTGCCCGCGGTGTTGTAGACCTGCAGGTCGATGCGGGTGCCCTTAAGGTCCTGGATCGCGAGATTGGCCGCATTCTGCAGAGCCCGTGCGAGAGTCTCATCGCCCGCATTTCCCGACCCCGACGGGACGAGAAGCGCGACCTTGACCGGTGCGCTGCTGTCGATCTTCTGGCCGGAATTGCCCATTGGCCCCGGCTGACAGGCCGCGAGCCAGACCAGAGCAAGGAGGGCTGCGATTCGCGCAGCGAGGGCGCGGGGGTTACGAATGAGATTAAACATGATACGTCCTTTTGGGCGTTGGCGTCCGGTCCGGGCACTGAAGCAAAGCCTGCGAACCGCGATCGGATGACGCGATCGAGACTACGCACAAGCAGGCGTGAAGTAAACGATCCACACAAGTGATGAGGCAGGCGATGGGCGAGGGTGTTGTATCTGATGCAAACGCGCAAAATGGCGGAACCAAGGGGGTGCCTGCGCCGTTAAGCCCGGGGCTTCATTTCATCGCCACGCCGATCGGAGCGGCCCGCGACATCACGCTGCGCGCCCTAGATATGTTGCGCGCTGCCGATGTTCTGGCGGCCGAGGATACCCGCAGCCTGCGGCACCTGATGGAGATTCACGGAGTACCGCTCAACGGGCGCCAGGTGCTCGCATATCATGACCATAACGGTGCCGCGATGCGGCCGAAAATCCTTGCCGCGCTCGAGGCCGGGAAGTCGGTGGTTTATGCCTCCGAAGCGGGCACGCCGCTGGTCGCCGACCCCGGCTATCAGCTCGGCCGCGCGGTGATCGAGGCCGGGCTGCCGCTCTACAGTGCGCCGGGCCCCTCAGCGGTGCTGACGGCGCTGACGCTCTCGGGCTTGCCGACGGATCGCTTCCTCTTCGCCGGGTTCGCGCCGAACAGTAAAGGCGCGCGGCGGAATTGGCTCGCCGAGTTCAAGGAAATTCCCGCGACACTGGTTTTTTATGAAAGCCCCAAACGCATTAGGGAAATGTTAGCTGACGCGGCCCATAGTCTGGGAAAGGAGAGGCAAGCGGCGCTGTGCCGGGAACTGACGAAGCGGTTCGAAGAGGTGCGCCGGGGCACGCTGGAAGAGCTTGCGGCAGGCGTGGCTGATGCGCCGATCAAGGGAGAGATCGTGGTGGTGGTCGACAGGCCGCACGCGGTCGAAGTCGATGATGCGGAACTGGAGCGCCGGTTGAGCGCCGCGCTCGAGCGGGAGTCGCTTCGCGATGCGGTCGATGCCGTCGTGGGCGCGACCGGTTTGCCGCGACGCAAGGTCTATCAGGCCGCTCTGGCTATGGAGAAGAAGAAATGAGTGGATCGCTGTCGTATCATTCGGGTCTCGCCGCCGAAGAACAGGTGATGCTGCATTACGAGAGAGAAGGCCGCGCGGTGTCGGAACATCGCTGGCGCGGCAAATATGGCGGCGAGATCGATTTGATCGCGCGCGAGGGCGACACCCTGATCTTCATCGAAGTGAAGAAATCGCGGAGCCATGCCCGTGCTGCCGAACGTCTTTCGCAACGTCAGATGCGCCGAATTTGCGTTTCGGTCGAAGAATACCTGATGCGCCATCCGGCTCCGGCCAACTGCAATCGCAAGGTTCGGTTCGATCTCGCGCTGGTCAATGAGATCGGGGAGATCAAGGTTCTGGAGAACGCCTATTTCGGAATGTGACCGGCCGATGGGTTGAGGTTGCATCCGGGCGCGCCACATTGCATCAAGATTGCACTGAAACAGGGGGCGCGGATGGGTTTGAAAGTTGCGATCCAGATGGATCCGATCGAAGCGGTCAATATCGAGGCTGACAGCACGTTTCGGATCGCCGAAGAAGCGCAGGCTCGTGGACATGAGCTGTTCTATTACACGCCGGGTCGTCTGATTTATCGCGAGGGTCGCGTTTATGCACGTGGCTGGCCGCTCACGGTGCGCCGCGAGAAGGGCAATCACTTCTCGTTGGGCGAAGAGGCCGAGATCGATCTGGGGGATTGGGACGTCGTCTGGCTACGGCAGGATCCACCCTTTGACATGGGTTACATCACCACGACGCATCTGCTGGATCGCATACATCCCGAGACGCTTGTGGTGAACGATCCTTTCTGGGTACGCAATTCGCCCGAGAAGCTACTCGTTCTCGACTTCCCCGACCTGACGCCGCCGACATTGATTGCGCGCGACCTCGAGGCCATCCGGGCCTTCAAGGCCGAGCATGGCGATATCATCCTCAAGCCGCTTTATGGCAACGGGGGAGCGGGGGTGTTTCGGCTCGATCCGAACGACCGCAACCTGTCGTCGCTGCATGAGCTTTTCATCGGCATCAACAACGAGCCGTTGATCGCGCAGAAATTCCTGCCCGCGGTGTCGAAGGGCGACAAGCGGATCATTCTTGTCGATGGCGAGCCCGTGGGCGCGATCAATCGGGTGCCTGCGGAAGGTGAGACGCGGTCGAACATGCATGTCGGCGGCCGGCCCGAAAAGGTCGAGCTGACCGCGCGCGATCGAGAAATCTGTGCGCGGATCGGTCCGCATCTGCGCGAGAAGGGTCAGATTTTCGTCGGAATCGATGTGATCGGCGATTGGCTGACCGAAATCAACGTGACTTCGCCCACCGGGATTCAGGAGCTCGAACGGTTCGACGGCGTGAATATCACCGCCCGGATCTGGGAGGCGATCGAAGCGAAACGGAGCTGATATGTCGATCCGTCTGGTTTTACTCAATCTCTGGCTGCGGGCTTTCGCAAAACCGATGGTGCGCAGGTTCCACGGCCCTGCGCAAATGCGACGCGGGACCGAGAGATTAGCCAGTTGGATCGTGCGCGAGCCCACAGAGATATGTCGTCTGCAAATCAGGCTGGCCGGGCGTGACGCACTGTCGTTGCGCGCGGGACAATGCGCGGCCGGGCGCGTCATTCTCTATCTTCACGGCGGCGGTTACGTCACCGGATCCCCTTGGATGTATCGCGGTCTCACCGGGCGCTTGGCGAAGCTGAGCGGCCTCGAGGTGATCGTGCCGGATTACCGCCTCGCGCCCGAAGCGCCGGTGGGCGCCGCGCTCGAGGATGCGACGGCGGCTTTCGACGCGCTTGTTGAAACCGGGTATGATCCTAGCGCGATCGTGCTCGCAGGCGACAGCGCGGGGGGCGGCTTGGCGTTGGCGCTTCTCAGCGCCCTGTGCCAGCGCGGCACGCCGCCTGCCGGGGTGATCGCTTTGTCCCCCTGGACGGATTTGACCTGTTCGGGCGAGAGCCTCCGCCTCAACGCTTCTAAAGATGCAATGCTGCCGGTCGAGCGTCTTGGCGACACCTGCGAAATGGTTCTGCGCGGCCATGACCCGACCGATCCGCGCTTCTCGCCGCTTTTCGCGGAATTTCCCGATCCGCCACCGGTGCTGATCCAGCATTCGATGGCCGAGATCCTGTGTGACGACTCGCTGCGCGTGGCCGAAAGGCTGCGCGATTTCGGTACGGATGTCACCGTGCAGAGCTGGCCCGACACGCCGCATGTCTGGCATTTCTTCGACGGTCGGATTCCCGAGGCGCGCGAGGCGCTGGAAGACGCGGCCGCCGCGGCGCGCAAGATGCTCAACCTGCCACAGCGCTGAGGCGATAGCTCAACGCCTCCGCGATATGTGGCTTGCGCACCTTATCGGCGTGATCGAGATCGGCGATCGTGCGTGCGACCCGCAAGACGCGGTGGTAGCCGCGCGCCGAGAGCCCGACCCGTTCCGCCATCCGCGCCAGAAGATCGCGTCCCTCGGTATCCGGCGTTGCGATATCTTCGAGCAACCGTCCTTCGACTTCGGCGTTGACGCGGATTTCCGGGTGATCCGCGAAGCGTTGGGCCTGCCGCTCGCGTGCGTCAGCGACGCGCGCCGCCACTTCTGTGGAGCTGTCGCCGGTGGCGGGCAGGTCGAGATCGGCATAGCGCACCGGGGGCACCTCGATGCGCAGATCGAACCGATCCATCAGCGGTCCTGAAATTCGGCCCAGATAGTCGTCACCACAGCCGGGCGCGCGGGGGCATGCGCGTTCGGCATCGCCGAGATAGCCGCATTTGCAGGGGTTCGCGGCGGCGATCAACAGGAAGCGGCAGGGGTAGCGCGTATGTGCGTTGGCGCGCGAGACGACGACTTCTCCGGTTTCGATCGGTTGGCGCAGAGTCTCCAGCACGGCGCGGGGGAATTCGGGGAACTCGTCCATGAACAGGACGCCGTTATGGGCGAGGCTGACCTCGCCGGGGCGTGCGCCGCGTCCGCCTCCGATCATCGCCGCCATCGACGCGGTGTGGTGCGGTTCGCGGAAGGGGCGGGTGCGCGAGATGCCTCCCTCGGCCAGCAGGCCCGAAAGTGACTGGATCATCGATGTTTCCAGCATCTCCTCGGGGCGCATCTCCGGCAGGATAGAGGCCAGCCGCGCGGCCAGCATGGATTTGCCCGAGCCGGGCGTGCCGATCATCATCAGGTGATGGCGTCCGGCAGCGGCGATTTCCAGCGCGCGTTTCGCCCGCTCCTGACCCTTCACGTCACGCAGGTCGCGCGGATGCGCGGTCGCTTCGATCAGACCCGGTCGCGCAGGCTCCAGCGGCAGGCGACCGCTGAGATGGTCGATTGCGCCGCCGAGCGTCTCCGGCGCCGTTACATCGGTCGCGCCGACCCAGGCGGCCTCTGCGCCGGAGCCTTTCGGGCAGATCAGCCCCTTGTCCGCGGCGGCAGCCGCCATCGCGGCGGGTAGGGCGCCCGCGACCGGCAGCAGTCGTCCGTCGAGCGATAGTTCTCCCACCGCGACCAGTGCCTCGATACGGTCGCGGGGCACCACGCCAATGGCGCCCAGCAGCGACAGGGCGATGGGCAGATCGAAATGCGAGCCCTCTTTCGGCAGGTCCGCGGGCGAAAGGTTCACGGTGATCTTCTGCATCGGCAGTGCGATCCCCAGCGCACCGAGCGCCGCGCGCACCCGCTCGCGCGCTTCGGAGACCGCCTTGTCGGGCAGACCCACGACCGCGAAGCCGGGCATGCCTTCGGAGAGCGCGCATTGCACCTCCACGAGGCGGGCTTCCACCCCCTCGAACGCCACCGTGTAGCTCTGGCTGACCATCGGTTCTCCCACGCCTCCTCGTCGATGGGTAGCGCGATCATGGTTTAGGATTGGTTAACGGTCGCCGAGGCCGAGAGGCGGCACCCGAACCTCGACTCAGGGGCGAAAGGCGCCTGGGGGAAAGCTGCCGAAATCTCCACGAGAACCTGCATTTTCTGCATATCCGCACAGCGCTCGCTTCAATTTCGCGCACAAGATCAACGCGTTGCGTTACAGTTTCTCAAGTGTCCGTGAGCAGGCTTATGATATGTCGTGCTCAAGAAGGAGTGATGGTCCTTCCGTAGGGGTATGAATTTCTTTCATTTTTCGCTTGAAAACGTCGTCAAGTGCGCCACGCGCACAAAGTTTCAAGCAAAATTCAACATTTCCGTGAGGAACTAATTCATGTCATTCGCATTGGGTGGGCAAAGCAGCCACCCAATTCAAGGTTGCGCCGGTTTGGGCTGGACACCCCAGGGAGATTGTAAATGGCACTTGATGGTATGACCGATGAAACCCTGCCACGCCAAGCGATGCGGGCAGAGTTCCTGGACGCTGACACCGAAGCAGAACTGGCGCGCGCGTGGCGCGATCATCGGGATGAGCAGGCTCTCCATCGACTTGTGACCGCTTACATGCGCCTGGCGATTTCGATGGCGTCGAAGTTTCGCCGCTACGGCGCCCCGATGAACGATCTCATTCAGGAAGCGTCACTTGGTCTGATGAAGGCCGCCGACAAGTTCGATCCGGAACGCGGCGTTCGCTTCTCGACCTATGCCGTGTGGTGGATCAAGGCCTCGATCCAGGAATTCGTAATGCGGAACTGGTCGATGGTGCGCACCGGGTCCACCTCGTCGCAAAAAGCGCTGTTCTTCAACATGCGCCGCGTTCAGGCTCAGTTGACCCGCGAGGCGCAGCAAGAGGGCGAGCAGCTCGACGCGATGCAGCTGCGGCAGCGCGTGGCCGAGGTGATCGGCGTGCCGCTTGCCGACGTCGAGATGATGGAGGGCCGCCTGTCCGGCTCCGACTTCTCGCTCAACGCGACGCAGTCCAGCGAAGACGAAGGCCGCGAATGGGTCGACACACTGGAAGACGATGGCGCGAGCCCGGAGGAAACCGTGGCCGACACCCATGACGGCCAGACGATGAAAGTCTGGTTGGGCGAGGCGATGGAGCGTCTTACCGACCGCGAAGCCTACATCGTCCGCGAGCGTCGCCTGATCGACGAGCCGCGCACTTTGGAAAGCCTCGGTGAAGAATTGGGTCTTTCGAAAGAGCGCATTCGTCAGCTCGAAGCGCAGGCCTTCGGCAAGATGCGCAAATCGCTTGAAACACATCAGGGCGAGGTGCAAAGCTTCTTCATATGAGGAAGTTTCTCGCCGCTATCTGCCTGCTGTCGCTGACAGGTTCCGCTCAAGCTGCGGAAATATCGCCCGACCAGCTCGATACGCTGTCGGGCGATATTGTCGTTCTGGGCGAGATTCACGACAACCCCACCCATCACCTCAATCAGGCGCGGGCGATCAAGGCGCTGAAGCCCGCCGCTGTGGTGTTCGAGCAATTGACGCCCGAGCAGGCCGCGAAGATCACGCCGGCGCTTTTGAAGGAAGAGGGGGCGCTGGAAAAGGCGCTGGATTGGAATAACTCGGGCTGGCCCGATTTCGCGATCTACTATCCGATTTTCGAGGCTTTGGGCGATGCGAAAGTCTATGGCGCCGCGCAGCCGCGCGAGACAGTGCGCGCCGCGATGACCAAGCCGCTACCGGAGGTGTTCGGCGAGGGCGCTGCGCGTTACGGGCTCGATCAACCCTATCCCGACGCGTTGCAGGCCAAGCTGGAAGCTCAGTCGCAGGAAGATCATTGTAACGCGCTTCCGGTCGATCTGCTCCCCGGCATGGTCGCCGCGCAACGTTTCCGCGACGCCGCCTTCGCCCGGGTCGCTCTGAAGGCGCTGAAGGAAACCGGCGGCCCGGTCGCGGTGGTCACCGGCTCGGGCCATGCCAGAACCGACCTCGCGGTCCCCGCGCTTCTGCGCAAGGCAGACCCGGAGGCGAAGGTCGTGGCGATCGGCCAGATCGAGGCCGAACCGGGTGCCGATCCCGGCCCACAGCCCTATGACGACTGGATCGTGACGCCCCCGACCGAGCGCGCCGATCCCTGCGCGGCGTTCAAGTGATCCTTGCACCAATGCGCCCCGGCGCTTAGACCATCTGAGAGAGTTTCACGGAGAGGCAAATGCTTGCCGGCAAACGCATCCTGTTGATCGTCGGCGGCGGCATCGCCGCCTTCAAGGCGCCCGAGGTGATCCGACTGCTGCGGGGTGCGGGAGCCTCGGTGAGCCCGGTCCTGACCAAGGCCGGCGCCGAGTTCGTGACCCCGCTGACCCTGTCCTCGCTTGCGGGCGAGGCCGTGCATTCCGACCTTTTCGATCTGACGCATGAGGCCGAGATCGGTCATATCCAACTGTCGCGCGCCGCCGATCTGGTCGTCGTTGTGGCGGCCACCGCCGACCTGATGGCGAAGATGGCGCACGGTCTGGCCAATGACCTCGCCTCGACCCTGCTGCTCGCGACGGACAAGCGTGTGCTGATCGCGCCCGCGATGAACGTGCGGATGTGGGAGCATCCCGCAACGCAGCGCAATATCGCGACGCTCAAATCCGACGGCGTGATCTTCGCAGGCCCGACCGAGGGCAACATGGCCTGTGGCGAATTCGGCGAGGGCCGGATGATCGAGCCCGAGGCGATCCTCGCGGCGATCGGTGCGGCGCTGTCCGACGGTCCGCTGAAAGGCCGCCATATCCTCGTGACCTCGGGGCCCACCCATGAGCCGATCGACCCGGTGCGCTATATAGCGAACCGCTCCTCGGGCGCGCAGGGCACGGCGATTGCCGCAGCCCTGCGCGACCTCGGCGCGACTGTCACCTTCGTCACCGGTCCCGCGACGGTTGCGCCCCCTGCGGGCGTGAAGGTGATCAAGGTCGAGACCGCTCGCGAAATGCTCGACGCGGTGCAGACCGCGCTGCCTGCCGAGGCCGCGATCTTTGCTGCCGCCGTGGCGGATTGGCGCGTCGCGAACGCGGCCGAGCGGAAGATGAAGAAGGACGGCACCGGCGCGCCGCCCGCGCTGGAATTTGCCGAGAACCCGGACATTCTCGCCACAGTTTCGAAGATGGGCGAGGGCCGCCCGGGTCTCGTGGTTGGCTTCGCCGCCGAGACCCACGATGTCGCGCGCTTTGCGGCGGACAAACGCGCCCGCAAGGGCTGTGACTGGATCGTCGCCAATGACGTGAGTCCCGCGACCGGGATTATGGGCGGCACCGAGAATGCGGTGACGATCATCGACGAGACCGGCGCGGAAAGCTGGGACCGGACGGGCAAGGACGAGGTTGCGCGGCGGTTGGCTGCGCGCATCGCGGCAGCCTTGGGCGCGGCGACGGGTTAGGGGACGCTCCGCGGGGGATATTTATGCCAAGCCGAAGCGAAGCGCCCCTCTTTCGGCTTGGTCCAAATATCCCCGCCGGAGGCATCTGCAATTGACGCCCGCGCGACATCGGGCAGGAGAGGGACACGTGAGCACACCGATCATCAAGGTTCTGCACGAAGACTGGGCCGATCACGAGATTGCCCTGCCGCGCTACGAGACCCACGGCGCCGCCGGGGCCGACCTGCGCGCCAATCTCCCGCCCGAGGATCGCGCGCGCGGCGTCATGCTCGGCCCGATGCAGCGCGCGATCATTCCGACAGGGCTGCGAGTCGAGATCCCCGAAGGGTTCGAGATGCAGATCCGTCCGCGTTCGGGGCTTGCGTACAAACACGGGATCAGCCTGGCCAACACGCCCGGGACGATCGACGCCGATTATCGCGGGCCGCTGGGGGTGCTGCTGATCAACCTCGGCCAAGAGCCCTATCTGATCGAGCATGGGGCGCGCATCGCGCAGGCGATCGTCGCGCCGGTGGTGCAGGCGCGCTTCGAGGTCGCCGACACTTTGGGTGACACCGCACGCGGCGCAGGCGGTTTCGGCTCGACCGGCAAGGGCTGAGGCATGCTCGGACTCACTCTCATGGCGGCGATCCTCGGGCTCGGACTGGTGATGAAAGCGTCTGCCCGTGCGATCTTCGGGATGCTGGTGCTGGTCTGGGCGGCGCTGGTGGTCGCGCATCTGCCGATCCCGGGATTTTCTCCCATCGGGCGTGTTCTGGGCGGTTCGCTTGCGGGGTGGATTGGCCTCGGTGTCGTGGTCGCGCTGGTGCTGATCTATCGCCGGATGCTCGGGGCGATCCGGACGAGAGCCGAGGCGAAGGAGCCGCAGTCGCCAGCCGCCAAACCGGGCAGCTTTTCCGAGGCGGAACTGGACCGCTACGCGCGCCACATCATGCTGCGCGAGATCGGCGGGCCGGGGCAGAAGCGGCTCAAACAGGCTAAGGTTCTGGTGGTCGGCGCCGGGGGGCTGGGCTCGCCCGCGCTGCTCTATCTCGCCGCTGCCGGGGCGGGGCGGATAGGTGTCGTGGATGACGATGTCGTCTCGAATTCCAACCTGCAGCGGCAGGTGATCCACCGCGACGCCGATCTCGGGATGCCCAAGGTCTTCTCCGCACAGAAAGCGATGCTGGCGCTCAACCCGCATATCGAGGTGCTGCCCTATAACCGCCGCCTGAGCGCCGCGAATGCCGAAGGGCTGGTTGCAGAATATGACCTCGTCCTCGACGGGACCGACAATTTTGACACCCGCTATCTGGTGAACGCGGCCTGCGTGGCGACGGGCACGCCGTTGATTTCCGGCGCGATCACGCAATGGGAAGGGCAGCTCTCGCTCTATGATCCAGCGAAGGGTGCGCCCTGTTACGCCTGTGTTTTCCCCGAGGCACCGGCGGCGGGTCTTGCGCCCACCTGCGCCGAAGCGGGGGTGGTCGGCGCGTTGCCGGGCGTTGTGGGCTCGATGATGGCGACCGAGGCGATCAAGGAGATCACCGGCGCGGGGCAATCCGCGCGCGGACGGTTGATGATCTACGACGCCCTCTGGGGCGAGAGCCGTCAGTTCGGCGTGAAGCGGCGCGCCGATTGCGCGGTTTGCGGCGAAGGGCGCGGCGCGGGGGATGGTCAATCCTGAGCGTGCGTCCTAGCTTGCGATGCAAAGGAGACACGCCATGACCAACCCGCTTCTCGCCGACTGGACCGGCCCCTACGAACTGCCGCCCTTCACCGAGATTTCAGATGCCGATTTCGCGCCTGCTTTCGATGCTGCGCTGGCCGAGGCGCGCGCCAATATCGCGGCAATCGCGGACTCGCCCGACGCCCCGACATTCGTCAATACGATCGAGGCGATGGAACTGGCTGAAGAGGCGCTCGAAAAGGTCGCGGGCGTGTTCTACAACCTCGCCGGCGCCGATGCGACGCCCGCGCGGCAGGAGTTGATGCGCGATCTGGCGCCGAAGCTCGCGGCGTTTTCCTCCGAGATCACGATGAACAAGGCGCTGTTTGCGCGGATCGACCAGCTTTGGCAGGACCGCGAGAGCCTCGGACTTGGCCCGGAGCAGGACCGGCTTCTGGAGCAATATTATCAGATGTTCACCCGTTCCGGCGCGGCGCTGGAAGGGGCCGAGGCCGAGCGGATGCGCGAGATCAAGCAGCGCTTCGCCTCGATCACCACGCAGTTCAGTCAGAACCTGCTGGCCGATGAAAGCGGCTGGTTCCGCCCGCTGGCCGAGGAAGACCTCGAAGGGCTGCCCGATTTCGTCGTGGATACCGCCCGCGCGGCGGGCAAGGAGCGTGGGCAGGACGGGCCGGTGCTGACGCTCTCGCGCTCTCTGATCGTGCCCTTCCTGCAATTCTCGCCCAATCGCGAGCTTCGCCGGATCGCCTACGAGGCCTGGGCCGCGCGCGGCGCGAATGGCGGCGAGACCGACAATCGCGAGATCGCCGCCGAGGTGCTCAAGCTGCGCGAGGAACGCGCGAAGCTGCTGGGTTACGAGAGCTTCGCCGCCTACAAGCTGGAGCCCGAGATGGCCAAGACGCCCGAAGCGGTGCGCGATCTTTTGATGCGGGTCTGGGCACCTGCGAAGGCCGCCGCCGAGGCCGATGCCGCGAAGCTGGCCGAGATGATGCACGCCGACGGGATCAATGGCGATCTGGAGCCGTGGGACTGGCGCTACTATGCCGAGAAGCGCCGCGTGGCAGAGCATGATTTCGACGAGGGGCAGATCAAGCCCTATCTCTCGCTCGACGCGATGATCGGTGCGGCCTTCGATACGGCGAACCGGCTCTTCGGGCTGAAGTTCAAGGAGATCGACGGGCCGTTCTATCATGCGGACGTGCGTGGCTGGGAAGTGTCGCGCGGGGGCAAGGTTCTGGCCGTGTTCCTCGGCGACTATTTCGCGCGCGGTTCGAAGCGGTCTGGCGCGTGGTGCTCGGCGATGCGCTCGCAGCGCAAGCTGGGCGGCGCGCCGGTGCCGATCGTGGTAAACGTGTGCAACTTCGCCAAGGGCGATCCGGCGCTTCTGTCGCATGACGACGCACGCACGCTGTTCCACGAATTCGGCCATGCGCTGCACCAGATGCTGTCCAACGTGACCTATCAGTTCCTATCAGGCACCTCGGTCGCACGCGATTTCGTGGAGCTGCCGAGCCAGCTGTACGAGCATTGGCTCGACGTGCCCGAGACGCTCGAAAAACACGCGCGCCACTACAAGACGGGCGAGCCGATGCCGACGGAGCTGCGCGAGAAGCTGAAGGGTGCTGCCACTTTCGACCAGGGCTTCTCGACGGTGGAATATCTCGGTTCGGCGCTGGTCGATCTGGCTTTCCACGAGGGTGCGGCCCCGGAAGATCCGATGGCGAAACAAGCCGAGGTGCTTCGCGAGATCGGCATGCCCCACGCGATCCGGATGCGCCACGCGACGCCGCATTTCTCGCATGTCTTCTCGGGGGACGGCTATTCGGCGGGCTATTACAGCTACATGTGGTCCGAGGTGATGGATGCCGATGCGTTCGAGGCCTTCGAGGAAGCGGGCGACGTGTTCGACCCGGAAACGGCGGCGAAACTCGAACGCTTCGTTCTGTCTGCGGGCAATTCGCGGCCGCCGGAAGAACTTTATACCGAGTTCCGGGGCAAGATGCCGGGGGTCGAGCCTCTGCTGAAGGGTCGCGGGCTGCTTGATCCGGCCGCCTGAGCGGGTGGTGATGTCGGAGCCTCCGGCGGGGATATTTGAGGCAGTTGGAAGCAAGACGATCTGCCTTCCTCTTGGCCAAAATATCCCGGGGGGCGGCGCAAGCCGTGGGGGCAGCGCCCCCTCCGCGCTCAGCCCCGATAGACATCCTTGTGGATGATGACGTCGGCCTGCGGATAGGCCGCGACAATGGCGCGTTTGAGCGCGGCGCCGATGTCGTGCGCTTCCTCCAGCGTCTGATCCCCGTCGAGTTCGATATGCAGGTTTACGAAGATCTGCGCGCCGGCGGTGCGGGTTTTAAGATCGTGAAAGCCGCGCACATCGGGCCAGTCGCGGGCGATCTTGACGATGCCTTCGATCACGTCGTCAGGGGCTGCGCGGTCCATCAGGGCGTGCCATGCGCCAATGAAGATCTTCGCCGCGCCGGCTAGCATGATCGCGGCGGCGATCAGGGCGACGATGCTGTCCACGTCGCCCCAGCCAAAGGCATGCGAGAGCCAGAGCGCGAGGATCGCGCCCAGTGTCGGCAGCAGGTCGCCCACATAGTGCAGCCGGTCGGCGGCGACGACCTTGTTGCCGGTCGCCTTTGCCACGCGGCCCTGCCACCAGATCAATCCGAAGGTGACCACCGCAGAGGCGACCATCACCGCGATCCCAAGCCCCTCTGCGGCGAGCGGCGGGGGCGAAGGCGCCATCAGCCGCCGTATCCCGGTGATGCCGATCGTGGCGCCTGCGCCCAGCACGATCAGCGCCTGACCGAGGGCCGCGAGGTCTTCGGCCGAGCTATGCCCGAAAGCGTGATCGTCATCGGCGGGTTTCGCGGCATAGAGGATCGCCAGCAGCCCCGCGCCCGAGATCAGCAGGTCCACCGCGCTATCGGCCAGCGAGGCGCCCACGGAGAGCGCCCCGGTCTGCCACAGCGCCCAGGCCTTTATCGCGACGAGCAGCGCGGCGGTGCCGACCGAGGCCAGACCCGCCGAGGTGTTCATCCGGTGTTCGTTTTCACTATAGGCCATCGCCGCCGCCTCTACCTTTGCGCCGTTGCTCTAGCGCAGGAGAGCGTCTCAGTCACGGGTCTCGTCGGGGTCGACGCCCCAGATTTCCGTCTTGGGTAACCAGCCATCCGCGCCCGAACCCGAGATTTCGCACCAATCGTGGGTGCAGGCCCCCAGCTGCGCGATCGCTCCGGCCTGCGCCTTGGCAGTGACCGCGGATTTCGGATCGGGACGGGCATGGAGCGAGACCATGTCCTGCATGACGATCACGTTCCGGACGCCCGAGATCAGCGTGTAGTGAATCCAGCCGCCTTGCCCTTCGTTATCCTCGACGCGCCGCCAGTGGCCGAATTCTGCGGTGACTTTCAGCGGCATGCCCGGGTGGGTGAAGACCCAGTCGATCCGGTGCGACAGGGACGGGCCGCGGCGCACATTTCCCTTCGAGCCCTTGAGCGAGACGTAGCGCGGGATCGGCAGGTGGGTGACGGGGCCGCGATGTTGCGGTTTCGACAGTTGCACGTCGGGGCCATTGCCATCGGGTTCGGCCGCGGGCTTCGCTTGGGGCTTGTTGGTCTGGCCGCTTGCAGCCGTCCGAGAGCGTGCCGCGTCGGGTTTCGATTGCGCGCCGGAGGCATTGCCCGACACGCTCCAGACCGCACCCACCAGAATCGCAATTGAGGATACCGCCGCGAGGATTTTGCTGCCCGTCATCATCCGCCTCATATCCCGGCCCGCCCGTCGGCTGATCCGCGGGTCTGCGACATCCGGTGCGCAATAAAATTGCGCTCGCGTGTCGATTTCGGCCATTACTGCTCTTGCCGGGCCTTGTGCCTGCCCGCGTTGAGGGGCAGTTTGCATCCAACCGCCCCGCGATGGAAGAGAGGAGAGGACCGAGATGCCTGCACCGCGCCTGAGTGTTGTCGTGACGCGACGCCTGCCCGAGGTCGTCGAGACCCGGATGAAGGAATTGTTCGAGGTCGAGCTCAATCACGACGATCGCAAGATGAGCCGGGAGGACCTTGTCGAGGCGATGAAGCGCGCCGATGTTCTCGTGCCTTGCGTGACCGATCGGATCGATGCGTCGATGATCTCGCAGGCTGGCGAGCGCCTGAAACTGATCGCAAATTACGGCGCCGGGGTCGATCATATCGACGTGTCCTCGGCGCGTCAGCGCGGGGTGCTGGTGTCGAACACGCCCGGTGTCGTCACCGATGATACGGCGGATATGACGATCGCGCTGATGCTGGCGGTGACACGACGCATTCCCGAGGGGCTCGCGCATATGCAGGCGGGCGACTGGAAGGGCTGGGCCCCCACCGCCTTCATGGGCCATCGGATTGGTGGAAAGCGGCTGGGCATTCTCGGCATGGGCCGGATCGGTCAGGCGGTGGCGCGGCGCGCCAAGGCGTTCGGGATGCAGATTCACTACCACAACCGCACCAAGGTTCACCCGGATATCGAGGACGAGCTGGAAGCGACCTATTGGGACAGCCTCGACCAGATGGTGAGCCGGATGGATGTGATCTCGGTGAACTGTCCGCACACGCCGTCTACCTTCCACCTGCTCAATGCGCGGCGGCTGAAGATGCTCAAGCG
This sequence comes from Thioclava sp. JM3, assembly GCF_002213185.1. Lineage (NCBI taxonomy): Bacteria > Pseudomonadati > Pseudomonadota > Alphaproteobacteria > Rhodobacterales > Paracoccaceae > Thioclava > Thioclava sp. JM3. The sequence goes on from NZ_NBOB01000006.1 coordinate 385,486, forward strand.
CGAGGCGGTGATCGTGAATACGTCGCGGGGCGAGGTGATCGACGAAAACGCGCTGACACGGGCGTTGCGGGCGGGCGAGCTGGCCGGGGCCGGGCTCGACGTGTTCGAGCATGGCGCGGACGTCAATCCGCGTCTGCGCGAGCTGCCGAACGTGGTGCTGCTGCCCCATATGGGCTCGGCCACGGTCGAAGGACGTGTTGAGATGGGCGAGAAGGTACTGGTCAATATCAAGACCTTCGCCGACGGTCACCGGCCGCCGGATCTCGTCGTGCCGTCGATGATCTGATCCCCAGGTGGCAGAGAAAAGGCCCCGGTGCGATCCTGACGCATTCCGCGTGGTGGGAGGCCCAAAAGATCGGGCCTGTCGTGATACTCACGGCAGGTCTTTATTATTTCTAAGGAAAATGCCGCGTCAGGTTCCTAAAAAAGATGTCGTAAATCCGAGACTTTTTTCTCGGCGGCGCCTGCGTGAATAAAGAAAAATCAGTGATTTCAGACCTTTCTGCTTCCGATTTCATGAATGCAGCCAATATCCCTCGGCCACAAGCTTGACCTTCGAATGCGGCAAAATTCGCGGACGAGCATCCGTATCGACTTCAAGCCGCGCGCCGTTCTCCTCACCAAGAAGAACAAGCCAGGCAAACAGGCCACGCAGAAAGCATTTCACACCCAGAATGTGAACGCATTACACTCCCGCTACAACGCCTTCATGGGGCCCTTCTAAGGTCCGGCGTCGAAGTGTCTGGGGCGTTACCTGCGTTGGTTTCTACTCCGGTCGAAGATAGACGGCGGAGCAGTCTTTCGAAGGGTGCTTTCGCCGCAATGAGTTGGGAGGGCGTGGAGACATGACGGTCGACAGAA